>JAFRBA010000188.1 GCA_017405115.1 Kiritimatiellia bacterium
CGCGGAACGGCACCTGGACGACTATGTGGAAGTGGTTGTCCATGAGGGCGAACGCCCCCACATTCACCCCGCTGAACTCCGCCGCGCGCTCCAGCGCGTCGAGCATGTCGTCCTTGACGTCCGCGCCAGCGAGCAGCATCTGCCTGCCGGACACCCTCGAGGTGACGTGGTGCAGCGCGTCGCGGTCCGCGAACTTGATCCTCCTTGTCCTTGCCATCTTGTTCTCTCCTTACGCTTGTCGTTGTGTTCGCCCGCCGGGGACAGCCCCCGCATGACGGGAGCATAATACCACAATCTTGGGAGAGAATTATTTCCGTACGATTAGCACCCTGGGGGGACTGTCCCCGGCTTGCGTGAGGGGCTTGCGTGGGGACAGTCCCCGCGAAGGGGGGGGGAACAGGCCGAAAACATTAGTTTCTGCGGGGTTTCAGCCGGAATTCGCCACTGCCGCTACTGCGGATTCAAGGGAGTGTCCCCATCAAGTCCCCGCTACTGCGGATTCAAGGGAGTGTCCCCATCAAGTCCCCATCAAGTCCCTACTGCGGATTCAAGGGAGTGTCCCCATCAAGTCCCTCAAACTCCGCGAAGACGCGCTTCCCCTTCCATATCGGATCGGTCTTGAAGTGGCGGCGGTACCACGCGACCTTAAGCGGCTTGTAGCCGTGTGCCGGACGCGCCCCCTTGTCCCAGGGAAGCTCGAACTGGAAGTCATGCGGAAGGTCGAGCCAACGCCACTTCGCGTCATCGCAGTCCACGGAAGCCCACGAGGCGTCGTCGCCGAGCCGGAACTGCCACGCGCGGTTCATCAGCGTGTCGCTTCCCTGAAACTCCTCCAGCGCCAGGCTTTTCCCGTCGACGGCCTTAGAGGCATTTGGCCCTCCGTCCGCAAACGCGAAGACAGAGACGGAAACCGCGGCAATCGCGGAGAGACACAGACGGCAAAGTTTGATTTTCATGCCGCCATTCTACAAAACCTCGCCCCCGCCGAAAATACCCAGTCGGGTACTATGGAATTTATATCCCAATTTTACCGGAAACGGGATTCCACGTTTCGGTTCGACCGTCGGGGAAAACGACTTCGAAAAGCGATTGCTCCGTAAAGCGGATGCACGTGCCGTCGGGAAGTATGCGCGTATCGGTGCGGCCGTCCGCCGGACGGCCCTGCTGCAGCATGAAGTTGCAGCGCCGTAGATATGGGACGAGCTTCTTCATCTCGGCGGCATTTCTGCTGCGCCTGTCGAAGAACGTGCCGAACCAGGGCCTGACCGGCGGCTCGGTCTCATCGCCCGGCTGGGAGATGACCACGTGCAGAATAGTCGCGTTGACGCCCTTCCTGAAGAACTTGTCGGCGTATGGCTTAAGCGACGCGAACGACCAGTCGTCCTTCGCGAATTTCGTCCAGCTTCCGGCCGTGAAGCTCTCCGCGTAGATCTTGTTCTTTCCGCCAAGGCGCGCCGCGCCAAGCGCCGCCTTGACCTCCTTCGCGCGCTCGTTCTTCGGCTCGCCCGCCCAGAACTCGGCGGACACCTCATCCGCCGCCGCGCCGTATGTCGCCGAATCGCCGTCCCATCCACCGCGCGAATGCGAATACGGCTCGCACCACGTGATGAGTCCGTTCTCGTGCGCGCACCGCGTCAGCTCGCCCATGTACTCCTCGACGATTATGTCCGAGAGTTTTCGCGGATCGCCTTCCGGCTTCACGACACGTCCGCGCTCCCAGCTGTCAACGACGACGGTAGTGAGCGTCGGACGCTCGGCAGGCGGTATGCGGCGGAGTATGTCGCCGACGAAGGCGTCGAAGTGACGCCGCACAGCCGAGCGATTCGTCTTGTCCACCTCATAGCCCGTGGCGGCTGGCGAGCAGGGTCCGTTCTCGGGATACGTTCCGTCGGGCGCGATCTGCGCGTCTTCCTTCGTGACCCACGGTCCGCCCGACTGCGACCAACCGGGACAGTTGAAGACGCCCATCTCGATGCCGAGCTCGCCGGCGGTCTTGAACGCCGTCCTTAGGCAGCGCCACCATTTCTCGCTTCTGAACGTGCAGTCGCCGAACTGCTGCCCTTCCCACGGATCCTCGAACCGCGTGCGGTTGCGGATGTCCGTCGCGAGAAAGGCGCGCGTAATGCCGTTCTCCTTCATCCACTTAAGGTCCTTCTTCACCCCTTCCTCATCGACGCGCTCGTTCACCCAGTAGTAGTAGCAACCGATCTTCACGTCCGGCGGCGGATTCGCAAACCCCTCCCTAAGCGCAGTTTCGCATGGCGAAGAAGCCTGCTTTATGGAGACTTTCGCCTCGCCGTCATCGTATGACTTGAAGAACGGACGGAACGGCTGTGCGGCACCCGGATGGCACGTTACCGGAACAAGCGTGAAGCCGCCGCGCAGTTTCCCGCCCGCGACTATTTCATTGGGAAGCCCCGCTCCCGCTTTGGCGGCAATCAGGCTGACATCGTCTATCCGGCAAGGCGCGGTTGCCACGAATTCCACCACATGCGTTCCGTTTGTCACGCAGACGGATTCTTCATGCCTCTGCCATCCCTTCCCGTCATCACGCCAATAGCGCAGCATGTAGTTCCCATTTGGAATGTCTTCTATTTTCTGAAAGGCCCTGCGCGGGAACGGCGCGCCCAGACTGAGGGCGAACTTGCCGGTCACAAACGCCTTGTCACAGGTCTTGTTCGTCGCGTTGAGAAATCCGCCCGCCGGTTCTACTGTCCAGCCGGAAACGAAATCCTGATCGGGCTTATGATGAATCGGAATCTGCCGACGGTCTGCATCGAACGAGCCGTTGCGCACGTAGTTGTTTCCCGAACCAACCGCCCAGCGACCTGTCGCGGCATCTAGCGTCCACTCCGACAGCGAATTGAACACCGGCTCGTCTCCGTCGAAGGAAAGCGGCGTCCAGACGTTGAAGCCGATTCCGTTGTCCGCGAACTGAGTCCAGCGGTCTCCGCAGAACACCACCGTTTCCTGTTCCGCGCCGCGCACCGTCACGAAAAATCCAGTCTGAGAGACGTGGCAATAGTCCTCTACGGCATTGCGCATGAGAAACATATCCCCGTCCGACGACTTGCGATACGGCCCCATCGGCGAATCCGCAACCATCCAGTAGGCGCGCGAACCATCCCAGCCGTAGAGATCGGAGGCGCAGAGGTAGTATTTGCCGCGATGCATGAACATGCAGTTCCCTTCGCGCCCGTGCCCGGCGAAGACAAGCCGCGGGGCACCCACGAATGCGCGTCCGTTCCGATAGCCAAGATCCGCGACATAAGTCTTGTCGCGTCCATGTGGCTTGGAAAAGACGAGATAGCCCTTTCCGTGGATGTCGTCGTAGAAGACGGACTGGTCGCCGGTCGTTCGGTAGCCGGTGCTCGCGCTCATGTCAACGCCTTCCTGAAAGACGAACGGTCCGCGCGGCGAATCGGCAACCGCCAGCAGCACGCCGCCCATGTATTGCATCGCGAGGACGAACTTCCCCTCGGACGGAACGGCTGCGACTCCGACGCGACCGAACCAGCGGCCGTGCGCTTCGCTCTCCGTCCCCTCGCCGGCATAGACGATCCCCTCGTCGCGCCAGTTCGCCAGATCGTCGCTTGAATAGCACGTCACGCCGACAAATGTCGTATGCAGCCCACCGACATCGACCCGAAACGCCGAGTCGAACCGCACACGCTCGGCTTCTTCGTACCTGCAGCCGTACCAGTACCATCGACCTTCATAGAAATAGCATCCGCCGCCATTCGAATAAATCGGCTTGCCATCGACCGTGTTCCACCATGCGTCATTGCGAATGATACGCGCGACATCACCGCTTTCGGATTTCTGTGCAGACTCCGCTGTACTTGCGACTTTTACAAAACGGCTTTCGCCGGGAGGGATGACGACGGACGATTCTGTAGTCTGGCAGCGCGTCCAGGGATCGATAACGACAGCTGACTCTCCGCCGAGATCGACTTTGACCTCATGCTCGGTATCATTCGCGATAAATGCAAGTTCCTCTCCGCTCGGGAGGAGGCGCGAGATGTGCGGCAGATTAAGCCGACGCGCGGGCGGCGTTCCTGCGAGTGTGCGTCCTTCGCTGTCAACGACATAGCCGTAGCGTATTCCCTCAGGCGTCGTCCAGGCTTCCGCCGTCTTCGTCATTCGCGCGGCGGCATCGCCCGTCGCAAAATCCCAGTCAAGTCCGTCCAGCGCCTTCGGCACTTTGGACGCGATGATCTTGACCGGAACATCGTCGCCCGCGTAAAAGAGCGCCTCGGGCGCAGGCTCGCCCTGGCGCAGCATCCACGAGCAGAAGGCGATATAGTCCCAGAACGGACGCGACCCCTCCCACCACGGATTGCTTCTGTTCAGACCGTATTCGCGCGGACCCGTCAGCGCCTTCACGCCGCAGTCCTTCTTCGGCAGATGCGGAACGGCGCAGGCCGTCATTGCATTCACGCCGAAGGCGAATGCAAGGTCGCAGCGGCGGCGCAGCTCGGGAATGGTCATCTTGTACGGAGCGTCCGTCATCGCCTCCGCGCTTGCGATCTTCTTCCCGTAGAGATGCGCGGCACTCGACGTATCCTTCACATCGTATGAGCCGAATTTCTGGTAGCCCCAGAACTCCCCTTCCGGAATCGACACGTATTTCTTCGAGAACACGGAATCCGCGATCATGAACATGCCTCCGCCCGTCTGCGCGGTGAACGACAATCCCTCGTCGCGGCAGAGGCGGTCGAATGTTCCGTAGTAGCGCTCGGCGATCAGTTCCACACACGTCCTGCGGAAGTCGGCAAGAACATCCTCGGCGTTCTCAGCAACGCAATAGCCCGCCATCAGCGGCAGATACGGGCGGAAGTCGTACCCACGCCGCCGCGCGAATTCCTTGAGCATGTCGTCCGTCCAGTTCTGCGCACCAGCCTCGTGGCTGTCTAAGATTATGCCGGCGAGCGGAATCCCTTTCGATTTTAGCCTGTCTATGATGCGCTTCGTATACGACTTCCAGTGCAGTTCCGCCGCCGCGACGCTCATCTTGTCGCATTCAAGCCCCATAGCCTCTGGACGTCCGTGCTTTGTGCGTCCGCCCGTCGGCACTGCGACAAAACGCAGCACCTTCCAGCGTCCCGCAGGCAGTTCGCATTTGAGCCTGCTATCGGACTCGTCGAAGCACTCCGTCACGTCGCACACGGTCTTTGGATCGATGCAGACCGGCGTGTCGCCGCGCGGGACGAAATCGACGACCGCCGCCGTCTTCGCCTGCCAGCGCGGAATCTTCGGAAGTGAATTTGTGACGGCCTTGAACGTCTTTTCACGATAGCCGTACATTCCGCCCGGATGCTGCATCGTGCTGGCGAGCCCCTTTTCGTGTCCGGCATACTCCATATCGACGAACATTCCGTCTGCTTCCGGTAGTGGAATCGCGAGCACGGCGACGGTCTTTTGCCAGCCGCGATCCTTCGCGACAGGGAGCGAGAGCGTCACCTTGCCGCCGTTCGTGTCGCGGTCGATTACGACGAGCGTTTTCATGGCGTGCGCTGGATCGATCCACGGGCCGCCTGCAACATATCCGTTACCCACAGCCGTCTCGAATGTCAGCCCAAGCCGAGACGCCTCGGACGCGGCGAATTCGAGTCCGTCCCACCACGCATCGCTCCACAGCTTTTCCGCGTTCGGATTCTCCCCATGATACTGGTCGTAGTACACAACTCCGCCGAAACCGACGCGCTTCATCGCCTCTGCGTCCGCCGTGATCCCCTCGTGTGTCGTCTCGGTCTGTCCGAAGAACCACCACGCCTTCGGACGGCAGTCGTCGGGGATATGGCCTGCGCGCTGCGCCTCAGACGCCGCGATTGCCGCAGCGGCAATTACGACAAAGTATGCGCATGAAAGAATCTTATTCATGGCTCCATTATACCAAACCCTACTTCGTCATTGCTTACCCAGTCGGGTACCATTCAAGACACACATTTCTGATATACTGTTTTCATGTCTGTGACACCAGAGAAAGATCCGAACTACATCTACGCGCATCCGTACGCGACGCTGATCGCGGACGAATACCGTATGCGCGGCGGCTACTGCATCGTGCGCCCGGGCGGCACGGACGACCATCTGATGCTGCTGACGCGCGCCGGGCGCGGCCTCTTCCGCACGCCGCGCGGCGACGCCGTGCCGCTCGCGGCGGGCTCACTCGCGGTCATTCCGCCGGGCGTTCCGCACGACTACGGCACGGACCCGACCGTGGGAAAATGGCACTTCCTCTGGGTCCACGTCCACGCGCCGAAGGACTGGCAGCCCTTCCTCGGCATCCCCTTCGGCAGCGGACGCCTGACCGTCTTCGCTCGCGGTGCGCACGGCCTCGCGCCGGACGCCTTCGGCCGGATCCAGTCCCTCTTCCGCGACGTCGTCGCGCACACGCGGCGCGGCACGGCGCTCGACCGCGCCTTCGCGATGAACGTGCTGGAGAACATCTGCCTCAGGCTCTGCGCCGCGATCCGGCGCAAGGACACGCGCCCCGACGCGTTCATCGACACAGTCAACGCCTTCATCCGCGAACATCTTTCCGAACGGCTGACCGTCGCGCGGCTCGCCGCCGCCACGGGCGCGCTCTCGCCGTCACGCTTCGCGCACAAGTTCACCGCCGCTTTCGGCGTCTCGCCGCAGGCGTACGTGGAAAGCTGCCGTCTGGAATACGCCAAGCGGCTCCTGGAGACGACGAACGCCTCCGTGAAGGAGGCGTCGTACGCAGCCGGATTTGCCGATCCGCTCTACTTCTCGCGGCGATTCCGCCGCGCCTACGGTCTGCCGCCGCGCGAGATTGCAAAGCTTTGACAGTCTTTGGAGACGCGGCTGGAAGCCGCGTCATGCCCCATCAATTCTTTTACTTTCCTTCAATCACAGACAGTCCCTTCCCGGCGAGAGCCCTGAGGTTTTCCATCTGTGCGTTCTTGACGGCTTCAAGATCGTCCTCGAAGATCAAGAGGAGCGGCAGCGACGTCGCGAAGTAGTCGATCTTGAACGGCGTGGCGAGCCCCTTCTCGGCGAAAGCGAGCATTCCCTCGAAAAGCGCCTTCGCATCGTCCTTGCGTCCGAGTTCGGCAAGGGCGAGTCCGCGATAATACGAGAGCTCCGAATACGCGGTCACGGCCATAGACTGGAAGTCGCCCGCTTCCGCCGCGCACGCCTCGAAAGCGGCTTTAGCCTCGTCGATGCGCCCGAGTCCCTGAAGTGCCTTCCCGCGCAGATAATTGACGTCCGCCTTCGCCTGCAAGAGGTGGTACGCCTCGCCGAGATTCTGCGGCGTCGCGAAGCTCTTTCCGGCATGCTCGAGCGCCGCGGCAAACGCGCCGCGTTCAAGCGCCTTGAAGCCGAGTTCGAGGTGCGCGCGGGTGTACTGTTTGAGTACCTTGCCTTCGCCGCCTTCCCACGGATGGAAGCGGTGCTTCGAAAGAACGTCCAGCGCCTCATCGTGGCGGCCGAGATCGTTGAGGCACGTCACGTACTGCACCGTCGCGTCGTCGCGCAAAAGCACAAGGTCCATGTGCGACGCAAGGAACGCAAGCCGTTCGGACACGGCGACCTTGCACTTCTCGCGCAGCTGGTCGTATTCCGCGACAAGGCGCGCATCGGAAGAGTCCGCCTTGATCGCGTTTTCATACGCCGCCATCGCAGACTTTCCGTCGCGACGGACGTTCCAGAGCGCGACGCCCAGGTTGCGCCATGCTGTAGGGAATCCGGGCGCAAGCTTCGTCGCGCGCTCCCAGCAAACGAGCGCCTCTTCGTGGCGCTTGCGGTCGTAGAGCCAGTTGCCGAGCGCGTAGGCGACCTTGTAGTCCTTGAAACCGCTCGCCTCGTCCGCCCATTTGAGCGCCAGGTAGTCTTCGAGGCGGGACGGGAAGAAGTAGTCTGCCGAGCCGCGGGCGGAAGCCTCTGCAAGGAGCGACTTGTCCTGTGCGATGTATGCGAGGACGTAGAGTCCGAGCGTGTTCAGCTTCGTTGTCTTCAGCTTGGCAATCGCCAAAGACTGTTGCCCCATCTCGACGAGGTCGTATGCGGCGTCTAACGCCATCTCCTGGTCGAACGGCTTCTTGACGAGCGCGGAAAGATCGCGCGTCGCCAGCATCTTCGCCTTCTCGTTGCGCGCGTCGGAGACGAGCGATTCGGCGGCGTGTTCGCGCGCCTTGGCCCAGTCGCCGCGGCGAGCGTCTACCGTCGCGAGGCGATAGTAGCCTGCCGCGCGGAACTCTCCGTTCCAGGTCGCCTTGAAATAGCACGGATAGGCGCTGTCGAGCTTGCCCTGCAAATCGCGCGCGAGTCCGAGGTAGTAAAGCGCTTCGCCGGTATATGGGTTCGGATGGCGGCGCGTCTGGCGCTTCACGGCGCGGACGAGATGCCGCTCGGCCTCGGCGAGGAGTCCGCGCTGGATGAGGCGCTTGCCGTAAAGCGTGTGAGCGCGGCTGTCTTCGGGGTCGCGCCTCAGAAGCTCGTCCAAGTACGCTTCCGGCATACGCGTCGGATGGCGGTACTGGTCGAGGTGCTCTGCCGTGATGAAGAGTTCATCCGCGCTCGCAATGTCGGCTGGTGCGGGCGGCTCGGTGGCGACGTCGCGCATGGGCACGTCTCCCGGTTCTGCCCACGACTGGTTGATGGGCTGCTCGGTCGGCGCACGATTGGCGAAAAATGAAATCAGTTCCGCGCCGTCCCTGCGCACGATGATCGACGGCGCGTCCGTCGTGAATACGACCGGCGCGCCGATCCTGAGATCGGCCGTGCGTACTTCGCCGCCCAGAACGACTTCGACTTCACCGAGATTCTCCGCCGCGACAACGCCAGCCCTGCCGCCGCCGAGCGACACGGCGAGGCGCGTATTCGCGTTCTTCACGGGGCCGAGGTTCTTGTACGGCCACCAGTACTGGCTGAACACCTTCGTCTCGTAGGGGAGCAGATAGGTAAAGTCGGGCTGGTTGTCGGTATAGACGCCGGCCATCAGCTCCACGTAGGGTCCGCTGTCGTCGGTCAGCTCGCGGTCCCACGCATACCCGAACGGATGGTTGCCCCACGTCCACTGCTTCTTGCCGGGCGCGATGTGGCGGTCGGCGACATGGACGAATCCGCCGTGCGCCGCGTGGTCGTAGCCGCCGAAGAAATCATATTCCGTCGCGCAGACCATGTAGGAGGTCGGGACGGGGATGTTTTTGTACCACGCGAGGTTGTTCGCGCCCGGACGCTTCGTGTAGTCGACGCCGTAGTAGAAATTGTTCGCCTCCGGGAAACTCGACGTCGCGCGCACGGCATGGTCCGCGACGTAGGTGACATCCGCCGGGAAGAAGCTTTCGTACTGGTCGTGCACCTTCGCCGCGACGTTCGCCCACCAGAGGAACGTCTGCGTGAACGGCGTACGGTTGTAGAGCCGCGCCTTGAGCTCGACGACGGACGAATCCGGCCTGAGGCAGATGCCGTGGCGGCCCTCCAGCCGGTTCAGCGGATCGTGGTCGCTCATCCACACCGTGATGCTGCCATCTTCGCCGTGCTCGATCTCCACCGCAGTCGGCATGAACGTCGCCGGGCGGTGGTGCTGCGGCCAGTTGAATTCGACGCCGCCCGAAATCCACGGCCCCGCAAGGCCGACGAGCGCGGGCTTGATGACGTCGTTGCGGTAGAAGAAGTCGTAGTCGTTGTTCGTCTTGTCCTGTCCGATATAGATGCGCCCGCCTAGCTCCGGGAGAAGAACTACGCGCGTGTAGTCGTTCTCGAGCGTCACCGCGTCGTATTCCTTCATCACAGGTTCGTCCATCACCTTGTCGATGAACGGCACGGGGTAGACCTTGCCGCACGAGCCCTGATAGACGCGCTTCTCGAAGAACATCGGGTTCTTCTCCGGCGCGCCGACGGGATATGTCTTGAGCGCCATCGGGCCCCGCGAGACCGTGACCGCCGCCAGAACTTCGGCAGCCGCACAAGCGAAAGCCGCCGCCAACAGGAATTTGTCGTGTTTCATGCGACCATTATACCACACGACGGCGTTCCGGCAGAACCGCGAAAACATGCACAACCGGCGGTTTCACATGGATTATTCTGCTACGGCGCGTGGTCCCGCCCGCACGACCGACCCGGACACGGACTCAGAGACGCAGTTCGGATAGCGATTCGCCATCAAGCGAAAGCGTTTCGCGCATGCCAGCGGACTTCTGCCCGTCTGCGACACGGAGGCGGATTGAAAGCGGCGCCACGACGGTTGCCCGGCGTGGCGGAGTTGCCGCGAGCGCCGCGCAGAAGCGGAATGGTATGTCGGGATAATCGACGCGACCGGCGAGGTCGCGCACCTTGACGTAGCGCACGGGATCGTCAGGACGGTCCAGAAGCGAATAGCGCGTCGCAGCATGATCTGTCCAGTCGCCGGCGATCAGCCCTTTGCGGCGGAAACGCGTCGGCAGGCCGTCGCTGTCAAGGTCGACGCGGCAAGAGAACGTCTCGCGTCCGAGCGGACACTTCTTGCCTTCATCCGTCATTCGCATGCCGAGGAAAACGGCGCGCCATTCGCCGTCCGCCATCTGCACGAGATCGGCGTGTCCGAACGCCTGGAGTGGCGAACTGCGTCCCCAGTCTTTGGCGGTCAGGACAGGATTCCCCGCGACATGAGTGTACGGCCCTGTCACGCAATCGGAGACAAGGGCGATTTCCATGTGTCCCCATGCGGTTCCGCCCTGCGCATGCAAGAGCAGATACTTTCCGCCGATTTTGTAAAGGTGGGGACCTTCCGCAAAAGCGGCACCTTCGCCGAATCCGTCGGTAAGGACGTGCCTGTCTCCGAACAGACGCCCGGTTTCGAGGTCTATGCGCTGCATCCATATCTGGCAGTGTCCGCGCCACTTCTGCTTTGACGGCTGCTGGTTCGAGAGATACCACGCATCTTCGCCGTCGAAGAAGAGCGAGCCGTCGATGCCGGCATCGGCGTCGATTTTCAGCGGTTTCGACCACGGGCCAGCCGGGTCCTTGGCGGTCAGCAGATAGTTCTCGGCCTTTTTGAATCCGTCGTGCCACGTGACGGTCAGATAGAAAACGCCGTTGTGATGGCGCAGCGTCGGCGCCCAGATGCCGTCGTCCGGCGTTTTGCACGGCCACGATTCTCGCCAGGCGTGGGATATGACTTCCCAGTTCACCATATCCGTCGAACGATAGACGGGCAGCCCCGGCGAAAGCGAAAAACTCGATGTTGCAATATAATATTCGTCACCTACGCGGCAGATCGTCGGATCCGGATTTCCGCCCGAGAGGAGGGGCTGGACGGCGAACGGTGCGGCATCGCCGGCGGCGAGCGAATGTGCCCACCCGCAGGCGGCGAAGATGGCGAGCGCCGCGACTGCGGACATTGTTTTTGCATGTTGCATAATCATTTCCTAGTGACGGTCACAGAGCCGTCGGGATGGAGAAGCTCGAGTTCATAGCTGTCGCCCTGCCAGGACAGATTCTTCACCTTTATTCCGCCAGGGAGGAGAAGTCCCGATATGCTGCCCTTCTTCCATGACGCGGGCTTGGCGTTGAGCACCTTGAAACCTCCGTCAGGGCCCTTTGTGATGAGCGCGTCGGCGATGATTCCAGGGAAGCCGCCCGATATGTCGATGTTGAAGAGCCAGCCCGGACGGTGCATTCGCCGCGCTCGAAGTCCGTCATGCGGCGATAGCCCGGCGCATCGCTCCACTTCGGCAGGTCCGGCGTGTCGACGACAAGGCTGACCGCACCCATGAACGGATCGCGCTTGAAAGAATAGCCGCTTTCGTCCGACGCCTTCTGGATGACTTCGCCCCAGATTTCCTTTTCGCGTCCGGCGAGCGCCAGCTCGCGCGCCTTGTCGCGGTACTTCCCGAGCTCGAAATAACTTCCGTTCATGGCGCGCGGCAGAAACAGCCGCGCGTGCGAGAGGAACATCTCCTCGTGCGCAAGTTCGCCCGGAACCATCGCGCCCATCGCGCCGTTGCCCGTCAAAAGCGACTGCTCCCATGCGCGGCTCTTGGCGACGCCCGGCCTCACCTGCGCCGGCGTCTCGCACACGACGCCGAGCCTCGGCGCGCGAAACTCGTCCGCGGAAGCATTGAAAGAAAGGCCCGCTACTGCAATCGCGGCAACGCATACGCATGGATTAATAGTTTTCATGCCGACATTCTACCAAACACCGCCCCCGCTGAACATACCCAGTCGGGTACTATAGGCGCTGACGAAACTTTCGGCCGACCCACTATTGCAAATTGTGGGTCGGCCGATTGCGCTACTCCACCCTTACGCGCAGGAAGAACGAGGCCGACGCGCCGTCGGGCTTTATATCATCGTCCGCCAATCGCTTGGAGCATAGACAAAGCGTCGGACTTCCACGACTTTCCCGATTACGCAGTAGAGGACAAGATAGTTCCCGACTGCTATGCGATAGTATGGATGTTCGCGATCTTTCTCAGTTTGCACAGGCTCAAAGGATTCTGGTGCGAACAACCGATCTGTTATCGCCCTCTCAACATCATTAACAAGTCTCGCAGCCGCATCAGGACTCCTCAATTCAACAGAAATGTATCGGACAGCCTCTGATAGTTCTTCGTCGAAGAGCGGAAGATACTCAAGCGTGTACTCTTCGCCCAGCATTTGCAGCCTCCCGCGCATGTCCAAACACTTGCGCATGCGACAGCCGCTCAGAATGCGAACGGCAGTATTCGTCCGTCTCGTCCATTACAGTCTCCAGGCTATGGCTCACGACAGGGCGGCGGCGCAGGCTGAACGGTATGCCCTGATACATCACCACTTCGTTTATAAATACATTTATCGCCCCCGAAAGCGTCATGCCGATGTCATTGAAGATTTCCTCCGCCTGCCGCTTTTTCTCGGAATCTACACGTGCTGTTATTGTTGCCGTCATGCTTTATGCCCTTTATTGTGTTCTGAGCGCACACAATTATACCATAATCGCTGCATTTTGTGTTGCCGCATTGTCCTCGACCGCCCCGCTGGACGCAGCGGAGAAGAAAATCACGCCTCCCTCAATCGTCCCTCGACGCCGTCTAGCAGGTCGGGGCGCTCCGCCTCAGTCAGCCGCCGCGCCTGCGCCTTGCGCCACGCCTCGATCCTGCGGTGGTCGCCAGAAAGCAACACGTCAGGGACGCGCATCCCGCGGAACTCCGGCGGGTGCGTGTACTGCGGAGCCTCGAGGAGCCCATCCGCCCCGAAGCTCTCCGACGCTGTCGCGGCGGGCCCTCCGCCGAGCACTCCCGGCAGCAGGCGCACAATCGCGTCGGTCATCGCCGCGGCCGCGAGCTCGCCGCCCGTCATGACGAAGTCGCCTACCGAGAACTTGTCGGTCGCAAGCGTCTCTATGCGCGCGTCGAACCCCTCGTAGTGACCGCACATGAAAACGACATGCCCGGCCGCGGACAGGTCTGCGGCGTCGCGCTGCGAGAACCGCCGCCCGGCAGGCGACGTAAGCACCACGCGCGGCGCGGGGCTCTCGTCCTTCCCGACCACGGACTCCACGGCGGCGAACCACGGGCCGCACGCCATCAGCATACCGGGGCCCCCGCCGTAGGGACGGTCGTCGACCTTGCGCCACCGGCCCCGTCCGAAGTCGCGCAGATCGACGATGTTCACGCGGCAGGCGCCCTTCCGCACCGCGCGCGCCACGATCGACTCCGTGAGGAACCCGGAGAACATCGTGGGCTGCACGCTTATTATGTCAATCGTCAGCACTCGCGTATTATACCAAAATTTGTGGTATAATAAGGGCGTTTGCGGGTTCCGTTCCGGTTCCCGGACAAGAAAGGATAACTGACAACGATGAAGAAACTAGTCGCTCTCGCCGTGGCCGCCGTCGCCGCGGTCGCCTCTGCGGAAATGAAGCTCGGCACGGTTGACATGGTGCTGCTCGTCCGCAACCACCCCAACTACGACTCGAACAAAGAGCTTCTGTCCTCCACAGACAAGGACTACCAGAAGAAGCTCGGCGTCATAAAGTCCGAAGGCGAGAAGATGCAGGCCGAGGGCAAGCAGATCGCAGAGCAGTTGCGCAACCCGATGCTCGCCGACAAGGCGAAGGCCGACCTCGAGAAGCAGCTTATCGACCTGCAGCAGAAGCTGATCGGCATCGAGCAGCGCTACCGCGCCGAGGCCATGCGCTGCCGCCAGGACCTGCAGGACCTCGAGGGCCGCCTCCTGAAGACGACGACCGACGACCTCAAGCGGCGCATAGCCAAGTTCGCAGAGGAAAAGGAATACGATCTCATACTCGACAAGAGCGCCGCGCCATTTGCAAAGCCATCCTTCGAAGTGACCGACGCGGTGCTCATCACCATGGGCGTGGACCCGAAGGACGCAAAGGGCCGCGACGATGAAGGCAAGTGAGCTCGCACGTGTCCTCGGCGGAACGCTGGAGGGAGACGACGTCGAGCTCGCGGCCTGCGGCGGGCTTGAGGAGGCCCGCCCAGGTGACCTGAGCTTCTGTAAGGACACAAAGCACGTCAAGCTCGTCGAGTCCACGAAGGCATCCGCAGTGCTTCTGCCGCCGGAATGGGACCGCGGTGCCCCGTGCTCCGTCATCCGCGTCGCCGACCCGGACCGCGCCTGCATGGCCGCCGCGCGCATATTCGCGCCGCCAGAGCCGGTGCGCACGCCCGGAGTTCACCCGACGGCGATCGTAGACCCGTCAGTTCGCCTCGGATCCGGCGTCCACGTGGGCGCCCTTACCGTCATAGAGAAAGGCGCCGTGATAGGCGACAACGCCGTGATAGAGGCCCAGGTCTTCATAGGCGAGGGCTGCAAGGTCGGCGCGGGGACCCATGTCTATCCGCAGGTGACGCTGCGCGAGGGCACGGTCGTCGGGCGCGACTGCATCCTCCACTGCGGCGTGCGGCTCGGCGGCGACGGCTACGGCTTCACGAACGGACGCCGCGAGGACGGCTCCATATTCATCGAGAAGATTCCCCAGCTCGGCATCGTCGAAATCGGGGACGGGGTGGAGATCGGCTCGAACACGACAATCGACCGCGCGCGGATTGGCCGCACATACATCGGCCCGATGACGAAGATCGACAACCTCGTGCAGGTCGGCCACAACGTAAAGATCAAGGGCTACTCCGGGCTCATAGCCCAGTCCGGCGTCGCCGGCTCCACGGAGATCGGGGCAGGATGCCTCATCTGGGCGCAGGCCGGGATATCCGGGCACATCAAGATAGCGGACGGCGTGCAGGTCGGCCCCCAGGCGGGCGTGCCGCAGTCTCTCGACGGCTCGCTCAAGTACGTCATAGGCGCGCCTGCGATGTCAATGAAGGACCTCGCCGCAATCACGCTCGCCCCGAAGATGATTGCCAAGCTCAAGGCCGAAGTCAAGGCGCTCAGGGCGGAGCTCGCGGCGCTTGGCAAGGCGCAGGGGGCTACATGAGGCTCCTGGTCGTCAACGGGCCGAACCTCAACCTGCTCGGCGTGCGAGAACCCGACCTCTACGGACGCGGCACCTACGCGGAGCTTGTGGCGTTCGTCAGGGGCGTCGCGGCCGAGTCCGGCGTCGAGGTCGAAGTGCGCCAGTCGAACCACGAGGGCGACATCGTGGACTGGATCCAGGAGTGCCCCGGGAAGTTCGACGCGCTCGTCCTAAACGCCGCGGCGTACACCCACACGTCCGTCGCGATACTGGACGCCATAAAGGCGGTTCGGGTGCGCACGGCAGAAGTGCACCTCACGGAGCCGAAGGAGCGCGAGGACTTCCGCCGCGTATCCTTCGTAGGAAAAGCCGCGGAGCGGACTTTCTCCGGCCGCGGCTTCGATTCGTACGCCGACGCGATCCGCTACTTCGCTCAGAAGTCGTAGCCGACGGAGAAGGAGAATATCTCCTTGTCGGTGTGGTCGGGCTCCACGAACGGCACGCCGAAGTCCAGCCGTATCGGGAACATGGGGATGTCCAAGCGGAACCCGATGCCGCCCGTCCATGCGAACGTGTCGTCGAAGTCAAGGTCGAAGACGTCCTCGCCGACCGAGCCGGCGTCCGTGAAGAGGGCGAAGCGGAACATCTTTACGATCGGGATCGTGTACTCGACGTTCATGCAGAGGAGCGACTGGCCGCCCCACGGAGCATAGTCGCCCTTGCCGTTCCACTTCGCCTCCTTGACCATCGGAGCCACGTAGCGGTAGCGGATGCCGCGGATCGACTTCGGGCCGCCCAGGAACATGCGGTTGTAGATCGGCACGTCGCCGTCGAAGCCGTCGATGGTCTCGCCGCGCAGGCCGACCATGAGCACGTGGTCGAAGCGCTTCCAGATGTTGAAGTAGCTGCGGTGGTTGAAGCCGAGCCTCCAGTACTCGTTGTCGCCGGCCGGCGCAAGGTCGAGGAACAGCTTGGTGCGGTGGCCGCGCGTCGGGGTGCGGAAGTTGTCGCGGCTGTCCTTGGCCCAGAAGAAATGGAGCACGGGCTCCATCGCGTCACCGTACTCCTTCTCCTCCTCGCGGAAGACCTGGCGGTAGCGGTATCTGCCTGGATAGTAGCTCTTGCCGACGTCGTAGTAGCCCTTGTCAACGTCGTCGAACTCGATGTACTCGCCCGAGAGGCCGACGCCGAGGCGGCCGAACGGCTCCCATGTCGGCCAGAACTTGACCGGGTACGTGAGCGAGGCGAGCGCGCCGCTGCGGATGAGGTCGTACTCGTCGTACCAGCGCAGGCGACGGTACACGTCTACCGAGAGCTCGAGGAGGCGGTCGAAGAGGTGCGGCTCCACTATGCCGACCTCGGCCGACTGGTAGCGTGGACCCCAGGCCACGTAGACGCGGCCCTTCTGGCCTGCGCCGCGGAAGAGCTTGGTGGGCGCGAAGAGGTCGAAGTTGTTCTGGTTGACCTCGGCCGAGATGTACACGGAGTCGACCGTGGACGCGCCGACGCCGACCATGAACGACCCGGTGTTCTTCTCCTCGACCTCGTAGACCAGGTCGCGGTACTCGGCGCCGTTCTCGTCCTTGCCGCGGTCGGTCGGCTCCAGGTAGTAGCGCACGCGCGAGAAATAGTCGAGGTTCTCGAGGCGCTTCTGCGAGCGCTCGGCGCGATCGGCGAGCATGCGGTCGCCGGGACCGAGGGCGATTTCGCGGCGGATCACCTTGTCCTTCGTGTAGTCGTTGCCGCGGATGCGAACCTCGTTCAAGACAACCGGCACGCCCTCGGTGACCTGGTACACGATGTTGACCACGGACTCGTTGTCGGTCGGAATGCGCTTGATGGCGACGCGCGTGTCGGCAAGGCCGGAGTCGCCGGAGCCGACGACGACCTCGATGCGGTGCGCCGCGTCGTCGAGCGTCTTCTGCCCCGCGACGGTGCCGGCCGCCGGCAGCTCGCTCTTCTCGCGCACCACCTCCTCGGGGTACCGGGTGAGGCCCTTGATGCTCGACTCGCCTATCGTGTACCGCGTGCCCTCGTCGATGCGGAACACGACGTTCACCTTGCCGTCGGAGACAGGGACTCGCTCAGGCACGTCGACCTTGACGTCGAGATAGCCGTAGTTGCGGTAGACGCCGGCGATCTTCTCGCAGCACTGCGCGAGCTGGTCGCGGGTCGCGGGGCTGTCGGTGAACCAGCCGACCGGGTTCCACCACGGCAGGTCGTCGATTGCCTGGTGGAGCTCGGCCACGTCGAACTCGCCGTCGGCCAGCGGAGAGCCGGGCATCAGCGACGAGATCGCCGAGACGTCGACCGCGTGCTCCGCGCCCTCGAACACGTAGTCGGCCACCTTCTGGCGCTTCCCCTCGTCGATGACGAAAGTGACGTTGACGTCGTTGCCGCCTACAACAGTGGTGGTGAATACGACCTTCGCGTCGGGATAGTACTTCTTCTGGTATGCAAGGCGGACCTTCGCCGCCGCCGCCGCGAGGTCTGATTCGCCGTAGAGGTAGCCGTCCTTCAGCTCAGACTCCTTGGCCACCTTCGACTCGCTGAACTCGTCGTTGCCCTGCACGATGAGCGGACCCGCGAAGCGCATCTTGCGCTTCACGAGGAACGTTACCTCCACCCCGGACGCCACGCGCTTCGCGTCGGCGGTGATGTCCTCGAACTCGCCAGAGTCCTTGAGCGAATTGACATCGCGCGTGACGGTTACCGGATCGTACGGCTTGCCGGCCTTCGTCTGGCATCTGCTTGCGACCAGCGAAGTGTCGCCGCCGAACCCGTCAAGCGCCTTGACCCTCACCTCCGTCACGTCCGCGGCAAAGGCCACGGACCCGGAGACCACGAGAACTGCGATGAGCTTTTTCATATGTGATGTGTATTTTACCAAATTTCGGGCGTCAGCGGGGAAATAATGGGCGACTCAGCCTACAAGAGACAGGAACTCCTGGCGCACCCTCACGTCCTCGCGGAACGAGCCCAGCACGGTGGACGTCACCATTTCCGAGTTCTGTTTCTCGACTCCTCGCATCATCATGCACAGGTGCCGCGCCCGCACGACGACGCCGACGCCCTCCGCCTCGGTCTCGTCAAGCACGGCCTGCGCGATCTGCTCGGTGAGGCGCTCCTGTATCTGGAGCCTGCGCGCGAACATGTCCACTATCCTGGCGAGCTTGGAGACCCCCAGCACCTTCCCCGTGGAGATGTAGCCTATCGCGCAGCGGCCATAGAACGGCAGGAGGTGGTGCTCGCAGAGCGAATAGAGCTCGATGTCCTTCAAGATCACCATGTGGTTGGTGCCGCTGACGAACTTCGCTCCGTTGACGACGCGCCGCAGGCTCTGCCTGTAGCCGCGCGTTAGGAACGCCAGCGAGCGCGCCACGCGCTGCGGCGTCTTCGCTAGCCCGGCGCGGTCCGGGTCCTCGCCGAGCTCGACGAGCAGGCTCTTCACAAGCGCCGCAATGCGCTTCTCGTTAGGCTGTCCTCGCACCTCTTACCCTCCACGGCTACTGCTTCAGGCCCGTCGATGAACACTCACTTTGCTTCCACGTCCCCGAGCAACCTTTCTTCCCATCCCGGCACCATGCCGATTCAACGGCCGCGAACTCCGTCGCCGCCGAGACTTCGCATATTATATCATAAATAGCGGGAATCACGCGCCCTGCAAGTGGAAACCGCCATAAGACGACGTGGCCATCGCGACTGCGGCAGGGACGCAAAGAATCCTCTCCAACGCGCTACTGTGCGCACGTGCTTTTCTCCTTCCAATGCACAGGGATTGCTACGGCCGAAGGCCTAGCTTCCCTCCTAAGCCAGGCAAGCACGCCGTCCGCCAGCATTTCGCCGGCCGTAAAGGGATCAAATTCAAAGCAGCCGAAGACTCCGGGGATCACAGGGTGGTTGCCCCGATTAGACAATGTAGCGATGCGGACATCCTTCGGGAATCTAACCCCCGCCTCCAGCAGCGCAGCGACGGCGCCGGTGGCGAGATAGTCGTCTGTGAACACAAACGCATCCGGCAACCATTCACTGCCTTCGACGATGCGCGACGCAAAGGCGCGATACGCCGTGTCCCTCAGTATCTCAAGCCGCCCTTCGCCTTGTCTCCTGGGCGAAAGGTTCCACTCCTCATCCTCGATTCCCTCGTCGTCAAGGATTCTGGAAAGCTGCTTCCAGTGCCCCGTCATCTTCGCAACGCGGATGACGCGCTTCACACCGCATTCGCGACACGACAACACGAATGCGCGGAACGCATCCTCAAAGTCATGCCGAAAAGTCCCGATGCATGTGCCGCCGCACTCCCCGTCGACGTTCACAAAGGGGATCTCCGCTTTGGTCAGCCGCGAACAGAGGCGCTTGTCGTCGTCCAGCAGTACGGCGATGTCGACAGGCTGGCGGAAGTGGTAGTCGAGGACGCCCATGTCGAGATGCCCCGACTTCCCCCTCGGAACGGTCACCTGCGTAAAGAGGTAGTTCGCCCGAAAGATCACCGTGCGGATGCGTTCAACCATCATCATGATGCCATAGCTGAAGTCACCCGAGGGGACGATGCACATCACATGTCCCTTCCAGTGGGGCATTCTGGCGTGGCGGACGACGCACCCGTTGCGCGGCGCTGCATCCACAAGCCCTTCTTCGCATAGCTTCTTGATTGCCGCGACAGGAACACGGTTGGAAACGCCGAAATGCGCCACCAGCTCGCGCACGGACGGAAGCCTGTCGCCAGGTTTGTAGAAGCCCGTGCGTATCGCCCGCCTAAGCCCATCGGTCATCTGGTCGACGAGCGCCCCCCACTGGGATCTGTCAATTGTAAATGGAACGCGTTTCATTCGCATCCAACGTACATTCACATATCGCGCATGGAAAGTCCCAAAAATGAAACTTCCCTGCTTTTCAAATCAGGATTCTTCTGAAAGAATGCGTCCGACTTCTCCTGCAGCCGCTTCAGGTCGATGCGCGTCTCGTCTCTTTTGACTTCATAGAAGTCAAGTCGCCCGCCAACAGAATCGTCGCACACCAAGTCGATTTCGTTTTCGCCGCGTCTGTCCCACCAGCCGCCGATCTTAGTGTATCTACGCTCCTCCGCGAATTTCTGCCTGAAATACCCCTCAAGCGCAATGCCGGAGAATGTCTCGTAGTCCCTGCGGAGTATGTCGCGCAGCAAGTCAAAACGCTTGAGTTCTATCAGGTCCGCGTTCTTGAACACAAACCTGAACCAGAACGCGAAGAAATTGTCCGTTATCCTGTAGCGGCTCAATTTGCTGGTGCTGCCCTCAAACAGCGGCTGCCGCCTGGCTACAAGCCCGTAGTCGGTTTCCAGCCGCGTCAGGTAGCCGCCAACAGAGGTGCCGACGATCTGCTCTATCTCGTTGCGCGTGGTCACGCCCCTCGCGATTGCGGAAAGGATTGAGAAGTACGTCCCGTACTCCTTGCCGAACTCCTGCACCAGCACCGACTTGCCCTCGTCGAAGAAGTAGGAATGTTCGCCGAGGATGCCGTCGATCATCGCATCCCTAATGACGAATCCGCGATCCATCAGCTCCTCGACATATCTGGCGACGCCACCGGTGAACGTCCAAAGCGCAAGCAGGTCGTCAGGCGTCCAGTTCTTGTTGTATGACGAAAGGATTTCCCTGAGGACAGGCAAAGCGAACGGATCGACGTGCAGACGAGAAGTGCTGCGGCCGTAGAGAGGCTGTCCGTCGTCAAAGAATATCCGGTTCATCATCGTGTTGACGCTACCGCACATGACAAGATTTATCTTCGACTTGGCATGAAATCTGTCCCACTGCTCCTGGATGTCGCCGAATATCCCCTCGTCCACCTTCCAGAACTCCTGAAGTTCATCTATGACAAGCGTGAACGGACGCCGACACGATTCTTCCATCAATGCCTTGAAAAGGGTTCCAAATCTGATGCCGTTTCCATAGAGCGAAATCGGAAGAACCTCCTTTGTCTTTTCGATGAAGTCGGCGCACTGGTCGGCTTCCGCCCTGCGCGTAACCAAAAAGTACAGATATGGCTCATCATTCATTGCATGCTGGATAAGCTGGGTCTTGCCAACCCGCCTACGCCCCGTCACGACAGTCATCCGCGCAACCCTTTTTGAAAGGTCACGCTCCTTTCGCAAGTATTCAATCTCGCTCTTTCTGTCGAAGAAATCCATGTTTACTACACTTTCCTCTGCAACCCACAGTTCCGAACTGTCGGTTGCAGTGAATGATACCATATCTCATCGGGTTTGGCAATAGCGCAGATCATCGGCCATGGAACATCCGCGTAAGAATCTCATTTCTCCAAACCCACCTCAACGATCTCCCTGGCTCGACGCGCAACAGAACGGACTTCCTCGGCGTCGCCGATGAAAAAGAGCCGTGTGTCTCCATAGGCCATATCCACGGGAATCTCCTCGGTCGCAAAGTGGCATTTCCCCGAATATAGCTCGACTGCCGAGAATCGTCCGGGAAGGCGAATCGCCCCAACCGCAGACTCGACAGGGCAATAGACGGAAATGCAACGACCGCCAGACCCGACATTCACAGGCAAATCGGTGCAGATGCGAAGTCCGCACGTCCTTCCAACGCACTCCAGCACTTCACCCTGCGGATAGGCAGCCGGCAAGTAAACGGACGTCCAGTCGCCATGATGTTTCATCGCCGCCGCGACACGGCCGTCCGCATATCGGCCAAGAACAGTCGCATTGCCGTCAACCACGTTGAATCGCTTGGCTTTCGGTCCGCGCTGCGGCCTGTCGGATCCGTCAGCCGTCCAACTCCACGTCATGTCGGAGAAAACCTGCCCCGGCCTGTCGTCGGCGACTTCGATTCCCACCGCCTTCGACACGTTCTCGGCAGAAAGCGTGCGCATGTTTGAGTAGCCGGTCGCATGCGTGAAGACCAACACGTTTCCATTCGACTTGAACCGATCAAGCGTCCGGAGGTCTGCCTCTCCAAGAGCATAGAGGTCGTCGAAGAGGTAGACGCGATAGCCAAGTTCGCCCGGCGTATGCTCTTCCAGATTCCTCCAGACCAGCGTGTCCATCGCGAAATGGGGCTTCGTCTGCGACTTTCTCGGAAAATGCACCTGACCGAGGTCTTCCTGCGTATTGATGCGCTTGTGCAGATTAGTGCCTATCTTGCGCACCTGCGCAATGTCAGCCCCAAGACTCCGCAGCGGCAGATACTCGCCCAAGAGCGCCATCAATCCATGCTCGCGGCGAATTGCCCTCTGAATCGACGGAGAATCGAACCAGTGCCCGTGTATATCCAGAAACCAGTGCGCTCCGCCAGATGTAAGTCGCTGCGCGATGTTGCGCCTGAACCCGGCCAGCGTGCCGAACGCCGTCGGATTCCCCCATCGCGGATTGTACGGCTGGCTGCGGAACGTGCGGGTATCGTCCTCGCCGACGAAAAGACGTCCCGAAAGGCGCTGTAGACGGCTGTAGCCGTTCAACCCCGTGCCACCTTGCGAGAGTCCATGGCAATCATAGCCGAGGGGCGACGCGGCAAAGGAATAGGCCTTGCAGTCGTAGATTCCCTCCTCGCATGGACGCTGAACCTGCCCGTAGAAATAAGTACACTCGCTGGGGATGTGGTAGGTTCCGCCAGGAACAGGACGCCCGAGCCCTTCGGAAATCGCATTCATGAACTTCCCGATGACCTCGTCCGTCAACGCCGCCACCGAGCGCAGGAAATCAATGGACGGGCGATCTCCGACCGGGTCAAGGTAGTAGGGACGATTCTCGACACGTTCTTTCCGCGACGGAATCTCAACCGTTTCAAACGAAGCTATGTGCCGTCCCCACGCGGCAGACAACCGCTCAGGCGTCTTGTATTCGCGTTGCAGCCATGCACGGAAATGGTCGCGCTGCTGTGGACTATAGTCGCTATATCGGTAGGGAGGACGACGCTCCGTCGGCTGAAACCACTGGCCGTCATAGCCGGCCACAAGGAAGAACAGCGCAACACGATCGCCCCAGAAGCTGTTGCGTACATGTGCCGTCATGTCCCGCATCGCCTTTGCCGTCTCGTTCTGCCAGAGCGTACTCGCATACGACGTGAAGTCAAACCGCGTTCCGTCGTCCAGCACAACCGATTCGCCCGGATGCGATTTGCGCCACCAGTCAGGGACGTCAGCGTTCACGTTAAGGATGATGTAGGCGTCCGGGCAGACGGAAAGAATCTGCCGTGCATACTCGTCAAGCTGACTGAAGTCGTATTGCCCGGGCCCCTTCCAGACAAGGGCATCCGAGGGACCAGATCCTTTCACCGTATCAATGCCAAAGAAAACCTTGAGACTGAAGATTCGATATCCGCTTCGGGAGAATTGATAAATGTCGTCTTCGACACCTCGAGGAATTGTCGCCGAGTAATATGGAGCAGAATACAAGGCGGCCATCGGCATTTCCCGACCGTCGATTCGAACGAGGTCAACGGCTTTGTCCACGACGAACTCCGCCTTGACGGGCTTCGATGCAGAGGGTCCGACGACAACTTCCGCCAATCCGTCCATCTTACCGGCAGACAGCCGTCCATCCAGCCGAAGCGCATAACGTCCAGGCTTGACATAACGCGTAGAAAGCTCAAAAGGAGCCGACACCCGCGTCCCGACCTTAGCTGAGCGCAGGTCTGCCTCGGGGAACACCCACTGGTACCAGACGACCTCGCCATCCGCCGTCACCAATTCGATTTTGAACCTGTTGGAGGTAAAATATGGCAGCGACTTGAAATTCAGCTCGACACGGCCCCGCACTGGCTCGCCATCGCGGACTACAACGCGGACCAAGCTAATTTTCGCATCAACGTCCCATCGCCGCGAGAACAACGCATGCGGCAACTCCGCCGGCGCAACCCACGGCCGGTCGAACAGGGTCTTGTTGTACCAGCTCGGCGCAACCTCGGTCACGGCAGTCCAGTCGCCGCCATTTAGGGGACGGGCCTCCCACTTGCCGTCGCTACCGAGAATGACCTCATAGGAACCGTCCGCATGGCGAAACTGGATGTCGGCGTTCAGCTTGGCGAACGCATTGCTGGCGACAGAGTCCGTCGAACTGATCTCAATTGTATTCTCACCAATCCTAAGCCTCGGCTGGATGTTGAAGTAGTTGTCGTTGACGTAGCTGCCGACACTCTTCCCCAGCTCCTGCCCGTTGATCAAAACCGATTCCCTCCAGACACGCAAAAACGCATATTCAGGGAGGCGGTTCAGCACGAAACGACGGCGGAACACGGCTGGTCCCGCGAAATTCGCCTTCATCGCCCAGGCATTCCAGTCCTTCCAGTTGAAGTCCTGCGGTGCATCCGCAACCTGTTCGATGCGCAACGACCCAGTCGACGCAAATCGCGCCTCGAGCCGAGCCCGCATCGTCTGGGCCGGGACGATGAAACTGCCTCCGTTGGCGACCTGAATGCGGTCAATCGGCCTCCCGTCCTGATCGGAGAACTTTATCCCGGCCGCGGCGGCGCCGACGACTGAAACCGCATACGTCTTCTCGGGAAGAAGATCCACATATTCGTCTACTGCATTCGTGCAGGCACAGTCGAACGCCAGATACGGCGACCGACGCCGCCAGCGCGGCGACAAGTGTGCAACTGTTCATTATCTGTGTATCCCTTTGTTTTATCTGATTAGCAGAAAACACTTGTAATCATACCAAATTCCTTCTGCAGAATCAATCAGAAAACGAAAACATTGAAAACAATGGACGCAGCAAAAATTCCACAATGGACTCCGCTGGAACTTGCGGCAGGCAGGTCAAACCCGATTATTCTCGACCCGAATCTTTCCGGACGACGTGCGCGGAAAGGGCTCCGCGCGGACGACCGTCCTGCTGATGCGTTTGTAGACGGGGAGCTGGGCGTTGAGCCGCGCAACGGCGCTCTCGACCATTCCCGCGGATATCACTCCGTAGACCTCGGCGGTCAGCTCGCGCGTCTCCCCGTTGCCGCAGACGACGGCCTCACGTATGCCGGGGATCGCCAGAAGCAGCTCCTCGAGCTCCTCGGGCGCCACCTTCTTGCCGGATGAAAGTATGATCGTCCTGGAGGCGCGGCCTGTGATCCACACGAACCCGTCTTCGTCGATGCGCCCCAGGTCCCCGGTGTGGAACCAGCCGTCCGCGTCGATGACCGCTGCGGTGCGCTCCGGCATGCGGTGGTAGCCGCGCATGACGCACGGCCCGCGGATCAGCAGCTCCCCTTCGCCGGAGACCTTCGTCTCGACGCCCGAGGCAAGCGACACCCGCCCCTGCGCCCCCACGTGGGGGTCGCCGTCGATCGGCGTCATGGAATAGGCCGCGCAGGTCTCCGTGAGGCCGTAGCCAGTGACCGCGCGAACCCCGAGGGACGCGAGATGCTCGTAGGCCCGGCGCGGCAGGGGGGCGCCGCCGACGAGTATCCACTCGATCGGCTGGCCCAACGCATCTTCGGCGGACTGCGCCTTGAGGCTGATCTTCTGGGCGAGTATCTCCGCGAGCGCGGGCACGAGGAAGGCGAAGTTGACGCGGAAGCGCTCGAACGCGTCGAAGATGCGGCGGAAGTCGGGGCACACGCCAAGTGCGACGCCCTTGGCCAGCATCAGATAGGTCGTGCAGACACCGAAGATGTGGTGGAGAGGCAGGAGCATCAGAGAACGGTCGCCCTCGCGCATCGGCAGGCACTTGGCCGTCCATTCGCAGAACGCCTCGACCCCGGCGACGGTCAGCTCGGCCCCGCGCGGCTCGGATGTCGTGCCGGAGGTGAACACGATCATCGACGTATCGGCGTAGGTCGCGCCATGGTCCCACACGCTGTCGACGCCGAAGCGGAGCCTCCTCCTGGCAAGCTCCATGAAGATGTCGGTCTTGCGGGAGCCGAAGCCACCCACTATGAGACCCGGGGTGAGCCGCTCCACGTCGCGCGCCAGGTCGGCGTAGAGGGCGGAGTGGATAAGCGCTGCGGCGCCCACGAACTTGAGCCGCCGCGAGGCCTCCTCGGCCGTCAGGTTCACGTCGATCGGAACGACAGTCGCTCCGGCGAACATGGTCGCCGCGTGGGCCACCATCCACGCATAGGAGTTCTCGCCGAGAAGCCCGATCCTCGCGCCGGGCACGTACGTGTGGATGATGCTCACGATGACCGCGATGTCGTCCGTGAACTGCCGCCACGAGATAGGTAGCGAACGGTCGCCGCTGGCCACGAGGAACGCCGCGTCGTGCGGGCGCTCCTCGCGCATCCTCCTGAACGCCTCGAAGAGCATTTGCGGACGTCAGTGCAGGCTGTAGGTGCCCTCTACCTCCTCCCAGGTGCGGGAGGTGAAGAACGCCGCAATCGCAGTGTCGTACTGCGCCGTGTGAGCGAAGGCCTTCTTCATTAGGCGGAAGCGGGTGTCCAGGCCGATCGTGCCGCCGTGGGACTCCAGCTCCTGGACGATCCCTGCGTAGTCGAGGGGATCGGTCACGGACGCGACGCGGAGGTAGTTCTTCGCCGACGCGCGCACCATGCACGGTCCGCCGATGTCGATGTTGGTGCGGGCCATCTCGGGCGTCACGCCCTCCTTCGCGACCGTCGCCTGGAACGGGTACAGGTTCACGACGACCATGTCGATCGGCTGAGCCGAGAGTCGCTTCAGGTCGGCCTGGTGGGCGTCGTTGTAGGTCTCGGAAAGCAGCCCGAGGTAGATCTTGAAGTCGAGCGTCTTGACGAGCCCGCCCTGCATCTCGGGCTGGCCCGTGTAGTCCGACACCGCGACAAGCGTGCCCTCCGCGCCGGCGCCCAGCACTTCCTTGACCTTCGCGTACGTTCCGCCCGTGGAGTAGATCTTCACGCCGGGGCACGCCGCGACCAGGGCCGGAACGAACGACTCGAGCCCGGTCTTGTCGCTCACGCTCATCAGCACGTTGCGCACCCGCACGCGGTTGTCTATGTCTGTGACTATGTTCAACGCCATCTCGGAACCCTCCTTGTGCCATGTTCCCCCGTCGCGGGGGTTTTGCGTATTATACCATATTCACGGCCACGTAGCGATTACGCCTTCAAGGCCGTGAGCGGCAACACGTAGACTCCGTCTTCCTGCCGTCGGTAGGCAAGCCCAGACTTACCGACGATGACGCCAAGAGCAGTTGGCGGATTATGCTTGAACTTGGAGGCAATCCTGACGAGCGTCGACGCCGCCTCGTCAACTTGCGACGGGTCGAGCTTGACCTCGAAGGCGCTCCATCCATCGTCGGGCGTCTGGACGACGGCATCAAAATCGTCTCCGTCGTAGTCCTGATAATGGTACAGCTGCGCCTCCATTGACTCGGCGTATATCTCGAGGTCGCGAAGAGCCAGCGACTCGAACAGCAGTCCGAACGTCCGAAGGTCTCTCAGCAGCATCCTGGGCGAAACGCCAAGCAAAGCCGCAGCAAGCGACGGATCGCAGAATCTGCGCTTACTCTGCTGCTTGATGCGCGACGGCGACCTTGCGAACGTCGAAAATGGTCTGGTGTCTTGAAGAAGAAACAGTCGATTGAACGCCGCGATGTAGTCCGTCACCGTATTTATGCTCAGACTCGTATCGTCGAATTCGGCAATGTCGCTTCGTATGGTGTTTGTGCTGGCGGTCGTCGACTCGTTGCGCGCCAATGACCTCAGGCATTTAAGCACCTTCACCGGATCCCTGTCTATGCCGTCCAGCTTCTGCATGTCAACTTCAACGACGTTGCGGATGTAGTCGCGCGGAATGAGCAACGCCTGATGATGAGTCTTTTCGATGCCGCCAGGCCAGCCTCCGCACATGACGAACCCTATCAAATCCTCCAGCGTAGGCTCACGAACCGACTGCACACCGACATCGCGGCCCTTGCACACGTCCGACAAAGAAACCGCGCATGCAGATGCACCGCTCTCCTGCAGAGACATGGGATGCATGGCAAGACGCGCAATTCTCCCCGTACCGGAATGCAGTACGCCTTTTTGCTTCGGCGTAGTGGAACCCGTCAGAATGTACCGTCCGCTCTCGGTGCTTTCATCTACTGAATATCGAACCGCATCCCAAATGGCGGGAACATCCTGCCACTCGTCAATAAGATGCGGAGCATCGCCTTCCAATGCTCGATTGACGTCAAGCGCTGCCAATTTCCGGTTTGCAAAATTTCCGGCAGGGTGCCCGACTAGAAATTCACTTTTGGAATGCATTGTGCAAGTCCATGTTTTCCCGCACCACTTAGGGCCTTCCACACAAACTGCACCAAACGTGGAAAGGTAGAAATCCAGCCGTTTGTCGACAAGCCGTGCCTTGTATTTGTTTCTATCCATAATTTCTCCAAAACTGGTTAAATTATACCATATCCACCTCGCCCAAGTCAACCACTGATATGGATTTTATATTTTCACTGATATGTTTTCTGCATTTTCACTGATATACTTTTACCGAACTTTTTGGGGACACTCCCCAAAAGAAACCCCAGTCTGTTCACGAAGCGGATTTGCCGCCCGTCCGCCAGGCGAGAGAGCCCGCCCAGACTGCGAAGGACACGATCAGTAGCTTCTGCGTCGTGGTGACATACGGGCTGAACGGGATCGCCTTCAGGTCGAGGCAAAGCGCAAAGACGATGACAAGCACGA
This sequence comes from Kiritimatiellia bacterium, assembly GCA_017405115.1. Next base: position 28,954 of record JAFRBA010000188.1, read on the forward strand.
CGAACCAGACCGTCCAGGCGAGATCAACCCCCTTCCGGAACCGGGCGACGAGGATTGCCGCGCCGCCGAATGTGGCAAGGTAGCATCCGACATTGTGTACCGTCCCGTTGGCGTCGAACGGCACGAACGCAATGGTGCACAGCCCCACGACATTCACCGCACCGCCCCAGCCGACGATGATTCTTCGCCATCCGCCGCCGACCCTGCGCACGAGATGCGCCCACACACCAGCCACGCTCGCCGCCGACAGGAACATGCCGGCCACGAACCAATAGTGACATGATGGATAGCGAACGCCTCGCACCTTGGTCTCGCCAAGTGCGCTGAGCATCTGCATGAGCGGGTTGTATCCACCGCCGGGGTAAAGCGTCATCGCCACGAAGAAACAGACGAACCCCGCCGCGCCGAGGGTCAATGCGTACCACCTGATGTCGATTCGCCCAGCGGCAATGCGCCATTCGCCGCTCCAGAAGAACGACACAAGCAGACACACTTCCGCCGTAATGTATGTCGGACCAATCAGGGCATTGCACCCAGGCATTCGAACCAGCCCCCCGCCGATCATCAAGTCGGAAAAGAGCAAGAGCCCGATGCCGCAGACGTAGAATGCGCGGCGCGTCGCGAGCGCGGTGGCGAACGACAGAGCGGTCAGGACGGAGTAGACACACACGGCTGCGTTCGCCGCAGCGGGCAGGACGGGCGGATGCAGGCGGCAGATGACGAACAGAGAGAGCGGAACCGCCGCCGCGAAGAACACGCGGATGTCCGGCCTAGCCTCGCGCAGCTGCCCGAGCGTCCAGAACACCTGCGCCAGCGAGAAACCGGCCACGCCGTAGAGGAACTCCACGGACGTCGTCGCCGCCCCGCGCACTGCGAGGAACATGTCGCCTATCAGGAACGCGGCGGCAAACCCCGCCAGCATCCAGCAGCGACGAAACGAATTGTATTTCATGATTTATTCCTTCGAAGCCGTCACCGTCAATACGACCTTGCCACTGTTTTCGCCTGTATTATAGCAAAACGGCACGGAGTCATCACTCGTTGGTTGTTTCCGTCCAGATGACTCTGACGGTGCCATATAGCCCAGATGGAAGAAGTGGATGATCCTTGTCGAATGGATTGACACTTGTGGATGTGTTGGCAATCCGTCTTTCAGGCGGAAGTGCGGCATCACCGATGAGCCGGTTTGGCCAAAGATTCACGACTTCTATCTCCAGCGCATTGCCCTTTCCCTTCAGCTTTGGCACAGTAACGGCATAAGGCGGAGTCCATGCGATGCCCAGCTCCTGCCCATTGAGCGACACACGCGCAACGTCTCGAAGATTTCCAAGGTCGATTTCGACTGGCAAACCGACCGGGCAGCCATGAGGCGCATCGAATGTCTTGCGATAGATTGCCGTTCCAGAATAATGGCGAATGGCTGAGTCTTCATGCTGCGTCCAATCCATAAGTAACTGGAACACGACCGGTCCTTGTGGTCCGCCCCACTTCGGATCAAAAAAGACACTCCAGTCACCAGGCAGCTCAGCCGACGATCTGCACGTGCCTTCCGCCGCTGGTGGCGACAGCATTGAAGCGGCTTCATGATTCAGAAACACGACGAATGTCGATCCGTTTGCGGGCAAGCGCAGATGAACACGCGTCGTGCGGCCAGAAGACACGGCATTCGCCAACACCCTTCTCCCGACAACAGCGTCCCAGCACTCCACGCGAGCAGCGGCAGACTGCCTGAAAGCGACTGTGATGTTCCGCAAAAGATTCGTCAGGTTTGCCACAAAGTAAACATCGCCTTCAGGAAGAATTCGGTGTATCCAATCTATGCAAGCCCTGCTGTCATCTTCTTCCACCCGGAAGTCCTGGGGCAATGAACCAAGGTCCAAGAAGCGTTTCATGTCGCCGCGCGTCCGCAGGATGGTCGCACCGCTTCGTTCAAGCTCAGTCAGCTTGTGCACCGCCTCTTCAGGGATCGGATGGATGACTGGCGGCAACTTTTTTTCGAGAGGAGGCAGTCGTCCGGGCTTCATCCGTGCGTTCTTTGGGTTTGCGTCGGAGAGAAAAACGGCTTTATAGCGCATGCCTGACGGCAAGACGATTTCATTCCCTTCCACTCTGGCACGAAGAAGCATTTCCGTCGGACACAAATCGTAGTCATACCCAGGGCCAAATCCATCCTCTGGACGCTTCATGCCGAGAAACAGATTTATCGCGTCACCAGCGTAAAGCAGGCAATCTGCGGCGAAGCGCCCACGGGAGAGCATCCACGAGCAGCGGGCGAAATAGCGATTCATGGGCGCCGAATACTTCCACCATGTCACCTTCGGGCTGTAGTAGGCTCCGGCGCGGCGCGTATCGCCGGGCAGTTCGTTCGGATTTATGGACATGAGCATGCCGTGGTAGCAGACACGCGTGAGTCCTTCGCAGAACGCGCGGTCCGCGCACGGCTTGAACATCGCGGGCGACTCCTCCCAGTGTGTGCCCATCGTGGTGAACGCCTCGCTTTCCACCGCCGGTATGCCGTACACGTGCGCCGCAGTCGCGCTGTCGCGCAGCATGAAACGCTGGCTGTCTTCTGGACGGTGGGGACTCGGCATCCAGAACTCCCCCATGGCCACGTCCGCCCGCCCCTGGATCATCCTGGCGTCTCCGTGGTGGAGATGGGGTCCGCACCCTTCGGTGCTAGACAAAAGCCCATGTCGGTTCGCCACCTCCTTCTGGTAGGCGTAGTGGTTCTCGGCGATCAGTTCTCCGACGGTCACGTTCCAGTCACGGGCAAACTGCCTTGACCGCTTGCTGGAGATCATCTTCACGCCCGCCTTGACGGGCAACATCGGAAGGAAGTCGTACCCGCGGCGTTTGCGGAACTCCTCGGCGAAGTTCCATGTCCAGTTGATGGTTCCTGCCTCCCAGCTGTCGCACCAGACTCCCTTGATCGCCGAGCGATCCTCCGGGGTGAGCTTTTCCAGAAGAGGAGCCACGGTCTTCGACCAATGGTCGTCAAACGCCTCCCTGCTCATGTGGTCGATGAAGCATCCGGCGAAACCGAACTTCTTCGGCACCGCGCCTGCGCGGATGACCGTCCATTTGCCGGCGCGCGGCGGAGTCCAGACGAAATCGCCGGACGCCTTGTCCAGAAACTTAGACACGTCCACGACATCCTCGACCGCCACGTAGCCTTCTTTCTCCGGCACGGCAAGCGCGACGACGTCCCAATACCGCATCGGCGAGCCGTCGGCGTTCTTGGGCGTCTCTTTCGCGGCCTTCTTCGGCAGCATGGCGCGAATGACACCGTCCGGGCCGGGCTCCACATGTACGCTCGTCAGCAGCAGCTCCTTCTGCGCATGCTCAAGAGGACAGTCGCTGTTGCCGCAGCCTCCGGGGCCGATCATGATCCACACCCCGAGCCCAAGCCGATGCGCCTCGCGAAGCGCCCATACGATCCGGTCGGCCCTGACGCCATGCATCTTCCCCTTGAGCGAGGTGTCGCCGTACGGGCTCTTCGCCGACATGTCGGCACCGATGCCTATCATCGTAAAGGCGGATATCCCGACCTTCGCGAACTCCTCTAGATCGCTAGTGATGACCTCGCGGGAGCACTTCTCCCCGAGGTTGAAAACCCAGATCGACGGATAGTTGTCCTTCGGCGGCGAGATAAACCCGTCAAGCAGAGAAATATCGTCCGCCCGAAGCGACATCGCCGACAAAACAGCAATAAGCACGAACCGAAGCTTCATTTTCGTTTTGTATTTTTTGCATCCCACTAACTTGTTCCTCGCCTATCCATCTTGCCACATAGACATTTCCGACTAAAGCAAGTGCGTCACCAAAACTCAAAGACGAGTTCGCCGCCGGATGCAATCTCGGAGTGACGCAGGAACAGCGGATCGTGGGGATGTCCGTTGAGCATGACGGACTTTACAGTGTCGCCGGTTCCTACAGTGCGAATAACGAACGTCTTTCCTTCCGCAAGCGCAATTGTGATTCGCGCATAGGCGCTTCCGTGCATGATGTAGACATCCTGTCCGGCAACCGGGAAGAAACCGAGCTTTAGAAAGATGTAGAGCGCACTCATCGCCCCTGAGTCGTTGTCGCCGGGGAGTTCATCGCCCTTGAATAGTCCTTCCACTTCTCGCGCCCACTTTGTGACTAGATCGCCGCGCCCGACGTATGCGAAAAGCCAGGGAACAAGAAATCCTGGTTCGTTGCCGAAATCTACGATGCCGTTCTCAAGCGCATACAAAATGCGATCGCGGAAAGCGTCGTTCCCTCCGCAACGCACGACAATCTCCGCCATATCGTGCGGAGCGAAAAGCGAATACTCCCAGCAGCTGGCTTCATAGAAGTCAGTGTTGAATCCTTCGCGCGGTTTTGTAGCAAAGAACGAACCGTCCTTCCGACGTGCGCGGGCAAAACCATGAATGCCGCTTTGCATGTCAACGGCCGAAGAATCCCACACGTTCGTCCAGTTCCCAGACCGCTCGCGGAACCGAGCGGCAAGTTCGGACTTTCCAAGTCCGCCGAGAACCTCCGCGCAGCACCAGTCCTGATAGGCGAAGCTCATCGTTGCGGAGCCGGACTTGAATCGCCAGCAGTAGCCTTCTCTATCGCCATCGACGGCATACCCCTTTTCTCTGTATTCAAGCGTTCGCCCGTTCCATCGGCTTTCGAGAAGCGGAATGACGCGATTCCAGTCGATGCCGGGGATCTTCTTCGCCCATGCGTCGGCGATTACGCAGTCCGCCTCATCGCCGCCTTGCCCGACCTTGTAGTCCTTCCCCTGGGTGTAGCACGAGTCGCACAGTCCATTCCGCGCGAATCGATCTGCGAACGCATTGACGTTCGCCGATAGAGAATCGGGGTCGACAAGAGCCATAAGCGGAAAGAGAGTACGCCATGTGTCCCAGAGCGTGTATTGGTCGTCCCACCCAATTCCGTCAGCAGTCCTGTCTCTCGGCTGGATGAACGTCTGCGCGAGCTGCGAATAGAATCGGCGGCGCTCGGCATCGTCCACCCCCTCGATGCGGACGCGCGAGAGCGCGTCGTTCCATCTGCGCTTCGCCGCGAAAGAGATGTCGTCGACGCTTTTTCCCGCAAGCTCCGAATCGAAGTAGGCCCTTGCCTGCTCATCGCTCTTGAACGAGACCGCTATGCGGTGGACGCCCGACGTGACATCAGTCTCTTCATACGCATAGCACATATATGGCGCGGGATTCCAGTTTCCCGTGAACTCTCCGTCCTTGTTCACACAGTCGGCCACCGCAATCTTGCATCGCCGATTGAGCGGGAGAACGGCGGGCGAACCATCTGCCCTGCGGACATGATAGATCGCGCCATGCGCCGTGGCCGACACGTCAACAAGTAGCCCAGACTGCTTCAGCTTGACTTTCAAGAAATATGGACGCGACTCGACAATCTCCATGTCGTCCGGCTCGAAGACATAGCGGAAGATTCCGTAACTCGGCGTTCCTCCCGTCCCCTGCGCATGGAGCTGCGAGAATCCGACCACCTTGTCGCCCGGCCACCATCCGCTTGTCGGAGGGCCGAAGCCGTGCTTGGCGTCCTTGGGGCGTTCGTGCGGCGAGGGCCATGCAGAGTCCGGCGAAGGATGCGCGGAGCCGTGCGGGACGCAAGGTCCGAGGACGTTGCTCCCGTTCGCCCGGGCGGTTCCGATGCGCATGTCCACCAGGTCGACTGCCTCCATCCGACTTCCCGCGCACACAGAAAATGCCGTGAACGACAAAGCCGCAGCAGCAAGAAACGCAAAGCAAGACCTCATTTTCGCCAGCCTTTCGGCAAATCGGACAGAAGGTCGATTCCGCTTCTGTCGGTGATCACGCACGGGTCTTTCAGGACAGCCCTCATGTCGGCCCAGCCCGCCTCGTTGTGCGGATAGGTCCAGCCGCCGACGAACGTCTGAGCAAACGCGAACTTGACGCCCGGCGCGGTCATCACCTTGCGCAGCTCGGAATAGAACGCGTCGACGCCTGCGTAGTGCCCGCCTGCGCTCATTATGCCGCACTCGAAGATGCCGCATATCTTGCCGCGCCTCTCGCCCTCGGCCGATATGAGCCGCATTCTGTTCGCAACGGCGGCGGACGACTTGGAGGCGTCGATGTGCTTGCCGTCCTTCGGGTTGCGGTCTTCGCCCAGCTCGTAGTCGTCATAGCCGATGACGTCGATGTAGCCGTCGCCTGGATAGCGTGCGAGGAACCCGCTCTTGCCCTCCTCTCCGATCTTGCCCCACTTGCGGTCCGTGCAGTAGCAGAAGAGCACGTTCTCGCGCCCCAGCTCCCGCCGCAGAACGTCGACCGTGAGCCGCCACGCGGCGATGTAGTCCTCCGGCGTGGAAGACCCCGAGCCCCACCAGAACCAGTCGCACTCGCACTCGTGGAAAAAGCGGAACATGAGGGGAATGCGCTTTCCGTCCTTGCCGACAAGCGAACGGCAGAACGCCGCGCCTTCCTTGAGATTCCACTCGTACCATGCCCTCGGATTCGGGAACGCTCTTTCGTTGGTGCTTCCGTCCTCCCGCCCAATGCCGCATTCGCCGCCTGTTCCCTCGACGATTTCGCGGAGAACCCAGCGATGCTCCTCTGGATAGGGCTTCTTCTGGCGATGGCCCTTCACGCCGTAGCGGTAGCGGAAAGGCTGCGAGCTTCTGGAATACGCCTTCCATCCGGGAGGAGTGTACGGATTGGCGAAGTGCCACGATATGATCGGCACCGCGTGCCGTTCGTCATACTCGCGCTTGATTATCGCCGCGAGCTTCGCCTGGTTCTCAGCATACCGCCCCGGAGAAAGGAACGTGCCGAAAACGTCGCGGAAATCCGCAGAATACAGTATCGGCGAAAGCCCGGTCTCGCGACGAAGCTTGCCGACGTCGACTGCCGCGCCGTCCTTCCAGTTCTCCTCGTAGATCGTGTTGCCCCAGACGAACCTAGAGCTTCTGCCTATCGCGAGGAGATTCTGCCGCAGACGCTCCGCGGATGAAACTCCGGCACCGGCGCAAAGCGATGTCGCCGCCATTACGGCAGCGGCAAGCATCGTTCCAAAAGCACGCATGCGCGAAGCCTCACCGCACGATAAGCGTGATTCCGCCACTGGCCATAATGTCGCCCGTAAGCGTGTCGAGATCGTTGGCGAGCGTAATCGTCCACTTGCCGACGGTCTGCGGATTGAACGCCATCGCGCCAGTCCCGGTGAAGTTCGTCACTGTCGCGTTGCCGTCGGGATCCACCACCGTGACCGTCGACGCTGCGGAACCGTCGCCCACCCAGCGGTCGCCAGTGAAGGATATGCCCGGCCATGCGCCACGCACCCTCCCGCGCCTGTTTGGCCCGGCCTTGTACGTGTCCATGATGAACGGCAACGTAGCGGACTTCGCAAGCGTTCCGCCGCCGCCGAACACCGACCACGCGACGCCGAGCTTCACCGTGCCGTATGCGGGGTTGTAGAGATACCACACGCCGCCCTCATCGACAAACGACGAAGCCGTAGCCGAGCCGGACGACGCAGCGACGGACGCAAGATTAGTGGAAGTGCCGTCAGGCGCAGTCGCGACAGCGCTTTCTCCCTTGCTCCACCCTATGGACATGAGCGAGGCGAGGTCCTCCTGCGACGCAACGACAAAAGGCATCTCGTCGAGCGTATTCAGGCTGAAGGCACACGCCGATGGAGACGACGCCATGAAGTCGCCGTCGGCTGCGGCAAGCGGCAAGGTCGCCGCCGCAAGAATTATTCCGCATAGCGTTCTCATTTTGCTGCCCTCCAGAAGCTCACTTCACTATGAACGCGACACGAAACCCAAATCCGGAACCATTGCTGTTCCAGTCCGTCCCCGACCAATACGCTGGAGACATAACTTTATTAAACTCATTCTTGCTAGGATAATAAGCCCCATTGACGAAAAGCCGCTTTTTGTGACTACCGTCTGTTGCAGGGTCGTATGCGGGAGTCCACGGGTCCGGGGCGTCAGCACAGTTTGTCCGCGAGTTGAAATAATCGTCAAGCGCCCACTCCATCACGTTCCCCAACGTATCATAGAGACCGAATCCGTTTGGTTGCTTGCTCCCTACGGCAACTGTTGTGTTCGTATTCACCACGGCATAGTTGACGTAGACGCCGCTGATATACGTGTCGCCCCATGGGTACAGGGTGTCTGCACCTCCATGCGCCGCTATCTCGCCCATAATCTTCGTGGGTAGATCAAATCCCTTCACTCCAGAACCAGACTTCGTGAGCATGTTGAGATGGCCGAGGAAACTTTTTGTGTTGCTGAGGTTTGCAGAATCCACGTCGACGACCTCGTTGGTGGTTATTGTTGTCCTGCGAGCCTCATACCAGCGGACTTTGTCCACAGGCCGATGCCAGTGGTTGTCTCCCTCGCCGTCAGCCTGGAAAGTAGAAGGGTTGGAGCCATAAAGCTTGTTGAACTGCCACTGAGTGACGGGGAACACGCCTATGTAGTAGTCTTTATAGGTGACCCAGTTGGCCCGTGAGTTGTGCGAAGCGAAGCTGCTACCGTTGTCTCCGGTGCGGTAGCCATTCGGACACGGGCTGTCCGCCGTGCGCGGAATCTTCCGGAGGACGAGCTTGTCGGTCTTGTACGCGGCAGTGTTGTATCTGGCGTTGGACGCAGCCTGCGACGCCAGCAGTCCCTCGTAGGTGATTTTCCCCGTGTCAAGATCGACCACCATGTAGTCATCGCCGCTCGGGTTGTCGGCGGCGAGGAGCGTCGCCGTCATCGAGCAGTTGGCAGTCTTCACGCCAGACGGCGGATTCCACGTAATCGTGTGCGTGCCGCTCGAAGCGCTCGCGCCGACGTTCGTAACGCCGTCGATCACATACGTCTCGCCGTTGATGTTGGCGTTGAACACGAGACGGCAATATACGCCCGCCTCGACGTCCTGCCCATCGGTGACGGTGTAGGTGATGTCCACCTTGTTGTTCCACGGCCAGCGCTGAATCACGCTGTCCACCGTCACGCCGGGTGAGGCATTCACCCCATAGGCAAAAACTGTAGCCACCAGAAGAGAAGCTGCTACCTTATAGGCAACTCTCTTCTGCGTCATTCTTGCGAGCATATCCATTTTCATTTTACTCTCCTTTTTTTGGGTGTTGTCGCCAACCATGGCTTTGACAAGTTCAATTATACCACAGCGGCGAACGCAGCTGTCGAGCTTTATATAACGGTTTTTTGCGCGAAGACCTGTACGGGGCTGACTTTGCGGTTACCACCAGCGAGGACGGAAACGCCGCCAAGCTTGTGCCCGTCGCGCTCGTAGCGATACTGTAAAGCCTTGATGCGCTGTCCAAAGCGATTCCGCACAAGATCGAAGATCGCATCCGCATGAACGCATACGTTTTCCAAATTCGGATAATAGGCGCGAACGGCCATCGGACACAGGAATGCAGAGCCGACCCAGTCCGCAAGCTGCAACATGGCGTGGTTCTCGCTATGGCCGAAAAGAGGCAACTCGGCACGGACGCGCCGTTGAACGCCACGATTGGCTCCTTCAGGTAAATGCGAGATTCGCAGTCTCCAAAAACAACAGCGACCTCATTCCCGCCTCTTTCGCTCCTGTTAGCACACCGTCAACACCGCCTTGCCGCGGTTTTCACCGCGTTCGAGGATTGCATGAGCCTCGGTCGCCTCGACGATGGGCATTACCTTGTGGACGAACGGCGCGAACTTCCGCGCCTCGAACGCCGGCCAGACGTCGCGGACGAGCCCGGCAAGAATCTGGGCTTTCTCCTCGCTCGTGCGGCTGCGCAACGTCGAGCCGATCACGCGCAGGTTATTGCGCCAAAGAAGATTGACATCAAGCGTCGTCTCGGGGCCTGCCATCGACGCAAGTGATATCCACCTTCCGCGATACGGCATGGTCGCAATGCACTTGCCCATCAGCGGACCGCCCACCGGGTCGATGGCGACATTCGGCGGATTCTCCGTAAGCGTCTTCACAAGATCGTCCTTGAAGCGGTTGCTCACCACATCCGCGCCGACGCCTTTGCAGAACTCGCCGTTCTCGTCGGACGCGACCTGCGCTACGACCTTTGCCCCGAACACGTGCTTTGCGAGCTGGATTGTCGCGACACCGAGTCCGCCCTCGCCGCCGTTGATGAAGAAGGTCTCGCCTTTCTTGATCTCGCCTACGATCTTGAGGTTGAGATATGCTGTTGCATACACCTCGGGGATGCCAGCCGCCTCCCAGAAGTCAAAGCCCTTCGGCATCGGCATTACCATTCCCTCTGGCACGACAACGCGTTCGGCATACCCGCCGCCGCCAAGGAGCGCGCATACACTGTCACCGATCTTGAAGCGTCCATTCACCGGGCACTCAAGGACTTCGCCTGCGCATTCGAGCCCAGGCCAAAGCGGCCAACCCTCCGGCGGCGCATAGACGCCCTGCCTCTGCATCAGGTCGGCGCGGTTCACTGCGCAGGCCTTCACCGCAATTTTCACGTTAAACTCGTCGTGGCATTCCGGCTCCGGCACATCCTGCCACACGAAGTTCTTATTCTCGTCAATGCACATCGCCTTCATTTCTAACTCTCCTTTGTTCAATGCTCACAAATCTTATCTCTCCCAGTCAAACTGCACTACCGGGAACGCCCCGCCTTTCGCGAGCCGCGAATACACTTCGCCGCATTCCGCAGGGGAATGTACCTCTTCTACAAAGACGGAAAGGTCGATTCGCCCGAGCGCGACAAGCCGCAGAAACGCAGTCGCGTCGTCGCGCTGAGTCCACCATCCTGGGGCAGACTCCACTTCCTTGCGTGCTATCGTGTGCGCACCAACGAGCGTCACTCCGCGCCCGTGCACCTTGTGGTAGTAGTCAATCGTGAAATTGGAGTTCCGCGTGCAACCGAGAAGCGCGATGCGCCCGTATGGCGCGATTGCGTCAAGAACGTTGTCGAGCGCCTGGCCAACACCAGTCACCTCGATACCGACGGCGGGGCCGGACTCCGACACGCGCCCGCCCATGACGAAACGATCAGAGCGGCACAGCGCCTTTGCCTTTTCCGCAAAGGCAGCTTCCGTCGGGTCAAGGGCGGCATCCGCGCCGAGTTCAAGCGCCCGCACGCGCTTTACCGCGTCCGGATCGGCGGCTATCACCGGCGCAGCTCCTGCTGTCCTTAGCAGCAAGACCGCCATCTGTCCGAGTATCCCCTGCCCCATGACGATGGCACCTTCGCCGATTTCAAGCCGGCACTTGCGTATTGCAGCCATCGGGAAAGTCGCGATATGCGCAAATGCGGCGTCAGCGAGGGAAACACCGTCCGGCACGGGATAGACGTCCTGCGCAGGGACGCAGACGAACTGCGAATGAAACGACCAGCTTGCGGCAACGCGGTCGCCGACCTTCAAGCCGCAAACTCCCTCGCCCACCTTGTCAACGACGCCTGAGCATGAATACCCGCTGCGCCTCGGCCAAGTCGTCGCATCGCCTTCGCCAAATATCCCGACGCCGCTGTCTGGAACTCCAACGAGTTTCGCGCGCTCCGTTCCGCTCGAAATGCAGCTGCGGACAAGGCGTATGCGCACTTGCCCCGGGCCTGGCTCCGGCATCGTCTCATCGACGAATTCCGCCGTATCCTTCTTTGTGAAAAGTATTGATTTCATAGTTCGCACATCCTCAGTGTTGTTTCATGCACCCTCAAGTCACGTTCGCTTTCCGCCGCGTCATACTTCCGTTCTCCGCGCACGATTGCCGCAAGTTCAATGAGCTGCGCGGCATAGCGGTCCGTCTGGACGCCAAACGCGACTTTGCGCGGCGCTTCGCCCTTGCGCGTCAGCGTGAGCGACAGTTCCTCGCCGTCAAAGCGCTCTATTGGACAGAGGTCAATCGTCCCCTCCGTGCCGTCGATGCGCAACCGCCGTGTCATGAGCGCACCAGGCATGTGCGAAGACGTTCGGACGATAGAGTCCGTTCCTCCAAAGCGGAGAAACGCCGCGCCGGACGTCTTCGCCCAGGTTGGATCGCCCGAGGCCGGCCCGACGAACGCGTGCGTTTCCTTCAGTTCGCCGCGCACAACCGGCAGAACGAGATCGACCAGGTGGCAGCCGAGGTTGTAGAGAATGCCGCTCTTGAACGACGAGAGGTATTCGGCATATCCGGCGGAACCGTAGTCGTGGTTCATGTCCGCCTCGACAAACGCGACGTCGCCGACAATCCCCTTCGCCACGTTTTCCCAAATCCACTTCACGGCGGGATTGCCGCGATACATGTAGCCGATCTGTAACGGAATGGATTTCTTGCGGCACGTCTCCACGATAGACGCATACGGCTCCATCGACTCGCCGCACGGCTTGTCGCAGTGCATGGGAATAGCGCGTGTCGCAAACTTCGCCGCGATCTCCATCAGGTCGGCGTTGGCTGTCTCGATGAAGGCAACGTCGATGTCCGTTATCGCGTCCGCTTTCTGTTCCGTCACGACACGAAATCCGCTCGCATCCACCGGACAGGCCGGATCAATGAAGTGCGGTGTCCCGCGCGGGCGATCATCGACGACGGCAACGACCTCGAAGTCGTCGCGCAGCTTGCGAAGCGTCGCGAGCTTCCCGGCGGCATGTTCGTGCGTCATGCCGTAGAACAGGGTCTTTAGCGGACGCTTCAAACGTCACTCCTTTCAACGAAATCCCGGATCAGCGGCTGATCATTCTTTCCGGGGAACGGACGGTGCAGGGCGAACGTCATCGCCGCGCCGTATTCGGGGCCGAGAAACCGCTGCTCGAAACCAAACGTGCCAAGTCCGAGATATATCCACGGCAAGTCGAAATCGTCGCACAGATGCGCCATGACTCGCTTCGCCTCCGCGAACTCGTCCGGCGTGTCCATGCGCGCGACGAGCTTTGCAACATCTGCACCTGCATCACGTTGACGCCGGAATATCTTCATTGCTTCGTCGAATGGCGCAGACCGGTCAAGCAGATGTTCGCTGACAATCACCTTCGCGCCGCGTTCCTTCGCCGCCGCAACTGCGGACGCGGAGACATCGACATACGCTGCGCCGCAGGCTGCGGCTTCCATCATCGGCCCGTCAATCGGCGGCAGACGCTTAGAATCCGAAAGGTAGTAGCAGCAGAACGAGACTGGCACGGCAACACATTCCACGAGCTTTCGATACGTGTCAGCCGTCAATGATCCCTTCGGCATTTCGCTCAGGTCGAAGATGACGGCATCCGCGCCATCGGCGACGCCAAGACGCGCCTCTTCCGCCGCTTCATCAGACGTTCGCTCCCGGACAAGTGCAGATATTATCGTCTTGCTCTTCACGCCAAACACCTCTCTGCGTCTCTGCGTTAAAAAACCCATCCTCACATGTCGCAGTTGTGAGGGCCCAGGATGCGTCCGCCGTCAACCGGCATGTCTACGCCAGTCATATAGGCGGCGGTATCGGACGCGAGGAACAAAATCGCGCGGGCGATGTCGTCTGGCGATCCGCTCCAGCCCACCCACGTTCCGTCGTGCGGCCCAACGGTCTTCAGAATCATGCCCGGCGACACGCTGTTCACCGTGATGCCGCTCTTGGCGTTCTCCATCGCCAGCGTCTCGGTAAGCTCGATTACCGCAGCCTTGCATGCCGCATAGTCAGCGTATCCCGGAAGCCCCACTTCTCCGGCTATGGAGCCAAGGTTGACGATTCGCCCGTACTTGCGCTCCGCCATGTGCGGAATGACGGCCTGAAGACAGTGGACGACACCGTAGAAATTGATGTCTACCAGACGTTTGATCTCGTCGATGGGCATATCCTCGAACCGCTGGCGTCCCACAACGTCGCGATGCTCCCACACGCCCGCGTTGTTGACGAGGATGTCGATCTTCCCGAAATCGGCGAGTATTCTGCCGAACGTCTCGCGCACGGCCTCACGGTCTGTGACGTCCTGCGCGTATGCGCGAATGTCGAAACCTCGCTCCTTCAGAGGCGCGATGCGCGATTCAACGGTCTCTACTGAAATGTCCGTCGCCGCGATCTTCACTCCGGCCTCGCAGAACATCCGGCATGTCGCAAGGCCGATGTTGCCGGCCGCACCAGTCACGACCGCCACGCGGTCGTCGAACTTCAATGTCACTTCACTCATGATGCTTTCCCCATCGAGATTATCGAAAACGCCGTGAGCAAAACAAATATGCCGCCGACAAGATACACTTTCGTTTTCCAACTCGTGCCCTTCCACTCGCCAGAGAAGACGCCGAACATGGTCGAGAAGAACACAGTAGAGGACATCACGACTGCGAAGGAGATGTAGCGCATGTCGCCCATAAGAGGTTCGCCCACCTTCATCATCGTGGCGCTCATTGCCCAGACGATGCCCGCGAGCGCGGCGAAAAACCAGTTCATTCCGCCGCCCCTGAACTCGCCGAGCGATCCCTGGCGCCAGCCCTTCGCAAGACAGTACGCGGCGTTGACGAGAAAGCCGCCGCCGAGAACAAGGGACTGCACGGGAAGCCCGCGCCAGCGCGACGCGGTTCCGGCGGCCAGCGCGGCAGACTCAAGATCTATTCCGCCCTGGAGTCCAAAGTTCATTCCGGCAGACATGAGACCGGAGAAAACAGCAATCCAAATGCCTTTCTTGAAATCAAACTCCGCAACGGCCTTTCGCGCCGCCTCGCCTGTCAGTTCGCGGCTCTTGCGATGCCCCGCCGCGCCGACAAACGCAATGCCCACAAGCGTCGCCACGACGCCGGCGAGCGTAAGCACGGCATGGGCGTCTTTCACGAGGTCGGCGGCATGGCCAGACGCTATCGGCGGAACGAGCGTCCCGACGGACGAGCAGATTCCGCATCCTATGGCGAGCCCGAGTCCGATTCCAAGATAGCGGATCATCAGCCCCCACGTAAGGCCGCCAACGCCCCACATCATACCGAACAGTGCACAGCGGACAACAATCTTCGGCGAGACTGACGAATAGACGCCAAACAGATCCGGCACAAACTCAAGAGACAGGGCAAGAGGAAGTGCGACCATCCCGGCAACGGCATAGACGAGCCAATATGTCTCGTAAGCCCACCCCTTTACGCGGCGAAGCGGCACGGCAAAGAGCGCACCGCATAGCCCGCCAAAGGCGAAGCAAAAAGTTCCCAGCAATGGAGCAGATTCATTCATGTCCGCTATGATAGCACAACAGCGGACTTTGCGGAAGAGCTTTATATAACGGTTTCTGCGTTACCGCGCTGTCGATCCGCGGACGACCAGCTGGGCGGCGAGCATGATGCGCCGCTTCTCTGCTTCGGGATTGTCAAACCGCCAGAGAAGCGTCTCGAATGCGGCGCGGGCGATGTCCCTGCACGGCTGATGCACTGTCGTGAGCGCAGGCGAAACGATCGTGGCGATGTCGACATCGTTCACGCCCGTCACAAGAACGTCCTGCGGACATCTTTTCCCGATCTTCCTCAGTAGATTCAGCACATGCGCCGCGACAAGGTCGCTTGTGCAGACGACTGCATCCGGCATAGAACCCTTCCATCGGCGCGACATGAGGACTTCATCGCTCTGCCACACATACTGCCCCGTCAGTTTCGCGCCGCGCTTCATGGCAATCGCAGAAACAAGTCCATCAAGTCTCCGCCTGACGTTGTCGTTCATGACAGACCATGTGACGAATACGATCTTCTTCGCTCCGCGTTCGATTACATGCCGCCCGGCGAACTGTCCGATTTCAAAGTTGTCGACACCAACGAAATCAAATCGATCTTCACAAGGTGTGGCCTCGACGTCGGCGTCAAGTATGACAACTGGGATGTCGGCAGACTTGAATATGCGAAGCACCTCCCAGTTCGTCTTCAAAGCGTCGTCGCCGAAATCGACTGGGTGGAACACGACGCCAGACACCTTGTCAGACACCATTCGCCGGGCAGTCGCGACAACTACCGAATGCACCTTGTCGGAGCGGACCGACGAGATGTCGGCAAAATCTACGGAAACTCCTTTTTCCAGGCAGAGACGCGAAAACTCCTGGCAGATCGGGGGAAATATCTCCACTTGCTTCAACATCGGCACTATGAGGCCAATGGACGTCATCCTACGCGCGACAAACGTGCCAACGCCATTGCGGGACTTGACGAGCCGCATCTGCTTCAGGGATTCAATCGCCTTGACCGCCGTGAGATGCGACACTCCGAACCGGCGGCATATCATCTTCACGGACGGAAACGCAGAACCTGGCGCGTACTTGCCGGAAAGCACGTCCTCACGCAGCGTGTCGGCCACCTCGCGGTACTTGGGAAGTCCGCCTGAATCCTCAACAACATCTGACCTTACCGTTCGCATGCCGCGCATTATACCGCAAACTGCGGAGGAAAAGCAACTGCCTGCCCACTTCCCTCATCCCCGCCGCGCATCCGCGCCAGTCCTTCATCCCCGCCGCATTCGCCCATGACCAAATGCGCAGAAGGTTTTTACCTGTATTGTTCGGCACGACGCCATGGATGCGTGGCAGCCCATTCCTTGATGTATCTCTCGCCTATCATACGTCATCCGCCTCAACTTCCGCATTAACGCATATCTTCCAGCGTTCGTCCCGGCTCTTCGCCTCAGACGATGATCGCAGGCTCAATGGGACGAAATGCGGCGCTTTGCATGTGCGTACCCATTCATGGTAAATAACCTCTCCCTGCAATTCATTTCTCAAGACCCTTTCGACAACGTACCCAAGACGCTGTATTGCCGAATCCTTGCAAACGGCGAATGCGCCCTCGGAAGCATGGCTAAAATCACATGATTCAAGAAGTTCGCTCAACACGGTCGCAGCGACGGAAAGCCCCCCTATCCTCTGCTCATATTGAACGAGTTCGACAGCCGTCAGTTCCGCGCTGGAATAGCGCACATCACCTGCCTCGCCCTTTTTCGACTTTATCAAGTGCTCGGGGATTTTCGGACGCACAATCCATTCAACATCGCGTCTTTCTCGGGTACCAGCAAACAGGCGCTTGCCGTCGATCGTGACAAAATCTACCTGCGGTCGCTGATGAGCCGCCCCCCAGAATGTTGCCGCACTGAGAAGACTAAAATAGTAGTTACGATGCACACTCTTCATGAAGTCATCCATGTAGAATGTAGGCGGAACCCCGCCACGTCGCACATATTCTGGTGGCAGAATCACATAGAAGCCACGGTAGGGGGAGCATATGCGCGACGACTTCCGCAAACGGTTCAGCGAATTCTTTGCGACCTGACAGGATAATTCGGGAACAGCGGATCGCAACTCTTCAAAAGTGAAGAATCGTCCACCAAACATTTCCTTCTCTCTTACCCACTCTCTAATTGACATTAGTCTTTCTTGCCATGTAAGTAACCGCTTTTAGATTACCTACTCGTCCTTTTGGTGAGCATTGTATCATATTCTGTGCGCATCGGTCAACCGTTCGGTGTTTTGTGGCGATTCCGTTCGGTGATTTGAGACAACCATGGATAACAAATTTTGGGCCCCCGCGAAAGGCCCATTTTCACTGATAGATTTTCGATGCGATTTTCGCCGCGTTTCACGACTTCTTATGTCATGGTCAATTCGCACCCGTCCCCGTCATCGAACTGCTGTGCAACTCATCGCGTCCGACGCTCACCAGCATAAAGCCGGATCATGAGGGACTAGGACGTTTCGGAGCGAGGATTCTCGACTGCATGATGGCCAGGCGCAAGGTGCCGAAGAGCATCCCCGCACACGTCAAGAGCCTCGGAGTGGTCGAACGCGACTCTACCCGTACCGTCCCGCCGGCTACATCATGCGCGAAGCTCTTGCCTACATCCGCTCCAACGCCGCAAAAGGCATAGACGTTAACGATGTAGTAAAACATATAGGCGTCTCCAGACGGCTTCTTTATCTGCGCTTTCAGCAGATGAACGGAAAGTCGATACACGAGACCATACTTGACACTCGACTTGAAGTCGCAAAGCATAAATTGAAGCAGACAACAGCACCTCTCTCCCAGATTGCCGCAGAGAGTGGTTTTTCGTCGGCAAATCGGCTGTCGCATCTCTTCTTCGAACGATTCAACATCTATCCAAGCGACTTTCGCAAACATCAATGAAAAAATGCCAAAAATCCGTTGTCCCCTGCGAATTCCTAGACCACTTATTATAATAAGTGGTCTGGCAACAAGGCAATCGGAGGAGAGTCACCTGCCCCTTCTACACCTCTTACACGGCTAATCTCTGCATCGTTGCGCCTCGGCGTTAAAAACGGCATTCCGCGGACTTCACCTCGATGATGGCGGTCGGGAAGCCGCAGTGCGCTCGCGGCGCCAGTTGCGCCAGTAGAGCGCCAGGTCGACCATGACAAGGAGCATGAGGACGCCTGTGGGGTCAGGCCGCGAAAGCCATGTAAAGCGGGTCTTTGCGCGTTTCGGCGGGATATAAACCTGCTGGGGAA
>JAFRBA010000189.1 GCA_017405115.1 Kiritimatiellia bacterium
AGTGGGTGCGCGACTTCTTCGCGGTGGATGCCGGCGTCACCGACTGGCGCGTCAGCGTCGGCGCGAACGACGGGGTGTTGCGCTGGACGTCCAACGCGAATCAGGGCTGCGGCTACACGCGCGGGGGGTACGAGTGGTGCGAGGCCAGCGACGTGCGCACGGCAAAGTGGGCGTATGCCGGGTACGGCACTCCGTCAGGCACCGGAAACGACGAGCGCGAACAGGGCTTCCGCATAGCATGCACGTACTTCGCCAACTAAGTGCCTGTGAATCGGCTGGCTTCAGGTTGCAGGGACACGAAAGGGCAATATGGAACATGCAATCAACCGTAGGAATTTTCTAGGAAGCGTGTCGGCATTTGCCTCTGCGACGGCGCTGGGGAGTGGAATCACGCCGGAATCTGGTTGCTTCAAGGCCGTACTCCTGCATCTCGGCATAAACTACAAAGCCGGCTGCCTGCCGCCTGACATGGATGCCGCCAAGGTCCTCGGGCGCCAGGCTCCTGCGACAAGGCTTCATTACGACCAGACGCTGTGGCACCGACTGACTGCGCGCATGGTCGAGAATGGTTGCACGGCTGTTGTCATCGACCTTAACGAGGCATTCGCTTTCCCAAGCCATCCCGAGCTGGCAGTCGAAGGATCCTGGTCGGTCGACGAACTGCGGGAGGAGCTGGTACGCCTGCGAGGGCTGGGCCTAGAGCCCATACCCAAGCTGAATTTCTCGGCGACGCACGACTCCTGGCTTAAGGAGTACCATCGCATGGTCTCGACTTCGGTCTACTACCGTGTCTGCGCGGATGTGATCCGCGACGTTGCCGAGGCCTTTGGCGCACCGCGATTCTTCCACATCGGCTTCGATGAGGAGACGTATAATCATCAAGTTGGCTGGGGCGGGCAGGAGTTCTGCGTTGTTCGCGCCGGCGAGCTGTGGTGGCATGACCTTCTATGGCTTGTGGGCGAAGTGGAGAAGAACGGGTCGCGAGCCTGGATGTGGAGCGATCGTGGATGGGAACACGAGGACTTTGTCAAACGCTGCCCCAAAAGCGTCCTGCAAAGCAACTGGTTCTACGACGAGCAGGCCTCCGGGTTCAACCTCGACGCCAAGGACGACTATACGAGAAACTGCCTGCGCCTCTACAAGGATTTGGACAAGGCGGGCTTTGACCAGGTCCCGTGCGGATCGAACTGGTCGTCTGGTGCGCGCAAGAAAAAGGGGATTGAAGTCAACGATTCGTTCGCGGGATTGGTCAAGTTTTGCCGCGAGAACATCTCGCGCGATCACCTGAAGGGTTTTTTGATGGCATCGTGGGAGGACTGGACGGACAAGTCTTTCCCGTCCCGGACGCTGGCCGGGATTGATATGCTCAAAGGAGTGGCGAAATGACCGGGGCTTTCGGCGAAAGGAGAACAATGAAGGCTAAAAGCACAAAAAGAATTGGGCTGCGCGGGCTGGCCCTCGGGACTGTCCTTGCGGCGGGTTCTTTGTCGGGGGCGGTTTCGGAGCGGTTGGCCGTCTGGACAAAGCCAGACGAATCAATCCAATGGAAGACGCTTACGGCCAATCCTGCGCCATTGTCGCTTGACTGGCCCACCAATGCGGTTGCCGCGAGGCTGACGGTCGACTTAGGCAACGGCCGGACGGCCTCCCATGACATTGCGAACGAGGGCCAGCAGTCATACGCGATGGCGGTCGTGTTCCCGTCCGGCCAGGCCGACGAGCGCGTCTTCGGGTTGGCTTTGGCGTACAAGGATGCCAATGATGCGCAGATCGGCTCGACGTTGACGGCTCGGCTGGGGCTTGTCAACGGCGTGGCAGGGGGGACGACGCGCTGCGTGCCGTCCAAGGCGTCGGCGAAATGGAGGAAGTCGGAGGGCACGTCTTTTGTCGTCCCAATCCCCGAGAATGCGACAGGGCTTACGGTCGATTCGGTGCCGATCTTGCCGCTCGACCCCTGCGGTTGGCATTTCGTGAAGGGCGATGCCACGCAGGTTGTTGATCTGACGTTGTCGGCGAGCGGACAGGACCCGAAGACGGTTCAGGTTCGCTTTGGCGGCGGCGGATTCGTCATTTTCATCAAATAGGTCTCGCAACTGGAAGTAAGGAAAGGATTCGGTCGCATGAAGAAGGCATCAAAGGGGGTTTCCCTTTTCGTAGCTGCGTCGCTCTCCGTCCTTGGCGCTTTTGCGTCAGATGTGGTAAGGAACGTGTCGGTGCGACAGTTGTGGCCATGGAGCGGCAAGGTGGTGATCGAGTTCGACATCGACGATCCTGGTAGCCTGCACGACGTCAGCCTGACGCTGAAGAACGGCGGCACGCCAATCGACATCGCCCCCGGTTCGCTGGAGGGGAGCCTGTCGGACCTCGAGAGCGGCAGGCACCGCCTCGTGTGGGACCCGGCTTCACTGGGAGCCTCTGCCGAAAAAGTGCTCGCCGACTTCACGGCGACGGTGACTGCGGCGGACGACCCCGGCAAGTTCATGGTCCTCGACATCTCCGGAGGATCGGACGTCGCCTCGATCCCCATAGCGTTTGCAAGCCATCCTCCAACCGGGGGCTGGGCGGCCGATTCCGCGAACTACACGACCAAGCTGGTCCTCAGACGCATTCCTGCAGGCGCGTACACAGTAGGTTCGCCGGCCTCGGAGGCCTCGCGCACAGAGCGCCACGAGGTTCTGCGCCAGGTGTCCA
>JAFRBA010000190.1 GCA_017405115.1 Kiritimatiellia bacterium
CAGGGCTTTTCCCCACTCGGGCGGGAGATCGGAATCGCAATGCGCTTGAAGTTTTTCTGCAAAAGGCAACCGTCCGGGTCGCCCCCGTCACCGACCGCACGGCAGACCTCTATGCGAAGGTTTACCAGGCGCTCCACAAGGCAGGCACGCCCCTTCCGCAGAACGACATGTGGATAGCGGCGAGCGCACTTGAGCATGGCGCCGATCTCGCAACGCGCGACGAACATTTCCTGCATGTCCCGATGCTGACCGTCATCGTCGTAGATTGAGAAGCCCGCATCGTCTCGTACGACAAACTACACCCATCTTGCGATAAACATTTGGGCGGCTATTTCTGAAATTGAAAATAGCCGCCCGATCTGGGGCGGGGCAGAAGAGCCGCAGGGACTGGGTCGCGGCGGTAGCGGTGCGGCGTCGTGCCCGTTGCCTTCTTGAAGGCGTTGACAAGGTACGACGCATGGCAGAATCCGCACGCGGACGCGATTGCGTCTAGGGTGTCGTCTGTCTCCACGAGAAGCTGCTTTGCCTTTGCGAGGCGCTGGCGCAGGATCTCCTTGCCGGCGGAGCATCTGAGCTCTGCGGCGAAGAGGCGGTCCAGCCGGATGCGCGGCACTTCGAGTGATGCCGCGATCTCCGCCGCGCCGAACGGACGGCCGATGTTTTCGCGTATGAACCGCAAAGCCTTGCGAAGGAGTTCGTTTTTCGTCGCGATTACGTCGGTTGACTGCTGCACGACGATGCGCGTCGGCGGGATGAGTATGCGCTTCGGCCCGCCATTGTCCCCGTCGATCAGCCGGTCAAGAAGGGCTGCCCCCTCGAGCGCCTGGTGCCGCGTGTCGTACTCGATTCCCGTTATCGGAACGGCCTGGCAGTCGCAGAACGCAGGGTCGTAGCTGTCGCACATGACTGCCACCTCGTCGGGGACGGATATCCCGGCGTCGAGGCATACGTTCAGGAACGTGACTGCGTTGTAGGGGTTTGGGCAGAAGACGGCGAGAGGTCGTTCGGCACTGTGCAGTTTGCCCATAAGCCACTTTATCATCACCGCGCGGTCGTTGACGCGGTGTCCGCGCGCCTCGTCTGGCCAGACCCACTTCAGAACGTCGCATCCCTTCATAGCCTTTGCGAACACGGCGAACGACACGTTGCGGCTCGAAAGCCATTCCATGGCGAAGTACACGGCATGCGAGAAGCCGCGTTCCAGGAAGTGGGCCGCTGCGGCCTCCGACGATTTCCGAATGTCTATCACACACGATGGCAACGAATGCCCGACTTTTGAGTTCACGAGGTTCACGACCGGGATGCCGCGCTTCGTTAGGGACTTCACGTATCGCGAGATGACGGGCCAGTCCATGGCCTGCACTATCGCCCCGTCGCCGCGCCATCCCTTCGGCGGCGCCATGCGGTCCTCTATCGTGAGTCGCCACCCATGCTCGCGGGCGTACTGGATGAGCGTCGGATAGACGTTGTCCGTGGCCGTGACATTGACGAGAATCAGTATGTCCTTAAACTGCATACCGTGTAGTATATCAAAAGCTGCCGCAGGGCGTCTAAATTCGTCAGTTGAACATCTCACGCAGAGGTGCAGAGAGGCCGAGAGCGCAGGGAATATGGCATAATGTGCGACATGGACAAGAAGGAGCGAGACTTTCGCGATGAAAAGCTTCCGATTCCCGTCGGCAAAAGCGACTGGAAGGAGGTCGCGGGGCACTGCTACTGCGTCGACAAGACTCTCTTGATGTGCGACCTTCTCGCGATGAGGGCAGGCGTGGCGATTCCGAACAGGGAGCTGGAGCAGGTCTACGTCACGGACATCATGAAGTTCGGCTACGCCTTCTACGCAAAGAAGAGCGCGATCCGCCGATAGCAGGCGATTGGCTGCCTTCTTGACCATTCCAGCACAGGGTTTGTCCATAGCCTATGATTGAATTTTGCAATTTCTATTGGGTATAATTTGCTATTCTTTGCCGTTGATTCCGCCGATGCGGATGCAGTATAATACTGATTAGCTGGAATAGTACTCACAATCTCACAATCAAAAGGAGTGTCGGGATGCTAGTTGGAAATAAGTCGGCAAGGGCGAAGAAATGCCCAATCGCCTTTCTCGTCGGCGCGGTTGCGCTTGCCGCGGCGGCTGTCGCCGCCGTGGAGTGGCCGTCCGACTTCGACGAGAAGCTCGCGGCGCACATCGCGGCGGAGGTGTCGACGAACACGACGTCTGGCGTATATGAGTTCTCGATTGATACGTGCTATAGAACCTGTGAATCGTTTGGCTTTTCCGTGATGCGAACGCCCCCGGACAAGTCAGGCATGTGCATAGTAATTTTTTAAACCCAACCCAAGGAGAACGCAATGAACATCTCATCTGCCAGATTCGGAATAGCCATCGCCTCGTTCGCCGCTGTGCTTTCTGCATCCGCCGTGCCAGTCGTCACGCCTTCGAGCGTGAGGGCGACGCAGCACGAATTCAAGCGCACGGTGAAGATCGAATACCAGCTTTCAGGCGAGCCGGGGATAGTGACGATCGACATCCAGACGAACGTCTCGGGGAGCGCGTGGGCGTCGATCGGCGGCGAGCACTGCCGGACGATGTACGGGGACGTAAACCGCATCAACACGAACACGACCACGAAGTCGTACGCCTACTGGCAGCCTGACGTCGACTGGGAGTCGAACGACCCCGTGGCGGCCAACGTTAGGGCGGTCGTCACCGCGTGGTCGACCAATGCGCCGCCGGACTACATGGTCGTCGACCTCATGGCGAGAAGCAACCTCCTGTTCTACGCGAACGTAGAATCTCTCCCGGGCGGGATCTCGGACAAGCGCTACAAGACCGACTGGCTGGTGATGCGCAAGGTGCCTGCGAAGGGCGTCATCTGGCGCATGGGCTCTCCAAAAACCGAGCCGAACCGCACGACGTCGTGGGACAACAATCTTGAGCCGGCGCGCCTTGTCGTGCTGACCGAAGACTACTATCTTGGAGTCTACGAACTGACGCAGAAGCAGTACTGGAATATCGCTGAAGGGCTGCATACACCAAGTCCAAGTGTCTTCAAGAACGCGGAAGATTCGGACGTTCGGCCAGTCGAAAGTGTCAAATGGGAGACGTTCAAGGGTGCCGGCGGTCTTGTAAACAATGCGGCAAGTTGGCCAGAAAGGGGGCATTACGCGAATTTTGACGCCGGCACTCCCGCCTACTACAAACTGGGCTACCTTCGTGTAAAAACAGGTCTGCTTTTTGACTACCCTACGAGCGCACAGTGGGAATATGCCTGCCGTGCTGGAACAAGCGACGGCTTCAACGGCGGAACTATCGATGAATATGCGTGGTATGTCAAGAACTCCACGAACGGGACGACGAACGCGGCCGAGACGCATCCGGTCGGGCTTAAGAAGGCGAACGCCTGGGGGTTTTACGATATGCACGGGAACGTCGGGGAATGGGTTTTGGAACGAGCTTATGTGCCGGCGTCCGACGCGAACACCACGTATGAGGATCCAACCATTCCAGAGGGTACTTACATTAATAGCTATTCCACGCACTACATCATCAGAGGCGGCGCGTTTAACGACGTAGTTTCGGTATGTCGTTCTGCCGCCTGCAACCATATGCAGTCCAATGTTTCTAATCCTTCGTCCACCTCTTCTGCGAAATGGGGCATCCGTCTTTGGGCTCCGGCCGTGATACCTTACTGCAGGTGATGGCGGAGGGGTGTGCGATGATGCGCCTGTTGGTTTCCGCCGCCGCGTTTGCAATGTTTGCGCCGGCGGTCTTTGCCGGCGTGTCGCAGACGAAAGGTGGTGTCTGCGTGGAGACGCCGTCGCTTGTGGCGACGCTTCCGGCGAACAGGAACTACTGCCCCGTTGTTGAGGGCGTGGGGGCGAATGGAAAGTTCGGAATACTGCTGCAGACGAAGATCTGGTACCATGGACGGACGGGTAACACCCAACGTTTCTACAAGGACCAGGACGAGTTCTCGTGGCCAACGCGGTCGTGCGAGGCGTCCGACGCCGGCGCGGTCGTGACTACGGGCACCGTAGACTACGACGTTCGCAGGGAGGTCTCCATTGAGCCGGCCGATCCGGACGCGCTTCGCCTCGACTACCTTCTGACTGCGGCGGAGACGCGTTTCTACGATCCGGTCGATTTCCCGCTCATGTACTTCAG
>JAFRBA010000017.1 GCA_017405115.1 Kiritimatiellia bacterium
GACGTGCGAGCGAGAGGACTTTCAGCGGTGCGGCATGGCCGCGGAGAGGCCGGTTCACCTCGGTGGTCGTATGCGAAAGCGAAAGCCAGAGACTCGGTTGACTGCCAGAGGGCCATGCCGCCGGGACCGCCGAAATCCGGGTCGGGAGCAGCGTCGGACGGCAAGGCGGCGTTGTCGCGGTCAGCGAAGTTCAAGCTCTTTGAGCACGAGGTCCGCCATGTCCTTGACGGCCTTGTCCCCGGACTTCGCGCCGATCGCGGCAATGCGCGCCTTCACGCACGGGCACTTGGGCGCGCACCAGCGCAGCTGGTCGAGGCAGAACGTCTTTATGTACCCGTCGTCGGCGCCCTCGGCACGGGAAAGAAGCGCCTTCACCCATACCTTGCGCCCGGCGGAGCGGCTCGGCTTCCAGAAAAAGAGCCAGCACGGATCCTCCTGCATCACCCACTGGGAAACCGCCGCGACCTGCGTGATCGCGATCGGGTCGGACGCATAAGCGCCGCGCACCTTCCCGAGAAGCGCTGCGGCCGCCTCGTCGCTCTCCGCGAAGCCGGCAAGCACGTCCTCTGTCGTCGCGGCGGCTAGTGCCTCGTCGTTCTGCGCGCTCCAGACCACGGCAGTCGGGTACTTGGCGTCCTTGTCCGCCGGACGTATGTCGTACACGGACTTCTTGGGCGCGGCGAACGACAACGCCGCGAAAAACACCACGGTTGCGAACAATGCCGCGGACTTAAGACCTTTGACTTCAGACATGTCTCTTCCCTTCCTTCTTCCCTCTTCCTTCTTCCTTTTCTCTTTTTCCTTTACCCTTCACCCATACATTTCCTTGGCCCACGGCTCGCGCATCCACTGGTAGAGGAAGCGTTCGGCCGCCGGATCGTCGACCGCATGCAGCGTGTCGGGATCGAACCTGAAGCTGCGGCCGAGGCGCTCGGCGACAATGGCCAGGTTGAACATCGTGCAGCTGCGGAAGCCCGTCTCCTCGTTCAGGCAGAACTTCCGGCGCGTGCGCACGGAGTCCATGAAGTCCGTCTGCTGCGGCGCGGGCTCGGGAAGGCCCTTGAGAATGTTAGCGACGTCCATCCGCCCGCCATTGGCGTCGAGCATCCCGAACACCTGCTTCACGGCGACGTCTTCCGGCGTCCAGCCCCCGTCGATCACCTTGCCGTCGAGCTTGCCGACGGGCCACACCGTCACGCCGTTGGAGCCCCTCAGCAGCGGCTCGTCCTTGAGCGACTCGTCGCCGTCGAGGACCACCTCCGTGCCGTCGGCGTAGGTAAGCGTTATGCGGTCGAACCTGCCGACGGACTCCGGGTGCTGCTTCGGGCCGACGTAATCGACCTTGACGGGCGACGTGTCGTCCTTGCAGAGGAGGTACTGCAGCGGGTCGAGATAGTGCTGCGCCATGTCGCCCAGGCCGCCTGAGTCGTAGTCCCAGTAGCCGCGGAACGTTCCGTGGGTGCGGTGCCTGTTGTACGGTTTCCACGGCGCGGGGCCAAGCCACATGTCCCAGTCGAACGTCTTGGGGCACGGCTCCGGGTCGAGGTTCACAAGACCCGACCAGAAGAACTTCCACGTGAATCCCTGTCCGGCGCCGAACACGCAGCGCAGCGGGCCGTCGCCGAGAAGGCCGTTCTCCACGACCTGGCGGATCGGCTTCACCGTCGTGCCGAAGCCGTAGTAGCCGCCCTGGAAGCGGAACCAGGTGTTGAGGCGGAACATCCTGCCCTTGGCCTTAACGACGTCCATCACCCTCTTGCCCTCGCCGACGGTGCGCGTCATGGGCTTCTCGCACCAGATGTCCTTGCCGGCGTTCGCGGCCATCACGCTCATGCAGCCGTGCCAGTGCGGCGGCGTGCAGATGTGGACGACGTCCACGCCGGGGTCCGCCAGAAGCTCCATGAAGTTCTTGTATGCCTTCACCCTGCCCCAGCCGAGCTCCTTCTCGCACTTGCCGAGGGCCTCGTCGACGCGCAGGCTGTCGGGGTCGCAGAGCCCCACGAGGCGAGAGCCCCGGAACGGAAGGTGGTTGTCGCTCTTCGAGATGCCGCCGCATCCGATGATCGCGCGCGTGAGCTGGTTCGACGGCGCCGTGGCGCCCCACAGCACGCGCGCCGGGACTATGTTGAACGCGCCGAGGGCTGCCGCGCCCTTGATGAACTGTCTTCTTGAGTTTTTCATGTGTCGTATTATACCATATTTATTTGCCAGCGCCGCAGGCCGCGCGCCTCAGCGGCACGGCCTTTACGCTCATCCGCAGCTCGTGGCGCTTGCCGGGCTGAATCACCAAGGCCGCCTCGCGGCTGATGGTGGACGGTTCCAGGCAGACGAAGTGCTTCCAGTCGTCGCCGGAGAAGGCGCCCTCGCAGGACGACTCGGGAATGCTCCAGAGGATGAGCTTGCGGTGCCCTGCGGCCGCCATGCAGATCGCCCTGCCCGCACCCTCGTCGAAGAGCACGTACTCCCCCTTCCCAGGCGTGAAGACCCGGCCCTCCCCCGCGTGGAAGCGAAGGTCGCCCTCGAATACCGGGTCGTACAGCCAGCTCACGATGCGGTCGTTCCTGCAGCCGTCGAGGCCGCGCAGCACCACCTTGTCGACATCCGAGACGCGGAAGTACGTGTGGAAGCCCTCGGTGATCTCGAACGGCACTCTGTCGGTGTTCTCCGCAACGAGCGAGACGCGCAGCTGGTCGTCCAGGACGACCGTGTAGCGCAGCCGGAACTCGTACGGCCACAGGCGGCGCGTCTCGTCGCTGGACACGACTTCCAGGACTATGCGCGACATGTTCGCCGACTCCTCCTTCGCGACGACGCTCCACTTCATCTGGCGCACGAACGAATGCGCGGCGCTCCCCGCCTCTCCGTTCATGTTGAACCACGGCCACACGACGGGTATGCCGCAGTGCTGGAACGAGTCGGACAGGAAGTCGGGCTTGCGGACGGAGAAAAGCACCTCTTCGCCCCCCGCAGGCACGTAGCTCGTCACGTTGGCGCCGACGAGTGAGATGCGGGCCGTGCCGTGGCTGTTGCTGAGCGTAACGAACTCCTCCTTCACGCCAGAAGTGTCCGGATGCCGCCCCGTCAGTTCGGCATACGTCCGGCTGTCAGGGTAGACATACGGCCCCGTGGAGCATCCGGACGACCCGAGAAGCGCAGCGGCGCACACGGCGGCCAGGACAAGCGACTTCGCGCCGGACTTCAGCAGCTCCAGAAGCCTGGTCTCGTCGATGACCTCCGTGCCAAGCCTGCGGGCCTTCTCGGTCTTGGTCGCCCCGACGTTGGCGCCCGCTATGAGGTAGCGGGTCTTCGACGTCACCGCGCTCTGCACGACGCCGCCGGCGCGGCGGATCATCTCCGCATACTCCTCGCGCGGACGGGACAGCGTGCCGGTGAGGACGCACCCCAGCCCGGCAAGCGGGCCCTCCGCCGCGACGGGCGCGGTCTCCTCCCGCGCCGGGTCTATCCCCAGCTCGGCCATCCGCGCCGCGAAACGCCGCCCGTAGTCGCTCTCGAAGAACGCGAGAACCGCCTTCGCCGCCTCGACCTTGATCTTGAGTATCTTGCGGTCCTTCCCCTTCTTCGCGTCGTTCTCGACGACGTTCCTCAGAACAGGCGAATCCGCAAGGTCGCTGAACTTCGCATGCTCGGCCGCGATGTCCCTGGCCACCGTCACGCCGACGTTCGGAATCCCCACCGCGAACAGCCAGCGGTGCAGCGGCAGGGCCTTCGCGGCGGTGAGCGCATCCATCACCGTCACCGCGTTCTTGCCGAAGCGGTGCCCCGAGACCTCGAGCGCGTACAGGTCCACGACGCGCATCGAGAAGAGGTCGAGCGGATCCGACACCATCCCCTTCTCCACGAGCGCATCCACTATCGTCTCGCCGAGCGCGCGTATGTCTAGCGCGTTGCGGGACGCGAAGTGCTCGATGCGCCGGCTCAACTGCGCCGGGCACGACGGGTTGACGCAGCGCACCGCCACCTCGCCATCCTCGCGCTCGGTCGCGCCGCCGCACACGGGACACGCCGTCGGCATCTCGAACACGCGCTCCTCCCCGGTGCGCTTCTCCGGAATGACCGACTCTATGGCCGGGATGACGTCGCCGGCCTTCACGAGCCAGACGTGGTCGCCGATCCGTATGTCCTGCCGGGCGACCTGGTCGGCGTTGTGTAGCGTCGCACGCGAGATCACCGAGCCCGCCAGCTCGGTGGGGCGCAGCTCGGCGACAGGCGTGAGGATGCCCGTCCTCCCGACCTGCACCGTGATCGACTCGACGACGGTCTCGGCGCGCTCCGGCGCGTACTTGTAGGCCCTTGCCCAGCGAGGTCCGTGCGCCGTCGCCCCGAGGACAGAGTAGAACCTGCGCTCGTCTATCTTCACGACCGCCCCGTCGATCTCGAACCTGAAGGTGTGCCGGAGCCCCTCGAGCTCGTCGATCGCCGCGAACACCTCTTCCATCGTCCGGCACGAGCGCGACCACGGCGACGTCGGGAACCCCCAGCGCCTGAACGCCGCGATCATCTCCGAGTGGGACGCGAAGCCGTCGCACCCGACGCCGCCGGCGTTGTAGACCACGATGTCCAGCGGACGGTTCGCCGTCTCCTTCGGGTCCAGCTGCTTGAGGCTGCCCGCGCAGGCGTTTCTCGGGTTGGCGAACGGCTCGCGGCCCGCCTCCTCCTCGCGCTCGTTGAGCCTGACGAATCCATCGCGCGTCATGTAGACCTCGCCGCGCACCTCGAGCGCTTCGGGGGCGTCCGCCGGAAGCGTCAGCGGAACGGCGCGGATCGTCCGCACGTTCTGCGTGACGTCGTCGCCGACGATGCCGTTGCCGCGCGTCGCCGCCCTCACGAGCCTGCGGCCCTCGTAGCGCAGCGACATCGACACGCCGTCCACCTTGGGCTCCACGAGGTAGGTGAAGCCATCCGCCTCCTTGCGCACCATGGCGTCGAAGTCGGCGAGCTCGCCCTTGGAGTGGGTCTTGTCCAGCGACTGCATCGGCGGGTCGTGCCGCACCTGCGTGAAGCCCGCCATCGGCGCGCCGGAGACGCGCTGCGTCGGCGAGTCCGGGTCGCGGAACTGCGGATAGTCGCGCTCGAGGCGCAGAAGCTCCTCGTACAGGAGGTCGTAGTCGCGGTCGCCGATGACCGGCTTCGCCTCGACGTAGTACAGCCTGTCGTGCCGGTCGATCTCCGCGACCAGCCACCTCATCCTCTCTTGAACCTGTTCGTCAGTCGTAGTCATGTCATTTTAACTCCATTGAGCCGATTGCAAATCCTCTTGCCGTCATCCTTTCGGAATGATTTCTTCGCCTGTGGCGAATTTGCGGACTGCGGCGCGGATTCGGTCTTTTGCCTCTTCCCAATCAAAGGGAATCAGCATTCGCGGCATCGGCATGGTTTCCGCATCGACAAAATACGACAGGCTGCGCATGGCGAGAGCCGGATTGGCAGCTGGGTATTTCATGCGATACCAACCGAAAATCTCGTGAAGCGGATGATCTTCAAGCAGTCGGGCCACGTCCACAAAGTCTTTGCGCGTTCCTCGATTCGTAACGGCGTTGATCTTCATTGCCGCAATGTCCCGCACGGCAGCAATCCGCACGCCTTCTTCCTCGATGGCGGGATCAAGCCATCCGTACATCTCGTAGGATACGCAGTCGACCTTCACGTCATCGACGTAGTAGAACGCCATCTTGCCATTCTGCGATCCACTTTCCCTCACGACGCGTCCTACTGTTGCCAACGCAGCATCAAGGCCATCGGAGTAATTCCATTTGCCGAAGATGTCGAGATCGACGCTGACGCGATGCCCCAGTTGAAGCGCTAGAGCCGTGCCCCCGACCAGTCGGGTCTCCGCAAAGGCGGGGTGAGACTGAATGCGCCGCAGCAGCGCCAGCGTCTCAGGCGCTATCGTTTCAAAGTGTAGCATCTGAATGTCTCTTCCTTGACATTGCCAAGGCAGGCGGCAAATGCCAGCGTCACGGGGTCCAGCGAACGAATCTGCTGCGCTTCGGCGATCATGAAAGGCATCGTGTAGTGTGCAACCGTCGCCCGGATGTCCTCCAATGTCCCTCGTTCAAGTACACGCTGTATCACATAACGGCAGTGTGCATGGTCGTCGATTGTCTCGGGGTCTACGTCCCAAAACAGTCTTTGCGAGAGGCTTTTAACGAATTCGCTCATCTGATCATACTTCTTGCTTGCTGGCGACGATTCTCATATAGAACTGGAGAACGCCGCTCCGATGCGTAGTATATCAAATTTCCCCGCCCCGCGGCAGAACACGGTCCTCTAACGACATTTCTTCATAGGACCATCACGCCTTTCGAGATATGTCCGCGCCGAGCGCCCCGAGCGACGTCTCCACGGAGACGTATCCGCGGTCGATCGTCTCGGCGTTCTGTATCCGCGTCTCCCCCCTCGCGCACAGCGCGGCGACGACAAGCGCGATCCCGGCGCGGATGTCGGGCGAGGTCACGGTCTGGCCGACGAGCGACGACGGCCCCGTAACGACAACGCGGTGCGGGTCGCACTGCACGATCTTCGCGCCCATCTGCCGCAGGTGGTCGACGAAGTACAGCCGGCTCTCGAACATCTTCTCGAAGAACAGGCACGTGCCGCGCGCCTGCGTGGCGAGGACGATCAGTATGGACATCATGTCCGACGGAAAGGCCGGCCATGTGCCGTCCGCCACCGACGGTATGGCGTCGCCGAGGTCGTACTTCATCCTGAGGCGGCGGCGCGGAACGTAGCGCAGCGTGCCGGCCTCAGCGTCTATCGTCCATGTCACGCCGAAGCGCGCGAACGCCCCCGACAAAACTTCGAACGGCTCGGGCTGGATCCCGGAAAGCGTTAGCTCTCCGCCCGTCACGGCGGCGGCGGCGATGTAGCTGCCGGCCTCTATGTAGTCGCAGCCGACGGTCGCCGAGCAGCCGTGCAGCTCCGGGACACCGTCCACGACGAGGCGGTTCGTGCCCGCGCCGGACACCTTCGCGCCCATCGCGTTCAGCATGTTCGCGAGGTCCACGACGTGCGGCTCGCACGCGGCGTTGTCGACGACGGTGCGCCCCTCCGCGAGCGACGCCGCCATCATGATGTTCTCGGTCGCCGTCACCGACGCCTCGTCGAGGAGCAGCCTCGCGCCCTTCAGCCGGCCCTTGAGCCCGAACACCTTGCGCCCGGCCGAGACCTTCGCCCCAAGCGCCCGAAAGCCCGCGAAGTGCGTGTCGAGGCGGCGATGGCCGATGGCGTCGCCGCCGGGCGGCGGCAGGGAGACTCGCCCGAGCCGCGCGAGGAGCGGCCCGGCGAACAGGAAGCTGGTGCGTATCCGCGCGGCGAGCGCAGGGTCGATCCGCGCCGTCCTCAGTTTGGGCGTAACGAGCGTGACCGATCCGTCCGCCGCGTTGCGCGTCACGCGCACGCCGAAGCTCTTCGCGACGTCGAGCATCCGGGACACGTCGTCGATCACCGGAAGGTTCGATATCTTCACCGGATCGGAAGTCAGCAGCGCTGCGGCGATCATCGGCAGCGCCGCGTTCTTGTTGCCGGAGACGCGGTGCGTGCCGGACACAGGACGGCGTCCCTTGATCTGCAGAATGCTCATCGCGAGAGGCCGTCCAGCTTCTTGGTCTCTCCGAACACGATAAGCCTGTCCTCCGACTCCACGATGTCCGACGCCTGGGGAATGATCATCTTGCGCGGCTTCTTCGGATCGGTCGAAGCCCGGCGTATGCAGAGCACGGTGATGCCGGTCTTGCGCCTGAAGTCCGACTCGGCGAGGGTCTTGCCGCGGATTTCCTCCGGCACGTCGACCTCCGCTATGGAATACCCCTCGGAGACCTCGAGGAAGTCCACCGCGTCGTGGTTCGCTATCGCACGCGCAAGGCGGTGCGCGCTGTCGCGGTCCGGGTAGACGACGGAGTCCGCGCCGATGCGACGGAGTATCTTGCCGTGCAGCTCGCTCGTCGCCTTCGACACGACGTTGGGCACGCCAAGCTCCTTGCAGTTGGCCGTGGCCATCATCGACGCCTCGATGTTGCTCCCGATTGCCACCACGACCACGTCGCATTCGCCGAATCCCGCCTCTTCGAGGACGTGCGGCTGCGTCGCATCGCCCTGGACCGCAGTGGAGAACTCGTTCGCCTGCTGCATCGCGGGGCGGTTGCGGTCGATCAGCAGAACCTCCGCCCCCGCGTTCGAAAGCGACTCCGCGAGCGACATCCCGAAGCGCCCCGCGCCTATTATCCCGATTCGTTTCATGTCTTGAGACCTTTCAGTGACGACATGCAGAAATTATACCAAAAACCGCCGCTCATTCGGGCTTGACGAAGTAGTACTTTCCTTCGAGATGCCTGAACGGCAACGTCGAGAAGTCGTTAGTTGCCGTGCCGGGGGTCATGCAGAAGACCTGCGTCGCCGCAAGCTCCGCCGCGCCGGGCCAGAGATAGCCCTGCTTCACGACGACCACTTCGTAGTCCTTCGCGTCCACGCCCATCGCCGCGAAATGCTCCTTCATCGTGAACGAGGTGCGCACGGACGCGAAGACGACGTCTACCGAGCCGACCCGGAAGACGACGCCTTCGCCGCTTTCCTCGCCGACGAAGCCAAGGATCTTGCCCTTCTTGACGTACTCGCCGTCCAGCGTCACGTCGTCCGTGTAGTCGTCGCTCTTCGGGATCGTAAGCGTGGCGCGTTCGCCGGGCTTCATCGCCGCAAGCTTCGCCCAGGCCTCCGGGCAGTAGACGGACGTGAAGAGCGTCTTCACCCCAGAACCTAGCAGCCGCTTCAGCAGGAACGCGCTCTTTCCACCGGCCCCGGCCGTCGTGTTGTCGCCGGAGTCGCTGACGAACACCGGCTTCGCCATCGCCCCGACGGCGCCGACGACCTTGTCCGGCGCAAGCGCCGGCACACCGAACTTGAGATCGGTCTTGTGAGCCTCGTAGTAGTCGGCTATCGTCTTCGCCCTTTCGTGGATCTCGTCGTGGTCCGCCTTCGAGTAGACGATCACCGAGGCCGACATGAACGGCGCGTCCACCCAGGGCTGCCCGTTGAAGACCGACGCGGAGACGACGCGCGGGTCGGCGTCCAGCTCGCGGACCATCTTCAGCACGGTGACGTACGGCTCGACGTCCGTCTGCGCGGCGTCCGCGAACTGCACGCGGATGCGGAAGAAGTGGGGGTGAGAGATGAAGGTTTGAGAGGTTTGAGGGGTTTGAGGGGTTTGAGAGGTTTGAGAAGTTTGAGAAGTTTGAGGGGTGTGAGAGGTTTGAGGGGTAGCGTTCAAACACTTCATCAACGCTTCGGCGGCGCGCCGCTCCGTGTCGTCATAGTCGGTGTGGGGAGCGGTGCGGTAGCCGGCGATTCCCTGGACAAGCGGCACAAGTCCGTCCGACACATTGGCGTGGAAATCCTGCGCCAGTGTTATCGGAATCTTGTCGCCGACGGTCTTGCGCAGCTCCCTTACCGTCCATTCCTCTCCGCTGAAGCGACCATCTGGCCAATCAACCTCTCCACACTTCCACCCTTCCACTTTTCCACTTTTCCACTCTTCTACACACATCGCACCGTGGAGGTAGAGGTATATGCCGTCGGCGTCGGGGTGCTTAGCCGCCTCGGCCTTGAAGTCGGCGAGCACCTCGTCGAAGCACTCGCGCGTCACCATGCCGGACGGCAGGCTGACGGCATACACGAGTGGCACGACCTCGTAGCCCTTCTCCTCGAAGAGATGCGACGCGAAGAGCTTGTTCTTCGCCTCCTCCCCGTGCAGGATGTAGAAGCTGTCCTTCCCCGCCTTCGCGTCGGAGAAGGTGTTTGACTCGCACTGAAACGACCCTACCAGTATTTTCATCATTTTGCCCTCATCTTGTTGTCGCCATCTATGTTTGCCGTTGCGAAGGCGGCGCGGACGGCATCTGCCGAGAGCGAGGTCTCGAAGTACTTCATGCCCTCCGCGTCAAGGAACGCCGCGCCGTCCAGCGGCTTGGCGAAGACGAGCCGGGCGCGGTCGTGGATGTGCCAGTAGGCGACAACGCGATTTCCGCCACGCTCGAACATGAACGCGCGCACAGGCGTCCACTTTCCGCCGGCGACGTCAAGCTGCTTCCACTCAACAAGCTCGTAGGCGGGAGAGGTTTTAGAGGTTTGAGACGGTATATACAGGTGAAACTCTCGGTTCGGGTCTTTCAGCATCTCCTTCTGCTCGGGCGTAAGCCACTTCCGCGCGCGGACGTCCTCCCAGCGGCGCATGGTCTCAAGGATGTCGGCGGTGCGGCGGTGTTTGCGCAGATTCGTAAGCGTCATCTGCATGGTCGACGGGCAGTCGAACGCGGCCGCCTTGCTTGTACCGTATTCCCAGATGTCTGGCTGCACACCCACCGTGCGCGTCCTCCTGTTCCACAGCCCCTCCCTGCTCGGCGGGGGACCGTCCAGGACCGGCGGGCCGAACAGCCACCAGCCGAAGTCCACGCGGGTGAAGTCCTTCGCGAGCCGCTTGGCGGCGGCGTATGGATATTCTATGATCTTGCGCTTGAACAGTTCGGGGGAGAACACGTCGAACGCGTTTGCGCCGCTCTGCAGGTGCCAGCCGAAGTGGCTCTTCGCGCAGCCCTCGGTGAACAGCGGCGGACGGCCGGTCCGGGCCGTGCAACGCGCGGCGCAGCGGATCTGCGAGAGAGAGATGTTCACGGTGCAAGGCGGATTGGCGTCCTCGGAGCCGTCGAAGTACAGGAACTCGAGCCCGCAGTCGTAGATGTCCGCGATCATGTCGCCTATCTCGTCCTGCAGCGACGTGTCCTGGTCGACGTACGAGCTGATGGCCGCGCACTCGCTCACGCACAGGACGCCGCCTATTTCGCCGAGCGGATGCTCCTTCGCGTACGTGCCAAGGTGGCGGCGCTTGACGCCGGTGAAGCGATACGGGCGCTCCGTCACGTAGCCGGAGTATTCCATCAGCTCGGTGCCGAACTTGAGTATGCGGCACTTCGGGTGCATGGGCGCAGCGACGGGGTTCTGCTCCACATAGACGTCGCACGGCTCCTCGGAGGCGGGCAGCGGACGCGCGAGCGTGTAGTGTTTCACGAGCGCAAGCCGGTGGTCGGCCTCGGGCGTCACGTACTTGCTGTCGAAGCCGATGAACGTCTGGAGCGTGTGGAACCCGACGGTGATGCCGGCGGCGTTGAGCTTGCGCACGGCGGCGGCGAACGACTCACGACTCCATCCGTTGCCCCACGAGTAGTCGGGCAGTGTGCGGTAACCCTTGCGCCCGCCGTTGACGAGGGCGGTGTAGTAGATGAGCATCATGCGGAAGCCGCCGGCCTTGGCGTAGGCGATGTGCTCGTCGAGGTTCTCGGGACGTATGTCCTCCGTCCAGTAGAGCGACGCATTCAGGCGGCCGTCGCGACGGCTCCTGACGCCGCGCGGCATGCCGTTCGCGGCTTCGGCGGCGTCCACCTGGTCCAGGAACTCGGTCGGAGTCGCGGCCGCGGCGAGCAGGGCGACTCCGTTGGTGACGCCAAAGTCCTTCAGCGCCTCGACCGTGAGACGGCGGAAGCCCCAGCGCCGCTCGTTGTCGACGTCCATGTACGGAGTGCCGCCCATCACGCCGACGCATCCGCGACCGTCCCACATCACGTTAAGCCAGTCGCCGAAGTTCTCTTGGTTCTTGACCGGAAGCTGCAGCACGCGGAAGGAGTCCACGGGCGGAACGTCCATGTTCCAGTGCCAGTACTGGTGCTCCTGTTCGGTGTTGGAGATGAGCCGCTCCGGGCGGAACGTAGCGTAGCCGGCCGCCGTCTCCTCAACGCGCACGGCCACCTCGTACGGGGCGGTCTCGAACCCGATGTAGATCAAGTCGCCCTCGCGGCGGACGCGGTTCGCGGGATACGTCGTGCGCTTTGCCTGCTGCACGAGCCGTATCTCGTTGTTGAATGGGCGCGTCTGCGTAGTCGCGAACACAGGGATGCCCTCGCGCGGCTCGAGCATCTCCTCTCCTGTCGCCTTTACGACCAGCGACTTAGCCGTGGCGTCGGGATTGATCTCCAGGCGAAACGCCTTCGTCTCGACGACGACTGGCGTCTTGCCGTCGAACACGGAAGGGAGTCTTTCGACGCCACCGACCGTCTCCGCGCCCAGCACGGAAATCGCGGCGACAGCCGCAAATGTCATCAAAGCGAATCTAACGCCCATACTGTCAATCCTCCTTTTCAATTGGCCTTCATCTTGCGCAGCCTTAAACGCGGGACTTTAGACGAGAGACGCGCGTTATCGCCTCGGACATCAAATCGGCGGCCTGCCAATGGAGGCGACGGTACTCCGGGATGGTCCTTATCCAAGGTGCCATGATCATGCCCTTCAGCCGTTCTGGCGATATCCTCTCGTGGCACCATTCCGCCATGTCGGGGAAGTTCTCCGTGACGCCGTAGCAGTTCGAGCCGCACGGCGCGACGTCGTACCCGGCCTCGGCCAGCGTAACGAACGCCTTTGTGTACGGCTCAGTGTCCATCTTCGCCTTCTTCGTCCAATACATCCACGGATTCTGCACAACGGTCTTCGGCATCTTCCTGCAGAACTCGTTGTCAAACTGCTCCTTTGTGTGCCTGCGCAGGTAGTCGCTCCACGCCCACGCCCGTGCGCCGTGCTTCTCGACCTCGCGCACAAGCCAATTGAGGTCGTGCCACCAAAGCTCGCCCTGTCGGATCACGAGAATCGAGCTGTTGGCATGGAACAGCGGCATGTCCTCTTCGTCGAAACCGATGTGAAAGTTCTCTACAGGCGCAAAAACCTCCATCGTGTCGCGTATGACGTCAGCGCAGACCTCGTAGTATTTCGGCGTCGCTATCATCCGCTCGTACGGGCCGAGCCAGGCGTCGTGCGACGTCGAGAAGTTCAGCTTAGGGAAGACCTCGAAGCCCATGCCTCGCAGACGCAGTATCTCCGCCCTGAGCTTCTCCGGCGACCATGTCCCCTTCACCGCGAGCTCCGGGTGGCTCGGATAGCGGAGCGCCTCGCCGACGTCGAACAGGATGCAGTTGCAGCCGGACGCCTTAAGTTTTTCGGAAAGCTCCTTCCAGAAAGGCTCGTCGAAATACACCCGGTCCTTCGCCAGGATGTCTGGATTCCTCCATATTGCATCGTATTCCTCGTCGGTCAAGACCTTCGTCATGATGCCGTCGCGCTTCGGCGGCTCCTTCATGGGAAGGTCACCCCACATCTTCATGCCGAGATGCACGAGGTCTATCCACTTAAATGCACTGCTCTTGTTCATGTTGGCACCCTTGTCTTAAGTTCTTATCTTTGTCTTTGATGGAGTAATGATATCAAAAAGCGCATAAGAGCGCAACGGCAGGCCCTCACGCTACTGCATGACAATCCTCACAGGACCAAGTAAGCCTGATTCCATCAGCGGCTCTTTGGCCTCCCAGAGGCGGCATGTGGAGAAGGCGTGGCGTCCAGTAGGCGACGGATCTCCGCGCTGCAGCCATTCGGGCCATGCCTTGACAAGTGGATACCCCTTGCTGTTCTTGCCATCGTCCCATTCGCAGTCGGCGGGCAGCCTGGCATCGCCAATGAGTCTGTTCGGCCATAGATTCGTCACCTTGATCTCAAGGGCAATCAGATTCTTCGCTCCTCCATCCCCTGCGACTGCATCGGTTATGTCCACTTGATACGGCGGCTTCCACAGCGCAGGGTACGCCTTTCCGTTCACCTTGACCTCGGCAATCTCCTTTACCACCCCAAGGTCAAGAACCACCCTTCCCTTCTGGGGACAGTCCCCCGACAAATGGGGACAGGCCCCATTTGCAGGCATAGAAAACTCCATAAAATACGTGGCAGTACCGGAAAAATAGCGAATATCCAGATTGTCGCTTCTCGTCCACGACTCAAGAGCGTTGTATTTTGCCGTAGTGATGTCATGTTCTGCCCCAGGCTCCCTGAAGGCAACTTTCCATGTCCCTACAACGGGGACAGTCCCCGATTTTTTGGGGACAGGCCCCTTCTTGAGGATGGGGACAGGCCCCGAAAAAGAGAGTTTTGGAGTGCGAAAGACTACGAAAACGGAATGTGATGGGGTGCAGTCAAGCGACACTTCAGTCCGACCGTCCTGGGTGACACTGTAAAGCGATTCGTCAAGCGCACAGATCTCTCCTGTGACAGGATTCCATAGCTCCGGAGACTTTCCGCTAACACGGAACGAACAAAAGACCTTCTTCGGCTCTTTGTTCGGCACGGCGACAAAATAGAAATCGGCGGCGGCGGCGCGACGGTGAATCCATGTTGCGTCACGGTCATCGCAGGAGAAATCAGGCACACAGGCAAGCCGCTTCAGCGCCGCGCCGACCTCTTCGTACGGTACCACCGTCGCGCCTGCAGCCGTCAGCCGCGCGGCATGCGCGGCAATTGTGGCGGATGGCCTTTCGGGGATGCCCATGACACGATACTGCGTGCCGCCCGGAACCTCGATCAATCCGCCCTCAACAACCTTTACCTCCGGCAACGCCGCCGGATGGCACCTGTCGCCGTCGTAGCCCTCCGGGATCTCGCCGTCCGTTCCGTATTCCGGCGCCTCGCCCGGCACGCAGAGCAAAACGTCGCCGACGAACGTGCCGGACTGCAGGAGATGCTGAACACGCGACATGTAGGTGAAGAACTCCTTCGCGCCGTGGTCCCACCAAGTCTGCGTCCGCTCAAGATGCGCTCCGTACGCAGCCATAGTCATGCCGGGGTAGCGCACTGGATCCGTCCAGGGCTGGTGGGCGTAGCGGTGGAAGATCATGCGGTTCACGCCCTCGGTGAATATCCTGTCGCACTGCAGCTTCATCGCGTACGGGGACGCAAGCCAGCGCCCGGAAGCGCTGTCGGGATACGACGTGAACGCCTCGGTCCCGACAATGCGCCGTCCCCAGACATGCGCCGTCGCCGCGACAGTCTTCGAGTTGCCAAGCACCCTGTTGCCCCAGCGACACACCATGTATGAGCTGTTCGTCTGCCGTGCCAGCGCGGCGAAATCGCAGCCCGCGTCGCGTGGACGCCAGAACTCGGACATCGGCACGTCGCACTCGCGCGCGTACTCAAGGTCGTTGAACGGGCCGTTTCCGTACGGCTCGCAGTAAAGGACAAGCCCGTTCTCATTACACCGTCTGCGCAGCCGCCCGGAATAGTTCTGGCAGAACATCGTCGATATCACCCGCCGGAAATCGCGCAGAAAGCCCTCGGTGGCCGCTGCGTCGTCGACGGGATACCCCGCCAGCACAGGAAGGAACTTCGTAATCGGGTAGCCTGCCATCTCCGCGAAGTTCCGCTCAAAGCCGCGGGTCCAGTTCTGACCGAACACCTCGTAGCTGTCGAGAAGCACTCCATTCAGCGCACGGTCCTTCGGCAGCAGCTTCAGGAGCCTGCCGACGTAGGCGTCGAAATGGAAGTCGAGCGCACGCGGGTCGAGTTTGTCGCATTCCAGCCCGAGCCCCGCCTTCGACGCACTGCGGTTCGTGCGTCCGTTTGCCGTGTATCCGATGCGAAGGAGCGTCCAGGCAGGGTGGGACGACGGAGCGTCCCATGCAAGACTTCCGTCGGGGCGCATGCCGGAGGTAAGGTCGATTATCTCGCCGCCCGACACACACGACTCGGGCGGGGCGAACTTTTCAGTGACGCGCAGCGGCATCAGAGGCTTGTCCACTAACATGCGCTTTCCGAACTTGCCGCGTCCCCGGAACACCTGGAGATCGAAGTCGGGCATGTCACACAGCGCAGGCTTTCCATTCGCCGGTTCGGGAAACGCCAGCACGGCGATGTCCTCGTAGAAGCCGTTCGTCTTCTCCGGCAGCGGCAACCGTCCGTTGAACCGCTCGCCGCCCTTCACGCGCACCGTTGTGCTGGCGACGTACTTCATCGAAAGCTCCGGCGTTATCCACGGACCGCCAGAGCTCGTCCACCCGCTGCAGTTGGCGATGCACAGCTCGATTCCGAGACGCTTCGCCTCTCGGTCTGCGTGGACGAGACAGTCAAACCATGCGTCCGACGCGAACTCTACAGGCCCCTTCGGAATCGCAAGACCCGCGTCGAATATCTGCGCGCCGCCTATGCCCACACGCGCCATCGCCTCGAGGTCCGCCGTTATGCCCTCCTTCGTGACATTGCCGTTCATCCAGTGCCACCATGTGTGCGGGCGGGCCGACGGCGGAGGATTCAGAAACTCATGCTCAGCCAGCTCCGCTGCATACACACTCAACAAAAATGAAGGCGCAATCATTATTGCCACGACTAGTTTCATGGTATTCAATCTTTCTCATTAGGTGTTCTGTGCTTGCCCCACAGCTTTGCCGCCAATCCGCCAGGCGAGCCAGCCCGCCCAAAGGGCGAAGGACATGATCAACAACTTCTGCGTTGTTGTGACATACGGGCTGAACGGAATCGCCTTGAGATCAAGGCAAAGAGCAAAGACAATGACAAGCACGACGAACCAGATCATCCAGACAAGATCAATCCCCTTCCGAAACCGGGCGACGAGGATTGCCGCGCCGCCGAAGGTGGCAAGGTAGCATCCGACATTGTGGACTGTTCCGTTGGCGTCGAACGGCACGAGCGCGATGGTGCAGAGGCCAGCCACGTTCACCGCGCCGCCCCAACCAACAAAGACCCTACGCCAACCGCCACCAATCCTGCGAACGAGATGCATCCACACACCAGCCACGCTCGCCGCCGACAGAAGCATGCCGACAATAAACCAGTAATGGCATGATGGATAGCGAACGCCGCGCACTTTCGTCTCCCCCAAGGCGCTAAGCATCTGCATGAACGGGTTGTATCCGCCGCCGGGGTAAAGCGTCATCGCCACGAAGAAACATGCAAACCCCGCCACGCCAAGGGCCAATGCATACCACCTGATGCCAATCCGCCTCGGGGCAATGCGCCATTCGCCGTCCCAGAAGAACGATGCAAGCAGACACACTTCCGCCGCAATGTATGTTGGGCCAATCAAAGCATTGCACCCAGGCATGTGCACAAACCCACCTCCAATCATCAAATCGGAAAAGAGCAAAAGC
Organism: Kiritimatiellia bacterium; assembly: GCA_017405115.1. The sequence goes on from JAFRBA010000017.1 coordinate 17,034, forward strand.
CCGATGCCGCAAATGTAGAATGTCCGCCGCGTCGCAAGTGCCGTGGCGAAGGAAATCGCGGTCAGGACGGAATATACGCACACGGCGGCGTTCGCCGCCGAAGGAAGGACGGGAGAATGCAGCCGCACAAGAACGAACAGGGAGAGCGTAACCGCCGCCGCGAGGAATACACGGATGTCCGGCCGCGCCTCGCGCAGCTGCCCGATTGTCCAGAACGCCTGCGCCAGCGAGAACCCCGCCACGCCGTAAAGGAACTCCTCTGAAGTCGTAGCCGCCCCGCGCACGGCGAGGAACATGTCGCCGATCAGGAACGCGGCGGCGAACCCCGCAAGCATCCACCAACGACGATATGCAGACATTTGCATTCAAAGAACCTCGTGCATCATGCAATATTTTCGCTCGGGTAGTTGGCTCATTAGTCAATATTCGCGGCGCAGCAGCCAGGCGCGGAAGAACATGCTTGCAAAGCGATATTCGCCCCTGAACGGATAGACGTACCGGAGTTCGCAAAGCCTGATTGCGGCCTTTCGCGCTGACGCCGCATTGCCGATTCCCGCCTCGTCGAGAAACGCGCGAGACTGGATTTCACGTCCCCCGTGGCGCGCGATGGCGACAAGCAACTTGAACTGTACCGGCGAAAGCCGCTCGCAGAAACCCTCGAACTTCTCTCCTTCGCGCATGAACACGACCTGCAGCGCGGCCGCTATGTCGCCAGGCGCAACGCCATCCTCCGTCACGCCCCATGCCGCCTCGCACAACTGCTGTACATCGCCTGGAACATCTGCGACGGCGTCCATAATGGCCCTGACCGTATCGTCTGAAACTCTTCTATGTCCGGTCTCGAAACGGCTCCGCAGAAACGCGGCAAACGAATCACGGTCAATCTCCCCGACGCAAAGCGTGAGCGCCGACTTGTAGAAGGCGCTGTCGGGATTGTCGAAAAGCTCGACCATCCTGCTCCTGGCGCTGCCGGTGAACACATACGGTATGTTGCCTTGAAACTGGATGCGCCCTCGCATAAGGGCAAGAACCGTCTGCGCCTCTGAAAGATTGCAGATGTCCTGGAACTCGTCGAAAACGATGACCGTCCGCCCGGAAGACGCGACCTTGGCCAGCATGTCCAGCACCTCCTCGACGGCGTATGGATCCTCTGCCGCGCGAGCGTCAAGCCCGAACCCGAACTCCCCGGTGGACGGATCGATCTTCATCACGGGACGCAGCCTCGGCAGAAGCTTCAGCGCCTTCTCGAAAACAGTGGCCTTGCGCTCCATGTTGCGCACGGCAGAGACAATTCGACGGCAGACGTCACCAACTGTCATGACATGGAGCAGATCGACGTAGAGCATCCTCCACCCCCGCATGCCGCGCACAACGGCGTTGATCAGCGAAGTCTTGCCCATTCGTCTTTCCCCATGCACAACTACGTTCTGACCTGAGCGCATGAAGCCCGCAAGTTGCTTTTCAAGCACCGGCCTCGGACAGTAGAAACTGTCTTCGACCACGCAACCGTACCTAAACGGGTTCCCTTTCTCTGCTTTCTTTTTCATGGTACTATATTGTATCATACCATTTGGTTTCATGCAACCCCGTCCTTGCACCAAATTTCGCCGCCGCGCCTGTTTCTGAGCCCTCCCGGGAACCGGCGCGGAGTGCGGCAACATCCTATATACTAAGGCCTGACCTTCCCGACTCAATATTCCAGCACGGCCATCGTATCGCCAAGCGTCAGCGTATTGCCCTCAATGCCGGTAGAGTCGTGCGTCCTGACAGCCTTCAGCTGTGCAAGAAGTTCGTGCTTGCGTGTTTCGGAAATGCCGTCGAGGAAGCTCTTTCGGAATACCCCATGTGTCTTCATGAACGACGCGACTGCGTTGTGCGAGACTGCAAGACCATGCCTTGAGGCCATTTCAGCGGCAATGGCTCGAATACTCGCCCCTGCGACTTGAGCTCCTTGATCTCAGCCTCGTAAGGAGCGAGTTTCGATTGAAATGGCTTACCGCCAGTAACAACTCTTTGCCTCATGATGCTGAGATTGTACCAACATTTCTCAGTGCGGTCAATGGTGAAGTTGTGACAGCATGCCAAACCTTCATCTTGCGCAGCTTGTCGGCCTCTTTCTGTGAGATGTAGTCACAAAACCTCACCCCCCCGCGTCCGCGCAACCCTTCATCCCCGCCTCCTCCGCCCCGCCCGAACCCTGTCGCTGGGGAAAGTCGTCAGAAGCGAAGCATGTCGGAGTCGTCGTCTGAAAATGCGTTTGCAGCTTCAAGTTGCCGGCGCATGGCCTCAAAATCATCACCGGACAACCGTCGGCTAAACTCCCAAAGACGACTCATTGCGTCGACAAGAACGCCTGGCTCGGCATTTCGCGAGAGACGACGCAGCGCACCGATGTAGTCGGACCGGAACACGGTGGGAACGATGATCTTCGCCTGCCCCGCCGCCGTCAGCTCCGCGTTCATCATTATCCGCGAAATGCGTCCGTTCCCGTCCGCGAACGGATGGACTTCGCTCGTGACAAAAAGAACGAACACTGCGCGCGCGAAAGGATGCCGTATCGCGCGCGACATCTCGAAGCCCTTCTTGAGAGTGCCGCGTACGCGGTCGAAAGACACGAAGTGCGTGTTGCCCGCCCTGTTGTCTCGCGTCTTGAAGCGTCCAGGCGCGGAGGACGGCCGCCCTGCGAGGATTACGCGGTGACGGTCGCAGAGTATCTCCAGGAACCCGTCCGGCGAAGTCGCGATGCGCGACATCTCCCTCCTGTTCGACGTTACGGCGTAGGTTCCGAGAATGTCATGGCTGTCCGCGTCGCGCGTCGGCACGGCCACACCAGTCTCGACTATGCGCCGAGCCTCGTCCAGCTCGAACTCGGTGCCTTCTATGTAGTTGGAGAAATAGCTCTCGAAGAACGCAAACGTGGCAAAGGCCGACTCGGAATCGTTGATGTCGGGAACGGCGGGGAACTCCTGTTGTGCAAGTCTCTCAAGCAGTCGGCCAAAGAGCTCGATCCGAAAGCTGTCGAATGGCTCCCCTGCGGCACGTGCTATTGCCGCAGGCGATTTCAAGACGTCAATCGGACGGGTCGAAAGAATCGCGCCTATGATCCTGTCGAGGCGGGCAAATTCCGCTTCATGCCCCGAAGCGGCTGCCACGGCTCGGGCTTCGTCCCTGAGCTTGTTCAACTGAACCTCGCCGCCCGACGCGAATTCGGCCTCCAGCCGCTCCTCGACAGCCTCTGCGCCAACGCACTTGTCGACACCGCCCTGCGTACGGTCAGGCTCAAGATTCTCAAGCAATGCACGGGCAAGAGAGGAAACCGAAAGCCCTTCAATGAAAGGATAGTCGGTGTCCTGTGTAGGCGCAGTTGACAGGAAATGGATGGTAACGCCTGGGAGTTGCACCTTCCGCGTATACTTGTAACCGAGGAATACGTGGCTGTCGTGCGGGGCATATTCGAGTGCCGTTCGATGGCTAAGTCTCGCGCCAGGCCAGAGCTTGCCAACTATAGTCCAAAGATTGCGGCGCACAACGGCCTCCGGCGAATCGGTCATGTTTGTGGTGTATACGCGCGGAGCCAACCGAGCCACCCTTCCTTCGCTTTTCAGTCGCGAAAGAAGCTTGGCCACGTCGGGACGACTGGAACCGACTATGATCTCATTCAACGATTGAATATTTTTTTCAAACTTCATCTGCGCTCCGCCCTTGTTCAAGAAATAATTTTCCAACATTATACCATATTCGGCGTATTTTTTCCAACGCACTGGATTTACGACAACCCGTTCTCCACAACTCTGCACACACTGCTCGCCCATCCGCCTCATCCATCAGCCATTCCGCCGTCGGCTTCAACCGCCATCGTGACGTCACGCGGCAGCAGGCTATATACTCGATCCTATATACCTGACCTTCCCGACTTCTATACCTGAGCTTGTTGTCTTCGGGGACCACGCAGCCCGTTAGAGTCACATGTCATCAAGAGAAAGAAGACCTTCCGTATGCGCGAGGCTCAAGCATCGCCTCTCCAGTCGCCTTGACCACGAGCGACCGCGCCGTCGCGTCCGGGTTTATGACGAGTTTGAAGGCCTTCGTCTCCACCACGACCGGCGTCTTGCCGTCGAACGCGGAAGGCAGTCTTTCGACGCCTCCGACCGCATCCGCGCCCTGCGCGGAAAGCGCGGCGACAGCCGCAAATGCCATGAATGCAAATCTAACGTCCATGCCGTCAATGCTCCTCTTGTCAATGCTCCTCTTCATGCGCAAGAGTATATCAAACCTCGCTCTTGTTGCCTACTGTAAACTTTGCAAAAATGCTTGCAATTATTGCATACGAAGTATCCGGCCGTATTCCCCTATGAGATACAACGGTCTGATGCGCACTTGTCTATTCGCGAAGCAGTTTCTCGAAAGGCAGAAGGAAATCGAAATAGCGGTCGGCCTCGACAGATGGTGCAAGCGTTCCGTCGTAGACAAGAGCCGTACGGACAGAAAGGCTCTTCGCCACCTCCAGATTCTCCACCTTTTCGCGAACTTCCTCAATGATGCCGTGCTCAATCCTCTTGCCGTGCTTGATCTCCACGACAAGCGCCATTCTCTCGGTCTGGATCGGAGTTATGGGTCAACTAAATCGCTATTTCTACTTTAGTTGACCCATAACATAGCAGCAATCAATGAAGTCTTCAAGAATCTGACCATACTTTAGGGTCAACTAAAATCAATTTTACGATTTAGTTGACCCTAAATCCTAAGACGCGACTATTTCGCCAAACCCACCCAAATCCTATTCAGAATTGACGCGGCGAACGCGGGCCCCCGCAAACTTCCCGCAACTATCTCGCTCTCTGCGGAAGCCTGTCCCCAACCAATTTGTCCCCAACCAATTTGAAAAGCACCGCCGTCATGTCCTCTGCGCGTCCAGGTCCTTTGCGACGCCGCGAGAGAAGTCGAACTTGTCCATGTCGATCTCGTCCACCGTGAACGGCTTCGCTGTCTTCCACCCGCCACGGGTGTAGTCCGGAAACTCTATGGGGCTCGCCCCCGCTAGAACCGACCTCTCCGAAAGCTCCACGACCGAACTGTATGTCGCAAGGTCGTAGACGTCGGTGTCCATAGGCAGTCCATTCTGGAGGCAATAGACCCACCGGAGGTCCATGATAAAGTCCATGCCGCCGTGTCCGCCGACCTTCTTGGCGATCTCTCCGGCGACCTTCCAGAACGGATGCCTATAAGCCTCGCGGACCTCCTCCGCACGTCTTTCGTCGAAGAAGGCGTGCGCCCCACCGTCGCCGGTCTTCTGCTCGAAGCAGACGCGATACTCCTTCGCGTCTATTCCGCGTATCATACCCTTTGTGCCAAGGTACGTGTTGCCGCGGTCGTACGGACACGGAGTGCAGACGTTGTGCTTGAGCTGGAGGACTTTCCCGTTTGCAGTGTGAAGAAGGCTTGTGTTCACGTCGCCCTTTACCATCTTCGCGCCGTGCCGCCAGTCGCCCTCTGTGAAGTTCTCCCTGCCGTAGGACTCGAACGAAGCCGACTTCGTCTCCATCGAGACGAGATAGTCGAATCGGTCTCCTCTGTTGATGTCCAGGCTCTTTCCGGCAGGCACAAGCCCATGAGTAGGGTAATAGTTTCCGTGGTGCTTCATGTGTCGGTCGATACGCCAGAAAACGCCGTCAACTGGATTGTACTGCAGCTTGCGCTGGTCGTGCGTGTAGCAGACCTCTGCCTGCACGATTTCGCCGAGCATCCCCTTCTTTATCAAGTTGAACGCCAGCATCTCGTATTCGCCGTAGCAGCAGTTCTCCAGCATGTAGCAGTGACGGCGGTGTTCCTCGGCTGCCTCCACCGTCTGCCAGCACTCGTCCAGGCAGAAAACGCCTGGCACCTCCTGCATGACGTGCTTACCATTCGCCATCGCCCAGACATTGATCGGGCAGTGCAGCGGGCGCGGCGTGCAGGAGTAGACGACGTCGCAGCAGTCGCTCTCGCATAGCCCACGCCATGCCTCGGCGTTTCCGTCTCGGCTCCATTCCCTTGCAGCGGGATGGCCGTTGTCCCTTAGCCACTTCTGCACGGCATCAATGCGCTCAGGGTTAATGTCCGATATGGCAGTCACCTCGCAACCGGGTATCTGCGCGATGCGATGGACGGCAGGAGCACCTCGCCCTCCCAATCCGATGAAGCCGACTCGTACACGCTTCATCGGAGCGACGCGGAAGCCGTGCATCGGCGCACCTCCTGCTCCGCCCAGCCCGCTTATAGCAGAGCCCTTGCTCATGCAGCCGGCGGCTGCCGCCGCCATGCCCATCCAGGCAGTTCCCTTCAGAAACTCCCTTCTGCTACTCTCCATCTCCTTCTCCCTTTCACCTTGCATACCGCTTCACTACGTCAATTCGCGCGTTGGCGGTCTTTGGCGCGTCGCTCGTCACCCGCACCGTCCAGATGCCGGAAAGCGGACGCCCCGCCCCGCGGACCACCCGGCGCTCCCCTTCCGCCAGGTCTGCGCCAAGCCCGACGTAGAACCTCTCCCCGCCGCCGGAGCGGAACACAAGCCCCGGCCTCCTCACAGGGCCAACCAGCTCAACGTCTATCCGCGCCGTCTCCCCAGGCCGCACCGCTACGGCGAACGGACGGTCCAGTCCCCTCGACGGCGCATACGCGACGGGGTCTACCGCCTCGTAGGAGAGAGTCTTTCTGTCCGCATCGGACAACGACGCGAGAGGCTTCAGCGCATGGAACGACGATCCTTGCGCGAACATGGTGACCTCCGCCCGCGCCGCATCGTCCTTCGACTCGAAAGAGACGTCTGAAACATTTTCGCGCTCAGTCCGGTCGCAACAAGCAGTGGCCCTTCCGTCTGTCGCGCCGACCGGCTCTCCGACCTCGCTGTAATGCGTCCACACGCCGTTCTCAAATTCCGCGTACTCGCCCGATTCGAGCGAGAAAGGCACGGCGTAGCGCATTCCGCAGGCCACTATTGCCGCGTCTCGCAGCGTCTGCCGCGTCTCGGAAAGAATCTCCACAGGAGTCACAAGCACCGTCGCCTTGCCGTCGGCGGGCACATCGTTCAGGTAGAACCCGACCTCCTCTATCTTCCCAGGGTCTACGACGTTCCTATATACCGGGTATATCGGACGATATCCCTGCCATTTATAGTCGCCGTATCGGTGGGCGTCGCGCTCTCGCAGAAGGACGCAGACGCGACGCCAGCCGGTGAAGTCAAGCGTCAGGAAGTGGTCTGACTGCCCGCCGTTGTGGACTTTAGACGACGAGACGCGGAAATCCAGCACGGCGCCGGAACCGTCGCCTCGCACCCAGAATGCGAACGCCGTCCCCTCGCCGTCTTTCGCGACGTTTCTGAACGGATGATTGTAGCGGAGCGTGGCGCCTGCCCATGCTCCGCACCGTTCGCCGGACTGGTTCGTCGCCCGGAACGCCAGCACCTCGCCCTTCCCGTCGACGTTGGCCGTCCGGATCTGCGCCTTAACCGACGGAGCGGACGTTATCTTCAGTGAATCCGCGTCGGAAGGACCGATCAACGTCTCGCCCGAACCGGATGCAGGGACGTAGAGAGCCTCTACTCGCAGTGTGAGATTCGATTCGCCGAATGCGGTGTCGAACGTCCACGAGCGGTCTTCCGGCGTGCCGATGCGGCGGACAAGGTACTTGACGGGCGTGAGCGTCCAGGAGCCCGCATCGTCCTGCCCAAGCCTGAACTCTGCGCCTTCCGCGTCCATGCGCCGCACTGCCTCTTCGGTGAACGCCCGTGCGAGGCGGAAGCGCTCGTACCTTCCTACTATCGTCATCTGCCGATCGACGGAGAACGTCAGGGGGCCTTTGGTGACGTTAACGCCGTCCATCGACATCGCCAGGTCCGCGCCTGCGTTGCGCGAGGCGAAGTACTCCGCCTCGTCGCAGAAGCTGCCGCGCACCCTGCCGTTCGCCGTGACGAGCGACCACCACCCCGCCTGTCCGGCGAGCATGTTGGCGTTGCGCGCTTCAGAAACCACATGACGCAGATGGTAGTCGTGGAACTGCTTCGCGCCCCAGCGCACGTGGTCCCACGCGCCGAGCCGCGAGTGGAACCACCAGCTGTGGGCGCCGCCGATGCTGGCCTCCACCTGAAGCGGCTTCTGGCTCTGGTCGAGGGGAGCGGCGAACTTGCGCCGCGTCAGGTCGACGTTGTACCGGCTCATCGGTTCCGCGCCGTCGTGGTATACGAAATCGAAGCCGAACTTCGCGTACTTCCCCGCGAGGAGCGCGGACATCTCGTCCATGAACTTCGACGAAGGCTCCGGGAAGAAGGAGAAGAAGTGCTGAAACAGGTATTCGACCCTCGTCCCGGCGGGGACTGTCCCCGTCTTTCGCGTGCCGTACGCGCCGCGCTTGACGCCGGTAAACGCATACGGAGCAGTGTCGCCGCGAATCCCGGCGTACGTGAAGAGCTCGCCACCTATGCGCAGAATGTTGCCGTTGGAGAGGAACGAAGTCACGAAATCGTGCTTCGGGCCTGGCTTCTCGTTGACGTACAATTCATCTTCGCCGGCGGTAAACGGCTTCGCCAGCGTGTAGGCGTAGGTGACGAGCAGGTCGCCGTGGCACTCTGGCCTCGCCCACGAGTCGTTGAATCCGATTCCCGCCGTAAGGGTGTGCATGCCGGCCTTGAGACCGGCCGCATGGATCATGGCTATCGTCTCCTTGAGGTCCGCCTCGCCGCGAGGATAGCGGTTTGTGTTCACACCGTAGTGGCCGAGCGTCTGCCACCAGTTGTAGAGGCTCAGGGTCTTGAATCCGCCTCGCTCGGCAAGCGCGATCCAGTCCTCCGCCGATTCGCGAGACATGCTGGCAATCAGGTAAGACTCGCGGTTCTCCGGTGCGGCAAGGCTCCAGGCGCCGCCGCAGAGCGAGGAAACCGCGCCTGCATCACGCGTCATCTCCTTCATCCTGTCAAGCACCCTCGAACGCGGCGCGGCGACAAGAGCCGCCCTGGCCGGGAGCGCCGGAGGGTGCTCCCCGATCTCCGCTACGGCCTCCAAGACGGTGTTCCCGCGAAGGCGCATCGCGGAGGAAAGTTCGTACGTGCGCAGGACGACGGCGGACTCGTCGTCGCTCATCGCGTTCATCATCTGTCCGTTGTACTTGCGGCAGACGGGGTAGACGATGAAGAACTTGAACTCCTTTGCATTGGACACCGTAAGGCTCTTCGCCTCGAAGACAAGCCCCCACCGTTCCCGCCGTACGGACATCTCCGCCTCGCCTTCCACGCCGTCGAACGAAAGAGCAAGGCTATCGCCGGAAGCTTTCGCCTCGCGGCATTTGACCTCCCGCCCGTCGTCCATTACGACACTGGCGAACTTTCCCTTCCAGCGCAGCAGATTCCGCCCACTTGTCCGCTCGGCGAAATCAGCCACCGTTCCGTCTGCCGCGAGCGACAGGGTGAAGTCTTCCGCAGAATACTCTGCCACGACAGGCGCGGCGGAGGCCGCGACGGCCAGGGCTATGGATGCGAAGGACACGAGTGGCAAGAGAGACATGAAAGCTTGGCGCTATCGTACTATCAGAATTGAACCTGGCACGAATATGTCGGCCACTAGATTGCCGTCTGCTACGCCTACGACGACAGAATACCCCTGGCGCGGGATCGTCGCAGACCAGTTGGCGAGTGCACCGTCCGCATGCGAAACGCCCTCGATCAGCGTGACGCGTCCCTTCATTCCCCTGAGTTCGCCGGAAAACGCGACAACGCCGCCCGCGTCGAGGTCCAGTCCGGGCGCGGACGCGCATGTCACGGTTCCATTGTTCACGACCACGTCGAGAGTGCCTCCGGGCGCGAGTGCGACAGGGCCGTTGACGATGCCCCTGCCTGAAATTGATCCGACTACGAAAGGCGAGTCTCCGTACACGTTGACCGTCGCGCCTCTCGCAACGGCGAGCGACTTCGCCCTGGAGCCGCGGTACGCAGGCTCGTCCGCGCCAAACCACTTGCGCCGCAGATACGCCTCGACGTTCAACACCTGCTCCCGCGACAGCACTTCCTCGAACAGCATCTGCTCGCCGAACTCCATTCCGCCGGTGGCGTGGCCGTAATGGCAACATGCTATGCCGCTCGCGCCAAAGCAGTCGTACAGGCATAGCGACACGAGGTCGTATCCGCCGGAAAAACCTGTCGTGGTCGGAACCATGAAATTCCCATTCAAGCGGGATCTGCGCGCACCGGCATGGCCTGAGGACATCATACCCGGACTCGGTCGGTTCGGCGACGAGCTGACGATCGGCGACGAATACGAACCCGGGTCTGCGCGGTACAGCCCATCGAGATCGTGATATGTGATGTTGCTGCCGCGTGCACTGGAGCCGCCAACGAGCACACCGCCGCCTCGCACAGTGCCAACGACGGAAATCGTCGTATGAATCTCCTCATTATAGGCTCCGACGCCGTTGAGCTGAAACTTCATGGACTTGTTTTCTGTATGGGTGGATGAATACGGGCCAAAATCAAGCATCGTGAGGCCACCCACCCCTGCTGTCTCGTTGAGCTGCACTGAGTCGCCATCGACTTTCATGATCGCCTTGGGATATGCCGCACCGCGCCGGTCGCGCATCTCGGTGACGGTTACGAGATCATTGTTCGTCGCCGCCGTGAGCGTCGAAAGATCGCTTGCATCAAAGTGAACCCAAGGCGTCGACGGAAGCGTGTCCGCCGTCGTCTTCACCGAACGGAGGTTGAACACGCCCTCGCGCACATCAATCGCCGTATCTGCATCGACAAGGTCTTCGACGTACAGCGTCCCCGCGCCGGTTTTTGCAAGCGTTCCATCGCCTGTCACCGAATCAATGGCCACAAGGTCGCCAACCGCAACAGCGACTGCCGGCACGGTCGAGACATTCAATGACGCCATGCGATCCGGCACTTCGCCGAGTCGGTCGTAGTTCGCGTGGGCGTTCATCCACTTCTTCATCAGATATTCTTCCGTCTCCAACCGTTCCGCCGTCGTCAGCGCATTGGTATAGATTACGTATTCATAGATGCGCATCTGACCATTGCATCCATTCTGGTAGTTGCAGAATCCGAAGGCATCCGCTTCGGTATCGCCTGTCGGAACGAACTCGACGCAGATGGGGCAGGACACATCTCCCTTCTTGTAATTCGTTGCTGTAAAGGCATAACCGGCATAGGGGCATCCCGTGCCAGTGGCGGGAATGGTTTCGCCGTTCATGTAGATCTTTCCGGACATCACATGGCCCGAGGCAAGCCCGCCCATCACCTGATTCCAATACTTCCATCCGGCCTCTCTCCAGTAGTCGTGCGTAGAGATGCGCGGCGAAGAACCAAGCCACGCGCCGCCGCCGTCATAGAGGTCGACAACCATCAGAACCGTGCGTATGTTCGAAAGCGGCCTATCCCAGACCAGCGCGGCAGTCGAGGCGATGTCCGTCTTGGTGGCTTCTGCGACTCTTGCAATCTTGATGAACTTGCGGTCCTGGTTATCCGTCTCCAGCGTCGGATAGACGGATGCAACATTCGTAGCGAACATATAGCCCGCGCCGCGCACATCGTTCCAGCGGGTAATGTTGCCGCTTGACTCTACGACCCCTTGCGAGGCATCAACCCAGAACGCCGGCGTTCCGGCGGGGGCAAGTCCATTCGGCTGCTCATAGATCGGCTGGCCATTCGACTGCACCACGAGCACGGACGCTCCGTCTGCAAACGTCACGCCCGCCGCGTCGGAAAGTCCGTTCGGGAGAACGACCGTTCCTGCGCCGGAGATCGTCGCGCCCGCACCGGCGGAGAACGAGGAGGTAACGGTGAACACGCTACCCGTGGGAATCTTCAACGTCGCCGATGCGCCTATCGCCAGATTAGCGACAGCCATGGCATCCGTGCCATCCGGCGCAAGGGCCTCGAATATACCGCCCTCAACGGTCAGCGATCCCGTATTCGCAAGTGCGCCTGCCGCCGTGTAAGACGGCACGGTTGCGACAAGCGTACCCGCGCCGTTCTTGACGAGCGAACCGATTACGTTGCTGATTGACCCGACGTAGGCCGTAATGCCATTGGTGACGGTAAGCGTCGCTACGGATGACGCGCTTGCCATTCGCAGGCTTGCCTGCGGAAATCCCGCGTTCCCAGAGGTCGGCTTTTCGAACTGGAGGTGGCACTTGTCAAGAACGATGTTGCAGTTATGCCTTGCCGAATCGACAATTTCGATCGTCGCCGGCACTCCTGTCCACGATGTGAGCACCAGCCGTGTGCTCTCCCGTGTGGCCGCAGAATCATAAGTCCAATTCATGCTATCGACGCAAAGTCTCGCTTCATCTTTCTCCCGCCATTTCGAGAAGTCCAACGTATGTGCGGTGGAATTGGCTGTGTTGAGAAATTGGAGCGACTGGCTGACCTTCGGCGAAAACGCCTCGAATGTAAGCGCGACGTCCGCCGTCGCAGAGCCGAGCGCCGCAGGCTGCGAAAGCTCTATGGAGCCATCTGGGAACACGCGCTTCAGGAACGTGCCGACGGGGAGAATGTCGTTTGCCGCAGTAACCAAAGTTCCGGCGCAGAGTACATGTTCCGCCGTACCTGATGCGCGAACGGCATACGGCGAACCGTTCGAGAGCGTCCAGGTCGCCGTGATGGCCTCGTCCGATCCCTGCGGTGCGATCATGTGGTAGGTGCCGTAGGAGAGCGAGAGGTTATAGGTGGTCGAAGGATTGACACGCGTCTCGCCCGCCGCATTGGCATAGAAATCGAGCCGGTGCCAGTTGTCGCCGGCGGACTGCCAGAGCGTGTAGCTGCCAGTGCGGGTGATGTCGCCGCAAACCACTGCGCGGTTAAGGTACATGTCCTTGGTGATCGTTGAATCGGCGTAGAGGTAGACCGTGGGAGTGCTGCCGCTGCCTTTGTAGTTAAGCCCACGGTGCACGTTGACATTGTCTCCAATAAGGACAATTGGCGATCCAATGGCGCCGTAAACTTCGTAGAACTGGAAGCTATCCGGTATGGTCGCGTAGCGCACGGCTCCGGGTGTGTTCGTGAACCACACATAGGTGCTTGTCCCCGACACAGGCACGACGCCGCCGTTCCAGTTTGCGGTATCGGCAAACGAATGCGCCGTGGACGGAGCATTCACGCCCGTGTTAATCCAGACGTAGTCCGTCGCGAAAGCGGACAAAACAAATCCGAGTGCTCCGAGAAGCACAGTCATTTCTCTTGCTCTCATGGTGTGGTCTCCCTTTGCGTTTCATTGAGCCGCGCCAGAACGTCACGGCAGTTCAGAATCTTCTCGATGATGTCGTGGGGCAGATAATAGTAGTGGTTCGTGGCCTCGAACCCTATCCGACTGTCGGCTCGGACGACGGCAAGATGCCGGTGCGCGGTCTCCAGCTCGCGCTTGGCGCATTCCGCCATCGCCGCCCTGTCGCCGCGGTTCCGCGCCATGACGAACCTGCCCTGGTCAACTACGGAGCTGAAGTGGTTCTCTATGGCACGGAAAAGACCCAGTTCGCGACCTGCCGCATGCTGTCTTTCGCCGGACAGTGAGCTGACAAGCCTCTCGAACGCCGCGTTGCCGACTGTGAAACCGTCGCGAACCTTCTCCATTTGCGCGACCCAGACGTCCTCAGGATAGATTGCGCGCCAGCGCTTCAGGTCGTCGAACGGATATCCGACCATTGAGGCCGTCCAGCCGGACGGCTCGAGATACAGGTGGTTTGCCGGGCCGAGCGTGTGGTTGCCGCAGTAGACAGATGAGATGTTGAACGGATATTCGCGGAAGCCGTCGGAATACGCCTTCCAGGCGGAACGGGCCGCCACTATCCCGCAGCTCCCGTACAACCGTTCCGCAACGCGGTCCAGCAGGGCGTCTTTGCCTTCGCCCCTGCGGCATTCGGCGTACACCAGCAGATTCGGCGTCGGCGCGGAACCGAGAGACCAGGAAAGCATCACGCCATCGACACCGCCATTCGCGAGGTTACAGGCATGTTCGGCAACGATATCCATCACCGGCACGTACGGCACGGCGCTCATCTCCCACGTGAGCGCGGCCTGCACCTTTGCCGCCGTCTTCATGTCCCGAAGCCTGGCCGCATTCCATATCGCCTTCGCGCGGTCGCTCGGCCCCGGAGCGGAGATCGAATATTCGTTGATCTCCGCCTTCACCCCGCCACGCTCTATGGGAACGCCGATCTCGCTTACGGACATTATCCGGCAAGACTTCTCCGGCAGCTGCGACACTATGTACCGCCGCTCGTCCTTCGGCCATGCCCAGTCCCAGGCGACAACCTCGGCCTCCGGATCTCCAGCCTTAACGCCCTCCCATATCGTGCGATTCACCTCGGCAACGATGTCGCCCACCTTGCGGTCGCGGCAGCGCGGACATCCTTCGCGTTTCCACCTCGAGGCGCAGTTCGTGAGGTTCTCGCTCATCGTTATGGCGAAGACCCCTCCCAGCCCTTTTACCTGTGAAAACACCTGTCGCAGCGAGTCACGCAGCCAGCGGCGAGTCTCGGGATGCGACGTGCACCGCGCATAGCCCAGCCCGTCGGCATCGCGCTTTACTCCGCGCGTCTCCATCCGGCCCGGCTTCTCGAAGAATCCGTCGTCCTGCGCCCGCGGTTCGTTGATGTATAGGTATACCTTTATCCCGTACTTCGCGGCGCGGGCGACAAGTGTGCGAAGATTCGCGATGCGCCGTTCGCTCCCTTCGCCAAATTCCGGGTACGCCGGATCCTTCGCCAGCGTGGAGAGCACAACGTGCATCCAGACCGCGTTCACGCCATTCGCCGACAGCCGGCAGAGGAGCCCTTCGGGAAACGACCCGACCGAGTCGTCGGAGAGAGGGTCTCCATAGTCCGCGAAGTACGATGAAATGAGACGCAAATCGAATGTTGCATCTCCACAGGACTGCAAAGTCGTCGCATCGGCGGCGTCCGGCATCCTCGACAGCTCCTCCACAAACCTGAACCTTGGCTCTTCCGGAGCCATCGGCACTACGCCTTCCTCCTTCAGCGTCTTCGCGATTTCCAGGCGGCGGGAACGGCCCTCCGCCGCGGTTTCTGGCGTGCAGACCACGGGACAACAGAATGGCTTCGCCCTGCCGAGCTTCGAGAACAGGAAGTCGTCCTCGACAAGCGAGTACGACAGCTCTTCTCGAGTCATGTCAAGCAACGTCAGCAGCTGTTCGTACGGAAGCAGGTGCCAATTGCGCTTGACGACCGTGATGTATCCCTTTCGCCGCCAGTATGTCGATACAGGCGGCTGAGGCACGGGCAGCGACATTTCGCGGGCGATATTCTCCAGATCCGACTTGTCCGCACCGATGGATTTCGCCATCCGCTCGACGGACACGACAGGCCAGTTACGCCATACAAAGGCGCTCAGCGCGTCGGGGAAAGGCGAACATGTCGCCGCAGGATGCGTTCCGCCCTCCCCCGGCAGGCGAACCGCGCCGAGAGACGCAGTCGCCACGCCGAGGGACAACACGAAGCAAATGGCCCAGATTGACCTCATGTCGCCGTGGTCACTTCTCATAAGTCGCCTTACAGCGGCTTCGAGAAGTACTCGTCCATCTTCGGGGACATCGGCCTGCAGCCGTTCTCCGTGATGATGTAGCCCGTCTCGATGCGCGCGCCGTTCCACTTCGGATGCCCGAAGAAGCTGACGTCGACCATGACGGTCATGCCGGGGGCGAGCACGTCCTCGGAATTCGGCCCGTAGAACGGCAGCTCCGCCTCCATGAGGCCGATCGTGTGCGCGAACGGGCAGACGAGATACCTGAAGAGGTCGTGCTTCTTGAAGTACTCGCGGCCGGGAACGTCGATCTCCTTGCCGGATACGCCGGGCTTGAGCATGCCCTTGGTGAGCCACATCACCTCGCGGAGGTGGTTCATCGCGTCCTTCTGGTCCTGCGTGAAGACGCCGTTCACCGGCAGCGTGTCGCCGAACGTGCCGGCGTAGCCGTTGAAGCGCGGCGCAATGCCGATCATGACGAGTTCGCCGTCCTTCATCTCCTTGTTGGTCGCCGTCGGCACGACCGCGTTCGCGCGCTCGCCCGAGCCGACGATCGTGGAGTACGCGAAGTTCGTCGCGCCGTTCGCGCGGCATACCGCCTCGCCCGCCGCGGCGACCTCGTACTCGAACGCGCCGGGCTTGATCTTCGCCCTCATCGCGTCGTACGCGAGGTCGCAGAGACCGACGGCCTTCAGCATGTTCTCGCGCTCCCAGTCGCTCTTGTACGCGCGCATCGCCTCGTAGTCGCCTGTGATGTCGACGAGTTCCACGCCCGCGAAGCCCTTCTGGAAGTCGAGGTAGACCTGGTGCGGAATCGTGTTCGTGCCGACGACTCCGATGCGCTTGAGCGGCATGCCGGCTTCGGACATCTCCTTGTAGAGGTCTTCGAAGCCGATGATGTGGGCGTTCGGGTACTCTTCTTCGGGGACCATGAACACCGGGAAGCAGCGGATCTTCTTGATCGCCGAGCTCTGGATGGCGAACGGCTCCGACTCGGGGCCGCCGAGGAGCCACGGCTCGCCCTTGGCGGGGACGAACACGGAACCCTTCTCAAACTGCCCGCACCAGCCGGTCAGGTACCAGCCGTTTGCGACGTTCAGCTCGTCGAAGTACACGAGCGCGGCGTCGAGGCTCCTCTTCTGCAGAATGGCCTGCACTGCCGCGATACGCTTGTTGGACTCTTCCTGATTGTAGTATGACATGGTTGTTAGTTGTTAGTCGTTAGTGGTTAGTGGTTAGGGCTCCTAGCAGCAGTAGCCCTGCACGGGGTAGTAGGCCATGTCCTTGCGGCGGTCGAGGCGACCGTAGACGGCGACGACCGGCACGTCCGACTCCAGAATCGTCGCGGTCTGACCTGGTCCAAGCTGGAACTTCTCGTCGCCGAGCGGCATGTCCATGCGGAAGCAGTTGACGCGGCGCGCGGGGACGTGCAGCGTAATGCCCTCCTTGGGGTCCTTGTCGTCGAAGAGTATCGTGACTTTTATCGTCGCGTCCCTCTCTCCGTTGTTTACGACCATCAGCGCCTCGTGCCCGAACGGCTCCGAGTCTCCATGCGGCGGCAGGTCGCCGTCGGAGAACACCCAGGTCTTTTTCCCGATTTCCATAAATGGCTCTCCTTTCAGATGCTTGTATGATACCAAAAGAATCGCATTGGCGTAACTGTAAAGTTTGCAAATCACCATGAAATTTTCGCAACCGCATTCCACGCCGATATGCTATACTACGCGGCATGGGGAAATCCGCCGAGACCAAGATCGGTGTTCTCGTGGAGCTGACGCGCGCGTTTGGGCGCGAGCTATGCGAGGGCATCACGTCATACGCGCAGGAGCACGAGGGGCTGACGCCGGTGTTCATTGACATGAAGTCGCTGGCAAGGCCCGCGCTGCTATCCGGATTCGACGGCTTCATCGCCCGCGTAATGAACGACACGATCGCAAGACGCCTTGCCGCGAGCGGGAAGCCCGTGGTCGACGTCTACTACGAAAAGCCACGGACGGGTTTTGCCGTCGTGAAGACCAACCACACCCGGCTGGGAAGCCTCGCTGCGGAGCATTTCATAGAGAGGAAGTTCTCGAACTTCGGCTTCTGCGGATTCTCCGGCGGACGATTCTCGGGATACAGCCGCCAGGCGTTCCGCCGCGCGCTCTCGTCCAGGGGCCACTCCTGCGACTGCTACGAGCCCTCGCCGAGCACCAGATACGAGTTCGATCCTTCCGTGCTGATCAACGAGCGGCTGAACCTCGCTCCGGATGCAAAGGCCCTTGCCCGCTGGCTGAAGAAGGCGCGCAGGCCCATAGCCGTGTTCTGCCCGAACGACCTAAGGGCATGGCAGCTGCTGCAGGTATGCCGCGACTGCGGAATCGACGTCCCGCACGAGGTCGCGATACTCGGCCTCGACAACGACGTGCTCGTGTGCGGGTTTTCGAAGCCGATGATCTCCAGCATCGACCCGAACACGCCGGAGATCGGTCGGATGGCGATGCGCACGGTCGTGGAGATGATCGGCGACCCCGCGCTCGCCAAGAGGCAGATCGTGCGGCAGGTCCTCCCGGCGGGGGTTGTCGAACGCGCGTCCACCGAGGTCTACCCCGTCGACCCGCCATGGCTGTCGGACGCGCTCGTCTACATCAGGAAGCACATCGCGAACCGCCCGACCGCGTCAGAGGTATACGCACATCTTGGGCGCTCGCACACGACGGTCGACGCCGCCTTCAGGAAAGCGCTCGGAACAACCGTCCAGAAGACAATCGCCGCGACGCGCATCGAGGCAGCCCGGCAGATGCTCCGCACGAGCGACCTCTCCATCGCACAGGTCGCGGCGAGATGCGGCTTCGCCTCGCAGGAATACTTTTCACGATCCTTCGCCGAGACCGTAGGGACGGCGCCGGGGAGCTGGCGCCTGGCCGCCCGGACGGCGTTCACCGGCGGCGGCTCGTCACCTCGATCACGTTCACGCAGTTGCGGAGCTGGAGTATGATCTGGTTGACGACGCGCTCCGTGCCCAGCACGTCTATGCGCATGCGCGAGACCGTGCCGTCTTCCGTCGGCCCGACGTTCAGCGTCTGAATGTTGTACCCGCGGCCCGAGATGAGCCCGACGATCCTCGCCAGGACGCCAGGCTTGTTCTCGACGAAGCAGTTGAGCCGGTATGTCTCTTCGCTCATGTGTTGGCCTCCGGATCCACGACTACGTCCACGAGCGTCGTGCGCCGCGACCTGACGGCCCGCGCAATGGCCGCGTCGAGCTTGGAGGGATCGGACACCCTCACGCCGGCCGCGCCGTACGCGCGGGCCAGCTTCACGAAGTCCGGGCACCCCGCCCCCCTCACGCGGGGGAACGACACTGCGCAGTGGCGGCCGCCGAACGACTCGTCCTGCATCTGCCGCACCATGCCCAGTCCGCCGTTGTTCACCACGACGAACACGATGGGCAGGTTCTCCGCCACGGCGACGGCAAGCTCCTCGATCGTCATCTGCGCCCCGCCGTCCCCGGCCACGGCCACCACGCGGCAGTCGGGCCGCGCGATCGCCGCCCCTATCGCGGCGGGCAGGGCGAAGCCCATCGTGCCCATGCCGCCGGAGGTCAGGAAGCGCCGCGGAAGCGTATGTCGGAAATACTGCGCGCACCACATCTGGTTCTGCCCCACGTCGGCGACGAGTATCGTGTCACCGTTCGCGGCGCGGCCGACAGCCTCGACTACGGACTGCGGCATTATGACGCCGCGCCTCCGCTGCCTGTAGGAGAACGGGTGCGAGGCCTTCCACTCGGACACGCGGGCCAGCCATGCGCCGCGGCTGCAGCGCCGTACGCGCGAGTTGACGGTCGTCAGCAGGTCCTTCACGTCGGCCACGATGCCGAGGTCCGCGGGGATGTTCTTGTCTATGGACGACGGGTCGCAGTCGACGTGCACCAGCTTCGGACGTCGCGCTCCGGTCGGGTACCTGTCCGTGATGCGGTCGCTGAAGCGCACGCCGAGCGCAAGTACGAGGTCCGCCGCAGCGAGCGCGGCGTTCGCCGCGGACGAGCCGTAGAGCCCGGACATGCCAAGCGCATGGGGGTCGGAGCCCTCGATGCTGCCGATTCCCATCAGCGTCGTCACGACGGGAATGTCCGCCTTGGCCGCGAGCGCAGCCACGTCGCGCGACGCATTCGCGGCGATCACGCCGCCGCCGGCGAGCAGCACGGGGCGCCTGGCCTCGTTGAGCCAGCGCGCGAGCCTGCCCACCTGGGCCGGAGTCGCCGCGGACTCGGGATGGTACGCCCTGAGCGAGACGCGCTCCGGATAGTGCGCGGCGGTGAGGTCGGTCTGAACGTTCCTCGGCACGTCTATGACGACCGCGCCGGGCTTTCCGTGCGTCGCGATGTAGAACGCCTCGGCGACCGTCTCCGGTATCTCGTCCGCCGACTTCACGAGGAAGCTGTGCTTGGTGGCGGCGCGGCAGATGCCCGTCATGTCCGCCTCCTGGAATGCGTCGGTGCCGATCTGCGAAAGCGGCACCTGTCCGGACACCAGGACGAGCGGCACGCCGTCCATGTTGGCGGTCGCGAGGCCGGTTATCGCGTTGGTGGCGCCTGGTCCGCTCGTCACGATCACCACCCCGGGGCGCCCGGTGGCGCGCGCGTAGCCGTCGGCCATGTGGACGCATCCCTGCTCGTGGCGCCCGAGGACGAAGCGGAACTTCGCCGTCCGCACGCAGTCGAAGATGTCCACGACGTTCCCGCCGGGATAGCCGAACACCACCTCGGCGGCAGCCCGCTCGAGGCTTTCGACGAGCGCCTGCGCGCCCGATCTGCCCGCCCGCTTCAACTCAACCGCAGTATAGGTGCTCTTCCACGAGGGCCTTCATCGCCTTCTGGCTCTTCATGACCTTCGCGCGGAGGTTCCTGTCGTCGAACGACTTGAGCGTCGCGGCAATGCCGTCGATCATCGCCTTGGAGAACACGCCCTTCTCCTCGTAGACGGCGCGCTGCTTCAGAAGCGTTTCGGCCGACGCCCAGCAGCTGTCCGGCAGCGTCGCGAGGGAGGCGAGGAGCTTCGCATTCTCCTTCCGGTGGATGTTGACGTTGACGTAAGTCGCGTCGGCCAGCTTCACGCCGTCCTTCAGGGAGAACCCGTGGCGGCACGCCACCGCGAGCGCGGCCATCAGGAGATAGACGTTCGCCGAGGCGTCGGGCGAGCGCATCTCGACCGTCTGCTTCTGGCGCGTGTCGTATGCCGAAGAGCGCTCCTTCGGGTTCGCCAGGCGGCACATGTCGGCCTTGGCGGACCATCCAAGCGGAACGCGCACGAGCACCGAGCGGTTGCGGTCGCCCCAGCAGACGTTCGTCGGCGCCTCCTGGTGCGGGACGAGCCTGAGGTAGCTCGTAGGGTTCATGTTGCCGAAGGCCGTGATCGACGGGGCGAGCTCCATCATGCCCGCGATCGCGCGCTTGGCCGTGTCGGAGACGACGCCCGCCTTCAGCATCTGGTTGACGCCGTTCTTCATGAGGCGCATGTGGATGTGCAGCCCGGAGCCGGCCTTGCCTACGGTGATCTTCGGGGCGAACGTGACGTCGTAGCCGTACTTCGCGCCCATGTTGCGGATCATCCACTTGGCCACCACGAGCTGGTTCGCGGCGTCCTGCGCCGCGCACGGCAGGAACTCTATCTCGTTCTGCTCGTAGACGCGGCCGCCCTCCGTGAAGTTGCCGACCTCGCTGTGGCCGTACTTGATGAGCCCGCCGGCCTGCGAGATCGCAAGCATGCACTTCTGGCGGAACTCCCCGAACTTCGCGAACGGCGCGGACTCGTGGTAGCCGCGCTGGTCCTTGGCGGGAAACGACTTCGGGTCAGGCGCGATCACGTAGTACTCAAGCTCCCCCATCGCCTCGAAGTCGAGGCCGGTCTCGTCGCGGAACGCGTCGCACGCTTTCTTGAGCGTGTACTCCGGGCTCGACTCCAGCGGCTTGCCGTCCTTGTCGAAGAACGAGCAGAGCAGGCAGAGCGTCGGGAGCTCGGCGAACGGGTCCACGAACGCCGTCGAGTACCGCGGCATCACGTACAGGTCCGAAGAGCTCGCCTCGATGTACGAGAAGAGCGAGGAGCCGTCTACGCGCTCGCCGCAGGACAGAACCTCGTCGAGGTATCCGTCGGAGTGTACGACGAAGTTGAGCGTCTTGAGCCGCCCGTCGCCTCCCGCGTACATGAAGTTTACGTGCCGTATCCGCTGCGCTTTGACGAACCGGCGGATGTCTGCCTTGGTGAACGACGAGCGCGGCTTGCCGAGCTCGGCTTCGATGTCGATCAGGTTGAGGTCAACTTTGTCCATGATGTACCCTGTTTGCGTGGTTTTGGTAGATTATATCACAATGCGGACGTCTCGGCAAAGACGTTTCAGTGCACGAAGAGGATCTCGCGGTACTTCGGGAGCGGCCATCGCGAATCGTCGACGAGGCTCTCCAGCCGGTCCACCGTGCGGCGGAGGTCGTTCATCGCGGCGATCTGCGCCTCGTGGCGCCTGCGCGCAAGCGCCTTCTCGAGCCGGTCGCACTTGACGTGCAGGTCGTCGAGGCCCGCGCCGAGCTTTGACGAGAGCGCCGTGAGGCCGCGTATGCCGAACTTGAGCCCGTCGGACTTCGCCTGCCCGAGCGCCGTCGCAAGCCGCGAGAACTCGTCCGCCACGACCGGGCGGATCATCGAGCGCGCGATCTCGAGCGAGATTGCCGCCTCGATGCGGATGCGGCGGTGGTAGTCCTCCATGCCGATCTCCCAGCGCGAAAGCATCTCGGTGCGCGACAGGACGCCGTACTTCTCGAAGAGCGCCACGTTGCGGGGGTCTTTCAGGGGCGCCAGCGCCGCCATCGTGTCGCGAAGGTTCGGCAGACCCCTCTTCGCGGCCTCCTTCGGCCATGCGGCGGAATAGCCGTCGCCGGAGAATATGACGCGCTTGTGCGCCTTCACCTCGTACTTGAGAAGGCTCTGCAGGTTCGCGTTGAAGTCGCCCTTCATCCCGTCCAGCCTGTCGCAGATCGCGTCGATGGACTCCGCGACGATCGTGTTCAGCACCATCTGGCTCTGCGCGCAGTTCTGCGACGAGCCGGGCGCGCGGAACTCGAACTTGTTGCCCGTGAAGGCGAACGGCGAGGTGCGGTTGCGGTCAGTCGTGTCCTTGGGGAGCGAGGGAAGCGTGTCGACGCCGACGCGGAGCGCCGTCTTCGCCGCGCCCTTCGTCCCCTTCGCGCCCGTCTCGATCGCGTTCAGGACCGCGTTCAGCTCGTCGCCGAGGAACACGGAGATGATAGCGGGCGGCGCTTCGTTCGCCCCGAGGCGGTGGTCGTTCCCCGCGCCGGCCGTCGTCATGCGGAGGATGTCCGCGTGCATCTCGATCGCGCGGATGATCGCGAGGAGGACGGTGAGGAAGATCGCGTTCTCCCGCGGGTTGTCGCCCGGGGTGAGGAGGTTCCTACCGCCGTAGGCTATGGACCAGTTGCAGTGCTTGCCTGATCCGTTCACGCCCTCGAACGGCTTTTCGTGCAGAAGGCAGACGAGGCCGTTGCGCTCCGCCGTCTGGCGCAGCACCTCCATGATCATCATGTTGTGGTCGACGGCGAGGTTCAGGTCCTCGAACATCGGCGCTAGCTCGAACTGCGCCGGCGCGACCTCGTTGTGCCGCGTCTTCGCGGGGATGCCTAGCTGCCAGAGGCGCTGCTCCACCTCCGTCATGAACTTGAGTATGCGCGGCTTTATCGCGCCGAAGTAGTGGTCCTCGAGCTGCTGGTGCTTCGCCGGCGCCGCGCCGAAAACCGTGCGCCCGGTCTGCAGAAGGTCGGGCCGCCTCTTGTAGAAGCTGCGGTCGATCAGGAAGTACTCCTGCTCCGCGCCGAGCGTGATCTCGACCCGGGCCCTGGGATGGCCGAACTTGGACATCAGACGCTCCACCGACCGGGTGACGGCCTGGATCGACCGCAGGAGCGGCGTCTTCATGTCGAGCGTCTCGCCGGTGAAAGAGCAGAACGCCGTCGGGATGCACAGCGTAGCGCCGTTCTCGTGCCGCTTGATGAACGCAGGGCTCGTCGGGTCCCAGGCCGTGTAGCCTCGCGCCTCGAAAGTGGAGCGCAGGCCCCCGGACGGGAAGGAGCTTGCGTCTGCCTCCCCTCCTATGAGGTTCTTTCCGGAAAAGCGCAGGACGGCCCTGGCCGAGCCGACGGGCTCCAGGAACGCATCGTGCTTCTCGGCCGTGCCGCCTGTAAGCGGCTGGAACCAGTGGGTGAAGTGCGTGGCACCCCTCTCCAGGGCCCACTTCTTCATGCCCTCCGCCACGGCGTCGGCGATCGTGGGGTCCAGGGGCTTGCCGTCTCGCATGGTGGCTATGAGCTTCGCCGCCACATCCTTGGGCAGGTGGCGACGTATCGCCTTCTCGGAGAAGACGTCCTCGCCGTAGGTCTCAATGCATGATTCTGCCATAGTCTGCGGTTATTATACCATATTCGCACTCCCGGAGACGGACGCCGCGACGCTCACTGCGAAGATCGCGGCCGTCTCGGCGCGGAGTATCGTGGGCCCGAAGCTCGCAGGCGTCGCGCACTCCAGAAGCGCCGCCAGCTCCTCCGGCGTGAAGTCGCCCTCGGGGCCGACGTACACCGCAAGAGGATGCCCTGGACGCGGCCCGCGCTCCGCCATCGCGGACAGAAGCGGACGCGGCGGCGGGTCCGTGAGAGCCCCCACGAAGCACGTCGTCTCCCGGACGAGCGGCAGCGAGTCGACGAAGTCGACGGTCTCGTCTATCTCCGGAAGCCATTTCGCGTCAGACTGCCGCGCGGCGTCCTCCGCGATCCTCATCCACCTCGCCCGCTTTGCCGCGCGCTCGCCCTTCGGTATCCTTACGATGGTGCGGCTGGAGAGCACGGGCACGATCCGCGAGACGCCCAGCTCCGTGGACTTGGCAATGGTCCAGTCCCAGCGGGAGCCCTTCGTGACGCAGGCGAAGAGGACGACCCCAGAAGGCGGACGCGGCACCTCCTGCACCTCGCCTGCGGCACGGAGCCCGCCATTCCAGGCGTAGACCCGCCAGCGCCCCTTACCGTCGAAAAGCTCGATTTTCTCGCCAGGCTCCGGACGGATCACGCGCAGGTGGCGCGAGGCGTCCACTGGAAGCGACGGGGACTCCTGCGCGAGCAGCGCAGGCTCAACGAGAAGCCGGTGCATCGCCGCGACCCTCCGCCTTGCCTTCCAGTTCCTCCAGCACGGCGGCAACGCCGTCCTCGTCGTTCGAGAGCGTGACGCGCACCGCGGCCGCCTTCACCTCCGGCACCGCGTTGGCCATCGCCACGCCCAGTCCGGCGGCCTCCACCATCGAGAGGTCGTTGAGCCCGTCGCCAAACGCCGCGCAGTTCCCGAGCCCAAGCCCAAGATGCTCGGCGAAGCGCCTGAGTGCGTTGCCCTTGTGGGCCGCGGCGGAGTTGAACTCGAGGTTGTTGGAGGTCGAGGCGGTCACCCGGATCGAGGGGAACTTCGCCGCCATCTCCGCGCAGACGCCCTCGAGGATCCGCCCCTCGCCGTCGCCGCGGCGGGCAAAGAGCATTATCTTCTGCACGCCCCCCTCCGCAGCCGTGCCGCGCAGGTGCGCCTTCAGCTCCGGGACCGGACGCCTGAACTCGCGCACCATCCTGAGGTAGTGCTCGTCGGTGGCGTAGTCCGCGGCCTTCGCCTGCAGCGACTCGGTCATCCAGCCCCAGTTCGACCTGTAGCAGTCGTAGATGACGTCGTGCGAGTCAAGGAGCTCCATGACGCCCAGCGCGGTCTCGAGGGGGATCTCCTCGCGCACGATCGCCTCGTCGCGGACGCGGTCGTAGACCTGCGCGCCGTTTATCGTGATCGCGTAGCGCACGAAGGGAAGTTCGCGCACGGCCTCCGGCATCATGCCGAAGAACCGCCCGGTCGTGGGCACGACGTGGACGCCGCGGGCGGCCGCGCGCTCGAGCGCGGCGCGGTTGCGCGGGGAGAGCCGCTTCCTGGAGTCCAGAAGAGTGCCGTCCAGGTCCAGCGCTATGATCTTTATCTGTTCCATCGCGTAAAACCAAAGTAATGATGAACACGCCGGCGAAGCCGTCGCACTCCGGATGCCGGCTCAGGCCACTATCACCGAAACACCGTCCGGAATCACCGTGACCGTGTAGTCCTGCCTGCCGACGAGCTCCCTCGCCTTCTCCATCGCCTCGGCGGCGCTGTGCGCGGGTATCATGTGCAGGTCGCGCACGATCTGCTCGTCGCATTCGGACACGAACACCACCCTCGCCTTGAGCAGTATCCGGGCCAGTATCTGGGCCTCCCACTGGTCGACGATCGTCTCTTCCGGACGCCGCGCGAGGAACGTACGCATCATACGCCCGATGTCCGGCTCGTCGCGGAAAGTCCGGTGGAAGCTCGCGCCGCCGTGGCCGTCCGCGGCCGCCGCGAACATGACTATCACCCCGCCGGGCTTCACGGTCGCCTCCGCGGCGGTCATGCCCTTCACCGACTGGTAGATGTTCTGGTCGAGCGGATAGCCGCCGTTCGTCGACACCGCAATGTCCGCGGGGACCGCGGACACCCTGCACTTCGACTCCAGGAACGCGCAGCCGGCCCTGTGGGCGGCCTCGCAGTCCCCCGCTACGCTGAATATCGGATTGTGCGCGGCGTCGATCACGACGTTCACGACGAACGCGAGCTTCGCCGCGCGCGCGGCGAAGAGCATGTCCGCGTGGATCGGGTTCCCCTCGAGGACGCCGGTGCGCGCCCGCGGGCTTGCGATGAAGCCCGCGTTGTGGTTGTACATCACTGTCGTACGGCTCGCCACGCCAGGGAGCACGCTCTTGCGCCCGCCGGAGAAGCCCGCGAAGAAATGCGGCTCTATGAAGCCCTCGGACACGAGAAGCTCCGCCTCCGCAGCAATCCTGTTCACGACAAGCCGCCCGCCGGACGGCAGCACGCCCAGCTCCACGAGATTCGCTTCGTCGTCGCAGTCGTGCACCACGATCCGCTCGCGCGAGACTATCTCCTCGCCGAACTTCGCCGCGAGCTCGTCGCGCGACGTGGACCGGTGGAGCCCCGTCGCGACGAGGATCGTTATCTCGGCGTCCGGGCTTCCGGCACGTATCTCGGCCAGCATCTGCGGCATGATCACGCGGCTCGGCACCGGCCGCGTGTGGTCGGACGCGATGACGGTTATGCGGCGCTTCCCGGCCGCCAGCTCGCGCAGGCGCGGAGAGCCTACCGGATGCTCCAGAGACTCTCGTACCAGCTCCACGGCGCCCTTCTCGGGCCTGTAGTCGTGTATCGACGGACGCAGGACCCCCGCAAGGTGGCCCTCTTCCACCTCCAGGGCGACCTTCCCCTTGCCATATGGCAGCTGTATTGTCTTCATACGGTTGCAGATACTACAGAAGGCGCAGGGCGCCTGTCGGGCAGTTGTCCACGCAGAGATGGCACTCGGCGCAGCCGGCGATTGCCGCAGGATCGTTGAACTCCGGCTTGATCACGGTCGTGAAGCCACGGCCGACAAGCCCCAGAAGACCCTTCTTCGCGATTTCCTCGCACACCCTTACGCACTGGTTGCACGTAATGCACTTGCGCTGGTTGCGCTCTATGGAGACGAGCTTCGTCTCCGTGAAGCCGGGGTGGAACGCGCCGCGCAGGCGCTTCGTGTCCGTCCTCAGCATGTTGGCGACGCGGATGAGCCTGCAGTCGTGGTAGTCGTGGCAGCCGCACTCGAGGCACCGCTTCGCCTCGGCCATCGCGGCCTCTGGCGAGAGCCCGAGGTTGACCTCCTTGAAGTCGTTGCGGCGCTCGGCCGCCGGACGCTGCGGCATCGCGACGCGCGCAACCCTCTCGCGGTCAGCGAAGTCCTTCTCGGTCAGCTCGCGCTCGGAGAGTATCGGCTGCACCGGACGGTACTCGCCGCCGCGCAGGAACGCATCCACCGCGAGCGCGGCTTCGTTCGCCTGCGCAATCGCCCCGATGGCGATTCCGGCGCCCTTGTTCACGGTGTCTCCGCATGCGAACACCTTGTGAATGGTCGTCGCGAAGTTGCCCTCGTCTGCGGCGATCGTGCCCTTCTGCGTCTGCGGAAGCGATTCGAAGCCCTCGGGGTCGTTGCGCTGTCCGATGGCGGCGATCACGCTGTCGAGCGCGATCTCCTCGAACTTGCCGGCGACTGGGACAGGCTTGCGCCTGCCGCGTTCGTCGGGCTCGCCGAGCTCCATCACCTGGAGACGCATGCCGCAGACCTTGCCGTCGCGCCCAAGAATCTCGTCCGGCGCATAGAGGAACTTGAACTTGACGCCTTCCTCCTCGGCCTCGGTGATCTCGATGTCCTCCGCAGGCATCTCCTTGCGCGTGCGGCGGTAGACGACGTACACCTCCTTCGCGCCGACGCGCACCGCCGTGCGGCACGCATCCATCGCCGTGTTGCCGCCGCCGACAATGGCGACGCGCTCGCCGATGTCCGGCCTTTCGCCAACCGCGACCGCGCGCAGGAAGTCGATGCCGCCCCATACGCCCTCGAGGTCCTCGCCCTTGACGCGCATGGCGGACGACTTCCACGCGCCGTTGGCGACGATCACCGCATCGAACCATCCGCAAAGATCTTCGAGCTTGGCGTTGCGTCCGATCTTGAAGTCGTTGACGAATGTGACGCCGAGCGCCTCTATGGCGTCAGTCTCGGCTTTCAGCACGTCCTTCGGCAGGCGGTACGCCGGTATGCCGTAGCGGAGCATGCCGCCCATCTCGGGCATCTGGTCGTAGACGGTGACGGTGTGCCCCCATTGCGCGAGCTTGAACGCCGCGGTGAGCCCTGCGGGGCCGCCGCCGACAATGCCGACCTTCTTGCCTGTCGGCTTGGCGACGGACGGGGCGCGGAGCGTGCCGTCCTTTCTCGCCTGGTCGGCGGCGAAGTACTTGAGCTGTGCTATCGAGATCGGAGCCTCGACGAGGCGGCGGCGGCACGCCTTCTCGCACGGATGGGGACAGACCCTGCCGATGGAGGCCGGGATCGGGAACGTCTCCATGACCGTCGCCGCCGCGTCGGCGAAGCGCCCTTCGGCGATCTCCTTCACGTACTTCTGGCAGTCGGTGTGCGCCGGGCAGTTGAGCTTGCAGGGACCCTGGCAGTCGCCGTCGTGGTCGCCCATCAGCAGCTCCATCGCGAGCTTGCGCGCCTTCATCGCCCGCTCGCCCTTCGTGTTGACGACCATTCCCTCCGCGACCTTGGTCGCGCAGGCCCTCAGGAGCTTGGGGCACTTCTCCACCTCCACGACGCACAATCCGCATGCGCCGTAGGGCTTCAGCTCCTTCATGAAGCAGAGGTTTGGTATCTCGATGCCGGCCTGCGCGGCCGCCGCGAGTATGGTTGACCCCTCCTGTGCCGACACCTGCACGCCATCAATTGTCAGATTGACCATCTTCCTTCTCTCCTATAGGATGTGTATTATACCATTTTCGGCGACCAGCGGAACAACTACATGAGACCTGTTGGAGTGCGCGGCGGATTTGTGGTAAAATACGGTGCCATGGATCAGGAGACCACCATGCAAAGCCAAGCGAACTCAGTGCGGATAGTCCGCTGCGCCGACTACGCGGACGCCCTTACGCCGGCTTTCGCCCGGCTCCTCGCCGAAAGCTCCCTGCTCGACCCCCGGACGGTCGCGGGACGGCGAGTGCTCGTCAAGCCGAACCTCCTGACCGACCGCACGCCGGAGCAGGCCGTCACCACCCACCCGAACCTCCTCCGGCTCGTCATCCGCCACCTCAAGTCGTCCGGCGCAAAAGTCGCCGTCGGCGACAGCCCCGCCAGCGCCGCCAACCTCAGGGCCGTGCTGGAGCGCACAGGCGTAGGCGCAGTCTGCGAGGAGGAAGGCGTGCCCTTCGTCTCGTTCGAGCGGGACGGAATCCGCTCCTGCTCGGTGGACGGATTCGAGTTCACCGTCGCCGGGCCCGTGACCGACGCCGACTTGGTGGTCAGCCTTCCGAAGGTGAAGAGCCATTCGCTCACGAAGCTCACGGCGGCCGTCAAGAACCTGTATGGCGCGGTGCCGGGCTACGGCAAGACCACGCTCCACCGGCTCCACCCCAGGCCGGACGACTTCGGGCGCCTTCTCCAGGCCATCTGGCGCGTCCTGCCGCCGACGGTGAGCATTGCCGACGCCATCGTCGGCATGGAGGGGCAAGGCCCAGCCAACGGACGTCCCGTTCGCCTCGGCTTCCTCGCCGCCTCGGGCGACCCCTTCGCGCTCGACATCGCTCTGTGCGGCATCTTGCACATCAGGCCGGAGTCAGTTCCGTACCTTAGGGGAATGGCGGACCTGCATGCGCCCGAGCTGGCGGGCGACAGGGTGGAAGTGGAATCCTTCGAGGTTCCCGTAGGGTCGCATCTGCTGAACTTCGTTCCTGCCGGCCTCATGCGCGTGGCGGCGCGTATACTGTGGGTGCGGCCCCGGATCGACGCGGCGCGGTGCGTCGGCTGCGGAAGGTGCGTTGCGGCCTGCCCGGTGTCCGCGCTTTCGCGGCCGGATGAGGGCCGCGGCGCACCCGCCCTGAAACGCAGGGCGTGCGTCGGGTGCGCCTGCTGCCACGAGGTGTGCCCCGAAGGCGCGATACGCATGGCGCAGTCGCCGACGCTCCGCCTTTTGCACGCCTTCCGCGGCGTGGACTGACGGGCGGCGCTATCCGGCGACCACCGCGCCGAACTTGCACGTCGCCGCGCAGGCGCCGCACTTGACGCATTTCGCCGGGTCGATTGCGTGCGGGTTCTTGAGCGAGCCGGAGATCGCGCCCGCGGGGCACTTCTTCGCGCACATCGTGCAGCCCCTGCACTTCGCCGCGTCGATGGAGAACGTCTTCAGCGCGGCACATTCGTGCGCCGGGCACCTCTTCTCGCGGATGTGGGCGTCGTACTCGTCGCGGAAATAGCGTATCGTCGTCAAGACCGGGTTCGGCGCCGTCTGGCCAAGCCCGCAGAGCGCACCGTCCTTGATGCCGCGGCAGAGCTCGTCCAGGAGCTCGACGTCGCCTTCGCGGCCCTTGCCCTCGGTTATGCGGACGAGCGTCTCGTGCAGGCGCTTCGTGCCGATGCGGCAGGGAACGCACTTTCCGCAGCTCTCCTTCGCTGTGAAGTCGAGGAAGAACCGCGCCATGTTCACCATGCATGTCGAGTCGTCCATGACGACCATGCCGCCCGAGCCCATGATCGCGCCTGTCGCGCCGAGCGCCTTGTAGTCGATCAGCGTGTCGAGAAGCGACTCGGGGATGCAGCCGCCGGATGGCCCGCCCATCTGCACGGCCTTGAACTTGCGCCCGTCGCGCACGCCGCCGCCGATGCCGAAGATGACGTCGCGCAGGGTGAGGCCCATCGGCACCTCGACGAGCCCGCCGCGGCGTATCTTGCCCGTGAGCGCGAACACCTTGGTGCCCTTCGACGTCTCCGTGCCCATCGCCGCGAACGCCGCGCCGCCGTTCAGGATGATCCACGCGACGTTGGCGAACGTCTCCACGTTGTTGATGTTGGACGGCTTGTCGGTGTAGCCCTTCTCTGCCGGGAACGGGGGCTTCAGGCGCGGCATTCCGCGGCTGCCCTCCAGCGACTCTATGAGCGCCGTCTCCTCGCCGCACACGAACGCGCCCGCGCCCGCCTTGATGCGGAGGCGGCAGGAGAAGCCCGTGCCGAGGATGTTGTCGCCCAGGAGGTTCGCCGCCGTCGCGTCCTCGATCGCCTTCTGGAGGCGCACGATCGCGAGCGGATACTCGGCGCGCACGTAAACGAACGCCTGCGAGGCGCCGATCGCGTACGCGGCGATCAGCATGCCCTCTATGAGCGAGTGCGGGTCGCTCTCGATCACGGCGCGGTCCATGAACGCGCCGGGGTCGCCCTCGTCGGCGTTGCAGATGAGGAACTTCTCGTCGCCCTTCGCGTTGCGCGCGGCGTTCCACTTGAACCACGTCGGGAAGCCCGCGCCGCCGCGGCCGGCGAGGCCGGACGTCTTGATCTCGTCGATGACCTGCTCGGGCGTCATGCCCTGCGCGCCGCCGACGCCAAGTATCTTCGCAATCGCCTTGTAGCCGTCCGCCGCGCGGTAATCGTCGAGCGACTCAGGGTCTATGAGCCCGCAGTGGCGGAGCGCGATGCGCGTCTGCTTCGCGAGGAACTCCGCGTCCTCGGCGGCTATCTTGAGGTCCTCGACGCCCGAGAGGTCGCCGCTCGCTGCCGCCTTGAAGATGCGCTCGGCATCGCTCTCCTTCACCCTCACAAGCCTCGCCAAAAGCGTTCCCCGTTCCCCGTTCCCCGTTCCTTGTTCCCCGTACAAATCGACGATGGGCTCGAGGAAGCACATTCCGATGCAACCAGTTATGCCGACATCTGCGCCAAGCTTCGTGAGCGCCGCGTGGACCTTTCCAGCGCCTGCGGCGAGTCCGCAGCTCCCCTCTCCAACGACGATCCTCATGATACGCTCCCTTCTGCCGCGATCTTGCGGACTATGTCCCTGGCCTTCTGCGGCGTCAAGGAGCCGTAGGCGGACTCGTTTATCATCATGACGGGCGAGAGGGAGCAGCAGCCCAGGCACGCGACCTCCTTGAGGGAGAAGAGCCCGTCCTCGGTCGTGCCGCCGTCCTCTATGCCCAGCTCGTCCTTGAGCGCCGCGGCGATGGAATCCGCTCCGTTCACGTGGCAGGCCGTCCCCTTGCAGAGCAGGATGAGGTTCTTGCCGACCGGCTTCAGGCGGAACTGCGAGTAGAACGTGGCGACTCCCAGCACCTTCGCGGGCGAGACGCCCTGCCGCTCGGCTATCCTGTAGATCACGTCCGTCGGCAGATAGCCGTATATCTCCTGCGCGCGCTGCAGGATGGTCACGAGGGCGTGGCTGTCGCCCTCGAACTCGCCGAACACGGGTTCGAGCAGCGACAAGTCGCTTTTCTGGCATTCATCGCACATTTCATCCTCCTCACCGCCGATTTGGCGGTAGTTAGGTATTATATCACATTTCGCCCCGCCCTGCGCGAAGCGCCCAGAACCACACATCAGTAAGGATAAAGGACCTTTGCCTTGTCGTAGGTCGCAGGTTCTGACATTATCGGATCGCCGGCCATTCCCCATGCATTGAGAGGACGAACCTCGAACGTCACGCTGTCATGGTCGTTCGGAATCTCGAAGCGACCGAACAGACATACGACGTCGTCCACGTCGTATCGCTCCGGCAGGTAGCACTTCGGCGAATATACGCGCTTCGTCGACACGACGCGCGTAACGAGCGCCTTGCGCAGCACGGCCCTCACCTCGTAGTCGTACGCCCTCGGCGTCGCCGCCGCCGACTGCGCCGGCGGGAACCGCACCTCGATCTGCTTCAGCGCGTTACCTGCGCGGTCTTTCCCGTCGAACATCCTTGCAGCCACCTTCGCGCCGGACGCGAACTGCGGCACGGGCGCGTTCCTCCCGCGCGCCTCGAACGACGCCGTGCCGTCGTTCGGCCAGGGGATCGTCCACGGCTCTGCGACCGGCTCGCAGCCGTGCACCACGTCCACGCGGTCGACCACGATGCGGTCTGGCCAGATCGTCACCAGTAGGGCGTGCGAGCCGTCCGGCACGGTGTCGAGCTGCGCCATCTGCTGCGGGGGATCGCTCATCGCGGCGTCGCACGAGCAGCATCCGTTCTCGCGCCCAGCCGCCGTAAGGAGCTTGTACAGCGCAGGCGACTGGATCGCCGTGAACGCGCCCTGCCACAGCGACAGCTCCTCCGTGGCCGCGCGGTGCTTGTGGCCGTTGAACGATATGGCGTTCGGATGCCGCGATAGGATTGCGGACGTCCGCCCGGAGTCCTGCCCGGTCTGCGTGGGGCCGCCCACCGTCCCCTTCGGAATCTTGTGCTGGACGTAGAAGAACGGCCTCGACGCGTCGAACCTGTTCGTGGCGAAGAAATCCTCCAGACCGGGGATGTGGAGCGGATCGGCGTAGCGCATGCCGTCCTCGTCGAGGTTGACGAGATGCGCGAGCACGAAGTCGAACCCCTTCACGCGCTTGCGCATGATCGGCGCAAAGTCCTCGTGGAACGCGGACTTCCACTGCGCCGCCCTGTCGTTGAGGACGATGTCGCCGCGCTCGCGCAGCCACCGGTTCATGTCAATGCCCTTCTCCCTGCACCACCTCATGTAGTAGGGGGAGAAGGAGGCCTCCGTGTCATGGTCGCCGTAGACGAACAGCTTCTCGACGTGCTCGCCGTCGGAACGCCGGTCGCCGGGGAAGACTGAATACCACACGCGAGCGAACTCGTGCAGCTCGTTGGTGGTGCCGTTCTGCGTAAGGTCGCCGCAGGCGACGACTCCATCCACCTTGCGTGCATCCATGTATCTAAAGGCATTGCGCAGCACTTCCGAGCGGTGTGGCTCGGACGGCAGGACATGGGAATCGCTTATCACCCCGAACCGGGCGAGCGGCTCCCCGCCAAACGCGGCCATCGAAACGAACGCCGCCGCGACAACGGCATTGGCCATGCAGGCCAAATCCTTCTCGATCTTCTTCATGCGCAACATTATACCACATGTGTTCACACTGTGGGTTTGGATTCAGCCGGCGCCCTGCGACTCCAGACGCTCGCAAGCACAGAGCCTGAGAAGTCCATCCAAATCGAGAACACGTTGGCGGGAAGCGCGGCGACTGCGCTTCCAAGGACTCCTACGGCAAGCGCCCCCGCCATTCCGCCGTTCTGCATCCCAACCTCTATCGCAACCGTACGCGCCTCGGCCTCGCCGAGATGCGCGAAGCGCCCGACAAGACGCGCGAGCCAATATCCGCTTGCATAGCCAATCGTGTTGTGGACTATTGCCGCAACCACGACGAGAAATCCCGCCGCGGCGAAGGTGTCGCGGCTCGGCGCTGTGAGGGCGAGGATCGTATAGCAGATTCCGGTCATCGAAAGGACCGACAGGACCTTGTCGCATATCGCCTTGTGTTCGTCAAACTGCCTTCGCAGGAGGCGATGGACGATTCCTCCCGCAAGCATCGGGACGATGACGACCTTGAGAATCTCTGCCATCATCTTCGCCGCGTCGATCTCCACAAAGCAGCCGGCGAAAACCTTCATCGCAAGCGGCGTGACAAACGGGGAAAGGAGCGTCGAGCAGCAGGTCATCGTCACGGAAAGCGCGACATCCGCCTTGGCGAGAAATGCAATCACGTTCGACGCCGTACCTCCCGCCACCGAGCCGACGAGCACGCACCCCGCCGCAAGCTCGCCGGAGAAGCCGAGCGACTTGGCGAGCAGAAAGCCGACAAGCGGCATCACGAGAAACTGCAGGAGCACGCCTGTCGCCACCGCCCACGGACGCCTCGCTACGCGCAGGAAGTCGTCGGGCGAGAGCGTCGTGCCCATGCCGAACATGATGAACTGTATCGCCGGGACGACGAGAGAGGTCAGCTTCACGCCGCCCCACTCCGTAAACGCCTCCGGGAACGAAAAGGCGATCGCGGCGCACGCGAGGACCGCGAGTCCGAACGCCTGATGGCGAAGAATCCTGAGAATTGTCATGATAAATCCCTCAGCCCATTTTACAAGGGTTTCGCGCCGTCCCTATAGGTTCAATGAGTTGATTTCCGACTCAAGCTTCTTTATGGTCAAGATGATTTCGTCAAATGAAGGATAGTCGCCGTATATCATGGTACGCATCGCCGCATAGTCCGCTTTCATGACCGGCAAGGCATACTCTGACGGCTGAAGCAACATGGTGCCTGGCTTGCACAACTCAAAATGCGCCCAGCTTCGAGGATAGAACCTAGCTGTGAAGTCAACGATGTCAGCGAGAAGCCCCAGATCATTCCGAGCACCATCAAATACGCCAGAGCAATACATCCTGTAGATGTCGTAATAGTGACGAGAGAATCTCTTCGGAGCCTTCTTAGTCTCCGGGCGATAATGTTCGTGGTGCAGAGCCTCGACCTTCTCCCAAAACGTCCTCTCAACTTTTATAACCGTGACATCAAACGGCTCGATATCCATCTGCGGCTCGAATTCGCCGACAAGACTTTCTATCGGCTTTCGCTCCCACGGCGTCCATGACGCCAATGGTCCGATTTCCAACTTCACATCAGGCGTTATGTACGAATCCGAGAAACATCTTGGGTATATTACATGGAGATTAAGAGATTCAACAGGATCAAGTTCAACCTTGCAGACATCGCCCAGAGCCGACTGAAGTCTGTGTCTGAATTCACCACATACATATGAACCAGCTGTTGTATTCATCAATTCGTTGTATTTTGTCTGTTTGGTCTTAGACCTCAGCTCATTCGGGTCGCCGATTCCAAGAAATGGCGTCCAGTCCAGGACAAGATCGACATCCTCCGAAAATCGCTGGATCATGTGATGCGCCTTCGAAAGCGACGTCCCGCCCTTGAACCTCAGAATCCGCGAAAGCTTCTGATCGGCAAATATCTTTTCCAGCACGTATGTTACCCAGATGTCCTTTTCCAGCATCACGCAATCCACGCCGGAATCATTCTGAACCTGTCTGCACACTTCAGCACGATATGAATCCGTCTCGCGTACTACATCGTCTATCTTCATAATGCCTTTCTGCGTTCCATTTCGCCTGTGATAAGATCTCTTATCCAAGACGAAACCCTTCGCGACGATTCACATATCCGCCGCCATTCCTCGTCAGAATACCGACTTGCCATATTCGCGACAATCTCCTTCGTCGCGTAGTTCCTACCAAGGCCCTTCAGAGCCCTGACCACCAGTCGCGCATTTTTATCGGGAATCTCAGTCTCCCTGAAGCACCTATGGCGAAATTCTATTGAATGTCTACCCACCTTGTAGATCCGGGACGGTCCTGTTGAAAGGAAAATCTTTCGGGCAGGGATCTGCGTAGACAGGCCAAAGCCATTCAATGCCCCTTCGTCGCACGGCAGAAGCGTCCAGCCGAACTTCCTTGCCAACGCATTTGCGACCGATCCAAGATCAGGTGGCGCTTCCTTTTTTAGAATATCGCTCCACTGCGGCAGATCGTAGATACCGCGCATAACCCTTCTAATCTTGCCAGCACGAACCATCACGCACAATGTCTTGTCGACCATGGTACGCGAGCCATAGTTTGGCAGATCAGAGGCGCTAAATGCAAAGCCTTTTCCCTTTTGCTCTGCGAATCTGATTATCTCATCCTGTTTCATGGTAAGATTTAATGCCTTGTTTTTCTTACCGCATATTATACAATAATCCTATGCCGCAAAACAAGGGGGTGTCGCTCCAAATCTTTTTCTCTCGGCCGCGAGAAACACCGCCTCCGCACTCGACCGCTGCCCTCCACTCCCTTGACAACCACTGCGTGGCTAGGCCCTCGGCCCCGGGGAATATCCCTGCAGAATCTCATGCCCCAATGCTTGGTCCTTGTAGTTGAAACCTTACCTTCACCGCCGTTCTTATGTTTGCAAACCCAAGATTTGCGCATGTTCTTTGGTTTGCAAACCCAATGCGGCGCATTGTACCATTTCTCATGCCTTCACATCAATACCCGATTCGCTCCAAATCTTTTGAACAACACACCTCGCCGAGAATTGACTCTGTAGCCAACCGATATTATCATGTCACGATTATAAAAATCAATGGAACGGGAGACATTGCGTTTACCCTCTAAACGAACTACTCGAATTTTTCGAGTAGTTGCCAATCCTTCAAGCTCCCCCGACTTGGCAATCTCCTGTATCGTCGCCCTGATGCCAAAGAGCTCGGCAGCTTACTTCATGGCTAGAGATCAAGCGCATGCCCGAGCCGTGCGTCGACCTCGGCGCGGTCTGCGTCGGAAAGCTCCACGCCCGCGACCTCCCACGTGCCGTCGCCGCGCTTCTTCGTCCGCGAAAGCGTGTTGCGGAACACGCCGCGCCTCTTGAGGACGTACAGGTTCCATCCGCGCATCTCGGGGGCGGGGATCGCGTCTTCCAGGTTGCGCAGGTAGATGAACTTCGCGAAGAGCCCGTCGGCAGACCTGTCGCCGGACTCCAGCGCGCGCCAAGTCTTCGCCAACAGGTCGGCGTACATGGGACGCTGCGTTATCACGCCCCTCGTCCCGACGCGGCGATAGTGGTAGAGCCAGTCGCGCCCGCCCCAGCCGGTGAAGACCGTCTTCACGGCCGGCTTGGCCGCCACAAGCTCCCTCGCGCAGGAGACGATTCCCGACCCCGTGCCCTCGACCTTGTACCAGCCGTACGTCTGCGGGTGGCGCTTCGCGAGGTCGACGAGCAGCTTAGCGGACGGCATCGGCGACTTGCCGTTGTAAGTCTGGATTATGACGGGCAGCTTCGTCGCGGCGGCGAGCGCGTCGTACTGGCGCTCGTAGTCGGCGTCGCACTTCGCGTCGTCCGCCATCCTGACCAGCATCGTGGCCTTCAGGCCGGGATGCTTCGCAACGATCTCCGCGGCAACGGCGGCGCGGCGAATGATCTCCGCGGTGTTCGTGCCCGGGCAGCACGGGGCGAACCAGACGCCGCGTCCGTCCAGCGCATTCGCCACCGCCTCGAGCCCGCGCCTCTCTTCTTCGTCTGAAAGATACTCCAGCGCGTCTTTGGCGCATGGCCAGATTATGCCGTCCGCCCCGCAGTCCGCGACGAACGCGGCCTCCTTCGCAAGCGTCTCGCAGTCGAGCGAGCCGTCGTCGGAATAGGGCGTGCAGAGGAGCGGGAACACCCCGCCGAGCTTCGCGGCGGCAAGAAGCGCGCAGAGCGTCATGCGACCTCCCAGCCCTTGCGGTATGCGTGGCGCGCATGCGCGTTCGCGACGGCGCTGTCGGTCTTCTCTCCGTCGAAGCTGTAGGCGCCCTTCCCGGCGAACGCGATCATGTTGGCGAGCATGAGAGTCTTGGCGAGCGGAATGGAGAACTCGAGGCCTGTGTTCACGGGCCCGGGGTTCCCGCGCACCGCGCCAAGGAACTCCGCGACGATCTTAAGCTCCTCCTTGTTGAGGGTCTCGCCGTCCGGCACGGGGATGTCGGCGATCCTGCCGCCTTCGGGGAAGAACCTGAGCGTGCGGTGGAACTCCTCGTATATCATGCCCTTCGTGCCGACGAACACCGTGCCGAAGGCGGGGATGGGGTTCTTGACGCCCCACTTCTTCTCCAGCTCGACGAGCTTCTGCGGGAAGTTGGTGTGTTCGCGCCTGTAGACGCGGTTGTACCATCCGCTCATGAACTTCGGCCCCATGTCGACGCCGTCGGCGATGCCGTCGTTCCAGTGCAGCAAGATCTCGCCCCAGCCGTCGCGCGCGGGAATCGTGAAGTCCATCGTGCCGCGCTTGTTCCACGCGCCCTCGCAGCCCCACGCGACGTCGCGCACCACTATCTTTGACGGCACGACCTTCCACATGTCCATCGCCTGGTACGGCGCGTCGAGGACGTGCGTTCCCATGTTGCCGATGGAGCCGTTGCCGTAGTCGATCCACGAGTGCCAGTCGTGCGGGTGCAGCCCCACGCGCCCTTCCTCGCCGCCGTACGGCCTGCACACGGGCGAGCCGCCGCACCAGAGGTCCCAGTCCATGCCGGGCGGCACGGGGACGTCGTGCGGGCGGTGCAGCATCGTGTTGGGGCGGTCGGAGAAGCTGAACACCTCCGTGACGTCGCCGATCACGCCTTCCCTCAGGTACTTGGCGAGAAGCGGGCGATGCGATATGTTGTGGCCCTTGTTCCCGACGCGCACGACCGCGCCCGTCCTCTTCGCCTCGCGCTCGATGAGCAGCACTTCCTCCATGGTGTGCGCCATTGGCTTTTCGACGAACGCGGCGATTCCGCGCCTGACCGCCATGAGGGCGGGGAGCGCGTGGTGGTGGTTAGGCGTCGCGACGAACACCGCGTCGAGGCCTTCGCCAAGCTTCGCGAACATCTTGCGGTAGTCGTAGAAGACCTCGGCCTTTACGAGCGCGTCGCGCCCCCAGACCTTCGCGCACTTCGCGTACAGGACCCCTACCGCCGACGGGTCCGGTTCGCACAGCGCTACGAGTTCGCAGCCGCCCACGAGCCCGGCGCGGTTGAGAAGAGTGCGCCCCCAGTCACCGCAGCCGATGATGGCGATGCGCGTCTTCGCGCCGGACGCCAGCTGCGCGCCTCTGCCGCGGCCGAAGCCTGCGCATCCGATGTTGAACGCTGGCAGCGCTCCCGCCGCCAACATGCTCTTAAGCACCGAACGCCTTCCACAACTGCTCATGCACAACCTCCTTCTCTTTCGCTCAATCATGTGCGTATTATCGCAAATTTTCCTCCGCACTGCTTGCATTCCACGCGCAGAAAAGTGTATCGTTCGCTCATGAAGGAACGGTCGCCCTTCAACCGTTCAACCTCCGTCCCCATCGCGGGGACTCGCTACCTCGATGACGGTCTTGAAGAACATCTGGGGCGGAACGGGGTCGAGGTCGGGGATGCAGAGCCCCGTGGCTGGATCGACGGGATACTCGACGGCGTGAGTCCAGTTCGTGAGGCTTTCGGTGGCAAGCACCGTCACCATCGCGCCCTCGGTGTTCACTAAAGCCGGAAGCTTCACATACGGCTTGCCGCTCGCATCGAACGTGATGTCGATGAGCGGCTCGGCAAGGTCGGCGGGACCGATCGAGGGGTCGATGTCGAAGACGTACCGCACGCCGACCGGAATGCCGTTCACCATGTCTTCCGGTTTCGGCATGTCTTCCGGTTCCAGTTCGTCGATGATGCCGACATCCTTCAGCCAGAGCTCGTACGCGCTGAAGAGCGTCCGCAGGTACGGATACGTCTCTTCGTCGATCTTCCAGACGTCGTCGAAGTCTAAGGCAGTGAAGGACTCTTTCCGCCGCATCTCCTCGTCGCCGAGCGGCGTGATGCCGTCGTAGTCGTCGGAGCCGCTACTCGTGCCGACGGCCTTCAGGCTGTTCTCGGTGTCCTCATAGTAGGAATCCGTGACGAGACCGGAACTGGCCAGGCCGACGAACGCGCCGCGATAGTGCCCACCATCGCTCGAGACGTAACTGTAGCACCAGGAGGTGTCGATTCGGGCCGCCTTCGACACGCCGCCCGCGAAGCCGCCGACATTGTCGCCACCATTGCCGCCGTAGCCGTCGCTGCTTTCCACTGACGATTGGGCACTCGAGTCCGCGATGAAGCCGCCGCCGTGGTTGCCGACGAAGCCGCCCGTGTACGACTTGCCGGACTCGTTCACCACGTAACTTTCCACGCAGCAGCGGAGAATGACAGGCGAATCTGCGGTGTAACCGACGAAGCCGCCAGCGTTGACGCTGCTTGTATTCCAGACTTCTCCAACGAACCAACAGCCGTCCACTAGCGACTTGGAGTCAATCTTGCCCGCGAGACCGCCAACGCCGACGTCCTCCAATCCGGAGTCGGCCGGACCGCCGGTGACATAACCCTCCTCCACTTGCACGCCGCTCACGCGGCCGCCGTTGATCTTGCCGAAAAGTCCCGCATACTTGTCCGAGGTGTCGATGTAGAAGTTTCTGATCTTGTGGTTCTGTCCGTAGAACTCGCCTTTGAATGGGTTTCTGTAGTTGCCGATTGGCTCGATGGTCTCGCCGTCGAAGTCGATGTCCGCCGTCAGCACGTATGAGCCCGAGAGGTTGTTCGTGACGGCGAGCAGTTCCTCTTGGGTCGAAATCGGAATCATCGCGCCGGACTTGGCGCGCTTCGGCGCTTCAGGCCAGCCATCGGAGAGCGCCTTGATTTCCGCCTGCGTGAACCTGCCGCCCGTGATGGCCGGGTCGTTCCCGCAGAACGGACGCGGCCCGTTGGCGTAGGCCGAAACCGCGCAGTTGACATTCGTTCCTCTCACGTGGTGGCCGATGAACGACCCAATGTCGCCGCCCGTGCCCCACACGGCGCCGGAGCACCAGCAGCCGCTGATCGTCGCGTCATCGTGGGCGAGCCGCCCGACGAAGCCGCCGTAGTAGCTGGCGGCGGAGCGCACGTCGCCGCGCGCCACGCAGTTGGAGATCATGGCCGGCGCATAGACGTAGCCGATGAAGCCACCCGCCATGCCGGAACCGCTCACGAAGCCGTCCGCGCGGCAGCCGACGAGCCGATTGGTCGCGCTGCCCCCGGCGCACGCCCCGACCAGGCCTCCGGAGTAGGAGTTGGTCGCCGCGATCTCGACCGTCGCAATGCAGTTGCTGATGACCGTTCCGCCCGTGATGCATCCAACGAGACCGCCGACGTACTGCTTGCCCGCGACCGTTCCCGAGACGGAGACGCACTCGATCGTCGCGTTGCTCGCACAGCCGAAGAGCCCGCGATAGTCGGCGCCCGACAGGCTGTTCGTGCAGGTGAGGTTACGGATGGCGTAGCCGTTGCCGCGGAGCGTGCCGGTGAACGGCGCGGAAACATTGCCGATCGGCGTCCAGTCCGCGCCGCCGAGGTCGATCTCCGCGCCGAGCGCGTAGGAGCCGGCGAGGTCATTCGCAATCGCCGCAAGCCCTTCCCGCGTAGTGATGAGAGTTGGCTCGTCGCTGATGACCGGGCCGGCGATGAAATTGTCGGTGGTGTAGGAGTAGGAGATTGTGCCGTGCACCTCGTCGTAGAGACCGGCGCGGCCACCCTTGATGCAGGGCAGGTAGTGGCGGATGAGGTCGAGTTCGCCGGACTCAAGGTTCTTCTTCCATATCTTCAGCTCGTAGAGCCGGCCCTGGCTGTGCCACTTGGGAACACTACTTAAGTTACAGGCGAAGACGTAAAGATTGAGATTGAGGTTGACGACACCGTTCGTCCCATACTTCGTACGGTCCTCGGCGCTGAACGTCCTCACGCCGTTCTGGATAAGCTCGAGCGAATCGGGGTCGGTCATGTCGGTGATGATTTCGCAGCGCTCGCCGCCGACGAAGTCGACAGCCCCGCTCGGATTGCCGCGCTGCTTGCCGTATCCGAAGAACGGCTTCTTTTGGGACATGTGGCACATGAGGAAACGCGTGCGCTTGTCCATGTCTGTGTTGTTGATTGTAGCATCGAGGAGCGACCAGTCGGATTTCTCGTCAAAGTCAGCCGCCCACGCGAAGTCGATTTGCGCCTTGAGGCCTGTCTCGGCGTTGACGCCGGTGTCGATGTACTGCGAACCCGTCGCCTCGATGTATTC
Source organism: Kiritimatiellia bacterium (assembly GCA_017405115.1). The sequence continues at coordinate 59,619 of JAFRBA010000017.1, forward strand.
GAGGAACGCGTCGGGCTCTTCAGTGACAGTATTGCCCAGCGCGCATGCCGCAAAACCGACCGCGGCTGCGGCGATTATCGCGGCAAATGTTTTGCGAAAGATTGGCATTTTCTTTGCGAATATCCCTTTTGGGTGCGATAGTATAGCAAAATTGACGGCGCATTTCTAATGTTGCTGGCACGCTAGTCGGCGTCCGTATCGCCAAAGAGCACCGCCTTGAAGAACTGCAACGTCATACCGAACCAGTTCGTAGACTTCGGATTTAGTTCTGGAATCCAAGTTTACTTCTGGACGCAGCGCGCGAAACGGGCCGAGACCTTTGGAACGGGCTTCAGGACGACCGGAACCTTCACGGTGAAGACCACGGTCTTGTAGTACTTGGTCTTCGCGTCCAGGAGATCCGCGTACAGCGTGTATGTGGTCATGCCGGGCAGGGCCGACACGTCCGAGACGATCAACGGCGCCGAGAGCGCTGCCAGCTTCTTGCCGTTGACCGTGCCGGACGCCGTAACCTTGTCGCCGTCGGCCAGCTTCACCTTCAGCTTGTCGCCGCTCTTCGTCAGGCCCGAGTTCTTCGTCTTCTTCGTGAACGTGAAGCTCTTGCCTATTAGCTTTGCGAGCGCCTTCCCCTTCTTCACGAGGTTCGCCTTCTTCTGCGCGGCAAACGTCCGCTTGGAGTTCGCCGCCTCGACGAGACGCCCGCCCGCGCTCTCAGTTTCGCGGATCGTCACCGCGCCGGGCTTGAACGTCTTCTTTCCGATCTTCACCTTCGGCGTGAACGCCGCCTTCGAGGACGTGCAGGAGGAGAGCGTCGTCTTGAACGAGTACGCCTTGCCCTTGTAAGTGACCTTGCCGGACACCTTGCCGGTTGAGCCGACGGTGAACTGGAGGTACGCCATCGGGTCGCCTTTCTTGCCGGGCTTCGCCGTGCCGTAGAACGTGCCCTTCGCGTACGACGCGGTCCTGACCGTTATCTTCACCTTCTGCGTGATCTTGTTGCCCGCCGCGTCCTTCACCGTCACGGTCGCGGTGAAGTCTCCCACCACCGTCGCCGTGCCCGTGATCGCCCCGGTCGCCTTGTCTATGTTGAGCCCCTTCGGTAGGCCCGTCGCAGTCACAGTCACTAGCGAGGCGGACGATATCCCGAGCTTCAGCGAGAACTTCTTGCCCGCAGTGGCCTTCGCGGCGGTCTGCGCGAGCTTCATCGTCGCCGACGAGAACTTGAGCGACTTCTTGGCCGCAGCCTTCGAGACGAACTTCGCGTAGATCGTCGTCGCCTTCGTGGGCATCGTTATCACCACCGCAGGACTGCGGTTGTCGTAGCCATTCGGGTTCAGCGCCTTGGCGCACGCCTTGTCCGCGTACCATCCCGCGAAGACGTAGCCGCTCCCGGCCTTCGCATTGATCGTCACCTTCTCGCCATGCGCATAGGTTCCGGAGCCGCTCACCGTGCCGTACTTCGCGCTGTTCGGCATGAGTGTGAGCGCGCTGGCGGGCTGCTCGATCGGGTCGTCTCCGGGTCCGCCCCCCCATCCTTCCGAAAACTCGCGGACGAGCACTTCGTCTATGAGCACGCGGCGAGGGGGAACCAGGGGGTCGTCGTCGGCCATCGGATTGACCACCCCGTCCACGCCAGTCACCGCAAGCCGAAACGTCTTGCAGGGGCACCCATTGGGCAGGGAAAAGGAATACGGCTTGTAGAGAGCGCCCCTGACATCCCACGCCGCCAGCTTGACCCAGTCCTCCTCTCCGGCATCCGCCGCCGGGGCGCCAAAGAGAGTCACCCGCGCGCAGCCGTCGGCGGGATCGTACAGGCGCGCCCGGAAGCTGACTTCTCCAACGTCGTCAATCGCCATCATGGGCGTCTGGAGCATCGGGCACCTCCTCGTGTACTCCTCCTGTGCGCCGTCCTCGCGGATCTCGTCCGACACCGAGTCGTTGAGGCCAAGGGACATTCCCACAGCTTGCAGGTCGCCGGCGACGGCGCCAAGGCTCACCTTGTCGCCGGCGAATGTCGTGCACATGTTACATCCCCGCCAGGGGCCGTCGCCGGCGGCCGGGTCGTCCTTGAACATCACGCCTGTTATAGTCACCTCTCCGAATGCAGTCGGATCCATCACGTCTTCCACTGCCGCGACCGTATCCGGGTCAAGAGCTATTCGCATGGCCCCCTTGACACCGCGAAGGCCAAAGTAGGCGCGCACCGTTCCCGACGCCCTCTCGGCCTCGCTCATCGCCGAGAAGTCGATGTTGGTCACCGTCGTCCACAGTGATTCGTCGATAGACTCGGTGATCGACGCGAAGCTCGAGAGCGGGAGCCCGTTCGTCGCGATCTGCACGACTATCGCCGCGTTCGACTGCGCGTTCGCATACGTGAACGCCAGCTGTCCAAGGCCCCTGCCCCTGTCGCCGTCGGCCATCAGCGGGGAGCGGATCGACGTCGCGACATCGCCGTGCGACCTCTTCGCCGATAGGAGGCAGGCCTTGTAGGCCTCTCCCGCAGGGTCGGTGCAGCCACGAACCTGCCCCTGCGTGAAGACGATGCTGGTCGGCGAGCCGTACAGGGTGTCGTCGAACACGCCGTCCTGCCCGGAGTCGTCGTAGCTCTCGCCGCCGAACTGCCTGAACTCGATGTCGTCGACGGTCACGTCGATTCGCGCCGTCTTGAACGTGCCGCCCGCCGCGACCTTGACCGAGCACGCGTCGAGGCTGTATATCGGTATCGTCGTGGTCTCGCCCGCGGACGACGCCGACCCGAAGCCCGTGACCGTCTGCGACCTGAGAAGCTCCCACTTCACCGTCCCGGCAGGCGCAGTGTACACGTCGACCGTCGTCGACGGTATAACCGCGTTGATGCCGTACCAAGTCATGTCAGAGGTCTTGTAGGCCGTCATGCGTGACTTGGCCATGAACCACTTGCCGTTGGAGATGTCGTCCTTGCACGAAACCTGCGCAGCCGCAGCCATCGGCGTGACCGTGTAAGTGCCGTACCGGAAGCCTGCGTTGCTCGTCGGGTACGCTACAGTCGTCGCGGCATAGGTCGGCGCGACAAAGCGCGCGGGGCAGTTCGCCGAGAGCAGGCCGTATGTGCCGGATGCAAGGCGGTTGGCCGCGACGTCGCGGATCATCACATAGCGATACGATGCGCTGCCGAAGAAGTCTGTGCTTGTGCGCGCCACAGACGACCTCGCCACGCCGCCGATGACTCGCGTCTCTCCATTGACCGAGGTGTCGACCGAGATGAAAAGCCGCGCATATCCGTCGTCTTCACTCCTCGTGTTGAACATGTTCGAGCCGTTGGAGTGCGTCGTCGTGCCCAGCCGGGTCGGCGCGACCTCGCCCAATTCCTGGTCGAGCGCCCAGCGGTAGAGCGAAAGCCTGAACGTATTGCCCGGCGTTACGGCGTCGGCCGCGTTTACAACCGCGTTATCCTGCTCGACGCGAAGCTCGTAGCAGCCTACGCCGGGCGTATATAGCGCGACAAGCGAAAGCGACGCGTTGCCGGCAAAGTCCTTTCTGCCGTTGATGTCGAACGCCGCGCCCGTCATGAACGTGTAGTTCGTGAGCGACGTCGGGTCGGTCATGTAGTAGGCAAAGTCGCCGAACGAAATCGACTGCGCGACGCGCGCTTTGAACGTCACCGACTCGAGGCCGCGCGGCGACTGCGCGTAGTCGACGAGCTGTATGTACCCCTTGCCCCTGCCCTCCATCTGCAGGGCCATGCCAGTGCTGTTGTCGCGGTAGTGGCCGTTAACCCACTGGCCCGGGCCTATCGAAAACGCCGTGTTCGGCGATATCGCCGAGTCGAACGGCTGGTAGAGCGGCCATGCGCCAGAGTCAAGCTCGGCCTTCGTCGCCGGGAACGTCTCGACCCAGTACTTGTTCGTCGGCATCGTCTCGTTCCAGTTGTCGAAGTGCGAGGGAAATGTCGTTGCGCTGACGGCGGGATCGGACAAGTCCGCTGATCCACATCCGGAAAACGACCCGAGGAAAAGCCCGCGTCCATCCGTCGTGCATGCACCCGTCCAGGAATCGAAGTCCTGGCATTCCGCGTGCAGGACAGCGTATTCAAGGGTGTCGTCGCGCAGCACCACCATCATCTGTCCGCTCTTCGCGTCAAGCGGAACCATCTGCCAGGCCCACTCGTCGTCATTGTCGCTTGACGACAGCGTCCCGGTCGCGGGAAGAGCCGCGATGCCGTCGGCAAAAGAGTACCTTCCCGCGTTCAAGGCATACTCCTCGTCTCCGGGAACCTGCTTGTTGAAGCCCGCGACGCGAACATACATCCCGTCCCCCCCGGAGCCCTGCATCGGGAGCATCCCGCGCCACTCATGGTCTGCCGCGAGCGTCATGTCGCACTCCCTCACGTCGCCGTCTTCGCGGTCTTTGACGTAGAGTTTGAACGACTCCCATTCGCTCTCGCCGCGCCTGAGTCGGAAGAACCAGTCCGTACCGCAGCTCGCAAGGGGCGCAGGGCCCGTGACGTCCGACTGCCTGTTCGTGCGGAACGCGACGTCCTCGGTGTAGAGCGCGTTCCCGTCCGCACCGTCGAGGCCGAGGCCGAGGCCGGTGTAGTCGTGGTACCTGTACGTCGGGAACTGGACGATGTACTCGTACCAGAACTCGACGTCGCCTTCTTCCGCCGGCAGGTCAAGCGGCTCTGCCGAGACAAAGCCATCGCCCGACGGCAGAAGGTCGACTGCCTGCCAGTCGTTCGCCAGCTGGTCCAGGTAGCGCCAGCGGTAGTGCATCTGCGCCCATGCTATCGGCGCGTCAACGGCGACAGGGGTTTCCGCGCTCTCGTCGACCACGGCCTTCGCCCGCGCGTAGACGCCGTTCTCGCCTGCCGCGGGGAAAGGCACGGTCATGGCTCCGCCCCAGCCGCGCACCAGCCGGCCAGGGAGGTCCTTGACGAACTCACCGTACGGAACCAGCGACGCGGCCGGCTTCGAATACGACACTATGACGTTGTCGACGAGAATGAACGCCGAATCCTCCGCCAACGTGTCGACGGTGCCCGTGCGCACGATCCTGAAGCGGACGTTGCCGCACGCGTCCACCGGCACTGCTACGCGGTAGAAGCTGTCGGCCGTGCCGCCTGTCGAAACCTCGAGCGCCAGCTCCGTCGTGTCGGTCTGGTCGGGTGCAAATGCGCCCGACCCCTCGCGCTTGAACGGCTTCATCTTGTAGGGCGAAAAGGTAACGCCTCCGTCGACGGACACCTGGACCTGGAGCTTGTAGCCTCCTGAATCGGCATGGCTTGTATCGGCGTTCACGGCGTCGAAGTAGATTGTGCCGACGCCGTTTGTGTACAATGGCGACAGAATTGCCGCGGCCTTCGTGTTGCGCATCGCCATCGTCCCCTGTTCGGCAAGGCCGGCCGTGGCAGTTTCGGAGGATATTGCCTTGGCCGTCGGGGAGTTGGGCAGGTAGCAGTCGCAGCTGCGCGCCGCGGGCCCGGGCGCGTACGTGCTGCCGATAACGACGTCTTCAAGAGTCCAGAGCGCAACGGCGTTTCCTTCGGAGTCTTTGGCGTACAGCGTGTGTTTTGCATAGGGCCTCAAGTACGGGAAGTCGGCAGAATTGACGTAGTGGTCTTCCGTATGCTCCCAGTACGTCGCGTAGGCCGTGCTGTCCGACTGCCAGTACGACTGGCCGGTGACGGCGCATCCGTCAGGCGCCGAGTCGTCGTTGGCCAGGAGCACGCGTCCGCTCTGCGTAAGTCCGCCTGCATCGCCCGAGAGGTCGTCGTAGGCAACACGGCCGTCGAAGACGAAGGCGATTCCGTACTCGGGCGTCTCGTAGTTGCCCGCGGGGTCGTGCAAGCCGAACACCGCTCTGAACGCGCCTCCTGCCGTCGGCATGCCGCTGTACGTCGCGCCCGTGCTGAGGTTGGTTACGTATAGCAGCGCCGAAGTGCCGTAGGCGAGGGTGCCGACGCTCTCGACGGCGCCCTGCTCGACGTCGCCCGCGCTCCACTTCGTCTTTGTTAGCGACGGATACGTCAGCCAGTGGTTGACGCGCCTGCCGCCTCTGGCGACCAGGCCGAAGTCGCAGGACGGCTGGGCCTCGCCCGCAGGCCCGACGACCGACGAATGGCCCGGCGCCGTCTTGCCGTCGCGAACGCCCCAGAACAGGCGAATCACCTGCGCGCTCGTCGAGAGCGTCGGCAGCTTGACGTAGATCGTGGACTCGCCCGATGTGTTCCAGTCTCCGACCCTGTAGTCGAGAACGTTGCCGGACTCGTCCGTTACCGTCATGTCGTCGCCCGTCGCGCCTGCGCGGGAATAGAGGAACCCCACCGGCGCGCTCTCGGCGAGCTTCAGGGCGTAGATGTAGTCGCTCGCCGGGGCGGAGGCTCCGTCGATCGTGATCTCCACGCAGTCGCGGTACACGTCGCCTGGGCCGTTGGCGATCTCGAAGCCGACAACGGCCTCGGCCGCATTGTAGTTGTCGGTCCCTTCGACGCATGCCCGCAGATAGTGCGTTCCGACGGCAGTCGGCTTGTCGGCCGACCATGGCCCTGCTTCGGAATCTCCGTACCAATACGTCGGAGCGGCCGCGTTCGAGACGGCGCAGCCGGGGTTCGGCGTCTCGTCGCCGGGAGTGCCGTATATCCAGTTGGGAATCGCCAGGTTCGAGATCGTCGGCGTAGCCTTTCTGACCGTGAGGGTCGCCGTAACCTCGTCATCGGTTCCGTCGGGCCACTTGAAGCCGTCGACAAGCGTCACCCTCGCCCTGTAGGTTCCAGCCGCCGTGCCCGACACGCTTTCGACCACTTCACCATAGGTGGAAGACCCCTCGGTCAAGTCGACAATCGTATACGCCGGGTTCGCCGGAACCAGCACATGCTCTTCTTCGTCGAAATCGACGTCAAGACCGACCGGCTTTTTTATCTCGCCTGCGGCAACGATGCTTACCCTGACATATACCACGCCTTGATAGCCACTGCCGCCAGGAGCAGTTGACAAAGCCGCCAACGCACCGCATCCGCCGCCCCCGCCGCCGTAGAACGTCGCGTCCGTGCAAGGAACATTCAGACCA
>JAFRBA010000191.1 GCA_017405115.1 Kiritimatiellia bacterium
ATGAACCTGGCAAGGAACCGCTCCTCTACCCCGCAATATCTAAAGTGCCAACTTAGATTTCTCTAAGTTGGCACTTTGGTTAATGTTTAGTTTTGCGAACAAATTTACTAAATTTGTTCGCTGTACTTAGCATAATCGCGCCGATTATGCTAACTGCGTTTTTATTCTGCCGTCGGGTCGATCCACTGAGCCCCAGCGCGGTCGTAGTACCACGTCTTCCCGGTGTCTGCTTCGATGCACTTGCTGCCGGTCAGATAAGCCCCGGTGGGCTTAGTATCCGAGGACAGACAGCCGATCTCCACGTAGGCGTTTCCCTCGTAGTCAACGGCGGCATTGCGATTCTGAATAAAATCTACGGCCATGAGTTTTCCTCCAAAATTTATTTCTTTCGCCAAAAAGTGAGCCAAACTTCTGTATCTCCGTTTAGCTTTCGTCCCGTGCATGTGTAAATGCAGAGGTCTGTGTGCTGGTCGTGCGCGCTCTGACCCTTGCTGTCGTACATTTTGCCGCCACGGATTACGCCGCGCTGTTTCTTCTCGCAGACATAGCGCGTAGTCTTGCCGTTGCGCTCAACGGTAGCCCATGTGAGATACGGAACGGCGAACTGCAAACGCCATGTGCCGCCTTGTGTGGCGTGGTCGGCAATGACGGGATAGTTTCGCCATGTCAACCACGCCGCAGAATCGGGAGCGTCAACAACCGCCTGTGCGTTGGATGCGTCTGCGTCATAGAGCGGCTTGTCGATTAAGAGCGCGGGGATTCGCAAGCGGTTCACGGCGAATACGGCGTGAGAGTGTCCTGCCCAGCCGCAAAGTCAAGGCTATCGTTTACTTCGCCGATATATACGGCCAGAAGCACGCTCGCATCTGTCGAACAAGTTCCATAAGCGTAGGGCTTGCTGTTCTCAACCTTCGTTACGGTGCATTCCACATTATAGTCAGCAGTTCCGCTTGCGGTCGGCATCGTGATTGCGGCGATGATGCGTTTGTTCGCCGTGATTGCATTCATGAGGTCTTGAGGAACTTCCGTAATCGTCCCGCCCGTGGTGCTCGTAAGCGTACCGTGGAGGACGAGGATGTCTGTCGCAGCCGACCACTCACCGTCAACAACCTTGAGGATTTTGCCGTTGTCAGAGCTGGTGACGTTGGGGAGGCTGCCTTCCATTAGGATTGCACCTTCTTCGCCATCAAATACGGCCGCGAATTCCATGGCACCATAATGCACGCCCCATGAAACGTAGACAAGCATACCTTCATTTTGCGTCCGCATCACTTCGGGCAGTTCCAAATATGTGCCATCTCCAGCAGGCACAACAAGCACGGAGTATTCAGCCGCCGCAATTTCCTCAAGGGTCTTATCGATGGTCATGGGAAAACTCTGACCTTCGCCTCCGCCCGACGTATCAATCGTGCCGTGGACGATGAGGACGTTGCCGCCGCCACCGCCGCCGGTCTGCAAAGCGCCGTCCACCAGGATGATCCCGGCAGTCGCCAGCGCGGACTTCGCGTCAGAGCTGAACGCGATACCGGCGGCCGCCTCGGCCTTGGCGATGTCCACATAGCCCTGCTCAATCACCTTGACCAGCTTGGGCTGCGTCGGCGTGTTACTGTAGAAATAGAAGTCCTCGGCGACGAGATACTTCGCTGAGCTCGTGTTGGCCACCGCCCCGGCATTGCTGAGCGGGGTCCCGGCCTTGAGCCAGTA
>JAFRBA010000192.1 GCA_017405115.1 Kiritimatiellia bacterium
CCTGCGACGTCGACGTGTTCTTCCTGCACGGCTTCAACGTCTCCGAAGCCGATGCGCGCAACTGGTCGCGGCAGGTGTTCAAGAGGCTGTGGCTCTCCGGGTCTCGCGCCCGCTTCCACGGCTTTTCGTGGTACGGCGACTACAATCTCGCGGGAAGCACCTTCAACGGGCTCCACTACCACCAGGACGTCTACCACGCATTGAAGGCGGCGGCGGCGTTCAAGGGCTGCGTCGAGGCGACGCAGCCGGTCTCGTCGAAGCGCGTGGTGATGGCGCATTCCCTTGGGAACATGGTCGCGGAGGAAGCGTTGCGGCAGGGACTTGCGGCAGGGAAATACTTCATGTTCAACGCGGCGGTCGCCTCCGAGGCCGTGGACGGCACGCTCCAGGCGGGGAGTCCGAACGACGACTGCTATTCCAAGTACGTGCCGTCAGACTGGCACGGCTACACGAACGCCTGCTGGGCGGCAAACTGGTTCCGGTGGTTCCAGGACGATCCTTCCGACTCGCGCGGCATGATGGGCTGGCCCGACTACTTCTCCGCCGCGCTCGGCAACGCAGGGACGGTGTACAACTACTATTCGTCTGGGGACCTTGTGTTCATGGAGGCAGAGACGCCACCGGGTTTGACGGCGGGACTTTTCCATTGGCCGACACTTTCATGGACTTGGCCGTTTGTAAACCTGAACATTACGGAAGAGGCCCATAGCTGGCAGAAGCAGGAGACGCGCAAAGGTGTCGATCCTGTTGCCGGCACACTCAAAGGAGGATGGGGCTTCCACTGCTGGTACGAGACCGTCGGCGGCGAACCTGTGCAGGAATGCTATTCGGCAGCCCAGGCCAACGCGATGGCGGCAGACTGTTCGATCACGAACAGCCCGGTGTTCAGCCATGGCGGAACGCCTCTCAACAGCCGCAACGCATCTCAGGACGATGTCTGGCTGTCCCTTGCAAAATATGTTCCGGCAGTTTCTTCTCCTGTAGGAGGTTCTGCTGCGTTAAACAGGAACAATGTCAACTTAAATGATGTCAGTGATGTAGCGCGTCCTAATGAATGGGGGCGTGACCATAATGTGTATGAAGAGGCGTGGCTTCATTCCGACATGAAAGACATGGCGTATTTTTATGTGTACAAGCTTTACGAACAACTCGTAACAAGAGGAGGCATACAATGAGAACAATGTTTTGTATCTTTGCCGTCACTCAGTTGATGGCGGTTTCTGCACAGCCAGATTTAACGCTTTACAACGCGACTCGTAATGGGGCAATGGTAAATGTTTGTTTGCACGTTGTGGATTCCAAAGGGAATCCTGTTCCGCAAGCCAGATTGCGAGGTGGAATGCAAACGGGTGATAGAATAAACGACTTTTCTCCGATAGAAGGCATAACCAACACGAACGGCGACTACGTTGTTAGTGGAAAATGTACGCACAGAATTAGATGCGGCATTAAGAAACGCGGATATTATCCGTCTGAATTCTCCATATCGTATCCTATCAAAGATGCTGAGCCACAGATAGCCGATGGGAAATGGCTACCCTTTGGCGAAAAACAGACTGTAGTGCTTAAAGAAATACGAAGTCCTGGAGAACTTTGCGTATTTCCTGATTCGTTACGCAGTTGTCGAATTCCGGGATTTGACAAATGGATTGGTTTTGACTTTGAATGCGCCGACTGGGTTTATCCATATGGGAAAGGACGCAATTGTGATGTGCTGCTAAAGTTTTCTTCGGAGGAAAGAGGCATACATGATTATAGGTATGTTATGGACGTATCTTTTACGAATAATCCTTATGCTGGTGCATATTTGATGAAAGAGGATAAGTCCTCTAAATTGACAACGGAATATGAAGCTAATTCAAATGCAACATATCGAACATCATTTTCCTTCGTGAGCGAACAAAGTCCCGGCCAGCCAAGACACTGGGATTTTCTTGACAGAGATTCGTATTTAGTATTTCGTACGCGCACACGTTTGGACGAGCATGGTCATTTGACGGGTGCACATTATGGGAAAATACTTGGACGATGGATGTCAGACACTGAGTTCATGATTTTGAGCGACGGGTGCTTCAATCCGGTTGAGAACGACATTAACATTGAAGACAGCACTTGTCTTCGAGATTTTCTTCGTAATCTAAAAAAGAAGCGGTAATTTTGCATGAAAACTCTTCGTTGCCTGCTATTGCTTTTGTTGGCGTCTTTGGCATTTGAAATGCCCGCCGAGGTATTCTCTCGCAGTCCCGATCATATTCTTTACAAGGCGCGAGAGCATGGTGCCTTGGCCAAAGAGCGCCTACGTGTTGTAAACCAAGAAGGGAATCCTGTTGCCGGAGCAAAAGTATGGGGTGGATTGCAGACAGGAGGCAATCTCAATGACTTCATTCCGATATCAGGAACAACAAACACCAATGGAGAATATATCATACAAGGGAAATGCACTAATCGCATACGTTGTGACATAACAAAGGAGGGCCACTATCGGTCGGAATTTCTTTTGCCGAACTATGGGTACACTCATACGGTGAAAAACGGCAAATGGCAGCCATTTGGGCGTGTTACAACAATAACATTGCGTCGAATAATAGGTCTTGGGAAATTGGCAGTGCCAGAAGGAACTGGCAGCGATGTAGGACGGCGTATCATACCGACATGGGATCAATGGGTCGGATTTGATCTTGAAAAGTTCGACTGGACGTCTCCTTATGGCAAAGGCAAGCATAGCGACATACTGATTAGGTTTGCTGCCGACATCAGAAATGAGTACTTTGACTTTAAGATAGCGATGGATGTATCTTTTACTAATAATCCGTTTGCAGGAGCGTATGTCTGCAAGAAAAATTCTGGCTCTGATTTCACATGGTCGGAATGCGCTGATACAAACAAGTTTTTTGCAACGGAATTCAACTATGTGTGCGAGAGGCGACCAGATGGGAAGCGTGTCAAAGACATATTGCCCGAAGATTCTTATATGGTATTTCGTACACGCACCAAAGTTGATGGCGAAGGGCGACTTGTGTCCGCCCATTATGGTGTGATTTCTGGCGCGTGGCTTTTTGGCAGCGAAACGATGCGAATTGGTGATGCATGCTTTAATAGCACGGTCAATGATGCCATGATTGAGGATGGTTATTACTTACGCAAAGCGGTCAGGGAAAACACAAGAGTAGACAGGCGCTGAACGAAAAGTGGAAGGCAAAGGTGGATGAAATACTGTAATGAAATACGCAAGATGGAGCTGTCTCTCGTCCTAATGGATGGGGTCGGCCTGCTTCAGAGGGTGCACATCCATGGCTTCATTCTGACATAAAGAATATGGCGCTTTGGTTTGTTGGGTGCTTTTATGATGAAATAGTAACAATTGGAGGATTGAGATGAGGAAAAGGTTAATGGTGCTTTCTGTTGCATTCACTGCCACAGTTATACAGGCATCTGTCGACGAGTCGCTTCGGCAGGCCTATCTGAAAGGTGCTGATGCCAAGGTGACATACAGGGTGGTGGATGATGATGGCACTCCGGTGGTAGGTGCTACTGCACATGTATGGTTTCGAACTACTTATCCAAAGAAAGTCATTAAAGATTGGATATTGAGCACGGATACTAATGGAATGTTTGTGGCGGAGTATAGGACGAACGATCGTCTTAGTGTGGGGATTGAAAAAACTGGTTATTACCATACGTTTGACAGAGTTACCTTCTCCGATCCATTCGCATACCCATCTGCAAAAGGTGGCAAGTGGCATCCATATGGCGGAGAGCGTACTGTTATGTTGAAGAAAATCAAGGATCCTGGTAAGCTTCTTGTTTTCCCCAATTCACTCCGCTGGTGTCATATTCCAGAATTCAATGTTTGGCTAGGATTTGATCTTGAACGTGGCGAATGGGTGACTCCTCATGGGAATGGGAATAAAGCCGATGTCTTATTGAGATTCTCCTCTACAAGAAATGGAGTACATGATTATAGGTATGTCATGGATGTTTCTTTTACAAACAATCCATATGCAGGAGCATGTCAACTAAAGAAAGATGACTTATCAGATTTTAAAACTGTATACAACGCAGATCCCAATGCGCATTACAAAGCGACATTTTCTTATGTTAGCGAACAAACGCCAGGAAATAAGAGACGTTGGGATTTCTTAGATGATGATTCGTATTTGGTTTTTCGTACACGCACTAGGGTTGACGAGCATGGCAATCTGATAGGCGCACATTATGGCAAAATACTTGGCCAATGGCTCTCTGGTCCAGAGTTTATGGTCTTAAGCGACGGGTGCTTCAATCCGGTTGAGAACGATGTTAACCTTGAAGACGGTGCTTGTCTTCGAGATGTTCTTCGTAATCTAAACAAGAAGTAACAATATCCTTCTGCTTTAATTGGGATGGATAAACAACGATAGGGTCATGGGGAAAGCATGAAAAATTTGTATGATAGCTTGTGCGCTTGCCAGAGCGAAGAAGAGGTCAAGGCCGAGTTCTGCAAGTTCTTCAATACGAAGATCTTTGCCATATCTTCTTCAATTGCCGTCTTCTTTGCGACGGTTGCCACCGCGACAGACATACGGCCCACGCTTCCGCCTGTTCAACATCTCGACACGGAGGTGGTGACGAACATTGCGGTTTCGGCGCAGGGGTCGCGAGAATACTCCTTCGAGCTGGCGTTTTCGGGCACGGCGTCGAACAACGTTGAGATTGCGTTCGGCACGGACGCCGACGGCGACGGCGTTCTTTCGGTCGAGGAAATCGGACTTTCCGCCGGATGGGATTGCGGCGAGTGGTTCGTGATGAACGCCGCTACCGGCGAACGGGCAGTGGCTTCGGCGGCGGAAGGTGTGCACTGTCTCGGTGGAACGATTCGCCTCCGCACGGGTGGATGCGTGCGGGAGATTGCATTCCGCGATGGCGCGGTGGCTCTTTTCCCGACGCTCCGGGGCACGGCGCGGGCGTGGGCGTTCCCAGCCGGCTGGAACATGGTGCGTCTCGTCGGGCGCGGCGAGAACGTCCGCTCCGGCGAACTGTTCCACGTCGCGGCCACCAGCCACGGAATCATGCTTCGGCTGAAGTGACATCCGCCAACGAGACATGTCTCTATGCCATGCCGTCGAACGCAGCATACGTCGGGCGCCTGCACGAGCACGGGGCGAGGTCCGACGTCGGGATGCACGTGGTGGACTTCGGCGCATGGGCGTTCCCCTGCGGGACGAACGGCGGTCTCCGCTCGCGGCTCTGGTGGTTCATGGACGGACGTCTCCAGGACGCGCCCAGGAACCCCGGCTTCGCGGCGTCCGCCGGGCTCGGCGACACGCTCGCCGTGCAGGGCGAGAGCCGGCTGTGGCTCCTTGCGGACGGCGACGAGCGGACGGTGACGTGGGAGAGGTTCTTCACCTGCGGCGACACGAACCGGGAGGCCAACGCGCAGATATCCCTCCGCCGCGACGGCGGATTCACCGTCCGGAGCAACGACCTTGTGCGCGTCTACCGCCGCGTCAATCCCGACGACTGGGACGACGACGGCATCCCGAACGACGACGACATCCAGCCGCTCGCCTACGACGGCGACAACTTCGGTCCGCACCAGACGCTGCCCGAAGGCGCGAACTCCAATGCATACTGCTGGGTAGACCTCGTCGTGCCCAATGCCGATGCTCTCGTCACGTTCACCGGCGACGGCTATTCTGCCCTGCCCGATCCGACGTTCGTCGTCAAGGCAGGGGCGACGAACCGCGTCATCCTGCTCATCGGCAAGACGTACCATGTAACGAGCCGCATGCCGATATTTTGCATCGGGCAGTCGAGCGGCGAGATAGATGTCGACCAGGTCTCGGCGACGGAACTCTCCATCTGCTGGCCGGTTGAGATAGAGGCGATCTCCATGCGCAGCGGAGCGTCGTTTGCAATGACGGTCGTGCCTAACTGCCTCGGCGGCGGCTTCACGTGGACGAACAGCTGCTGTAGCATCAGTTCACTTGGAGGTGGAGTGTTCGCGTATTCCTGCAACGATGCATGCCATTGCGGAGGTTGCTCTGCCACTGGTTATTACGGATACGAGGGTTACCGGCTCCCCGCGTGCGGAGGGTGGTGCGGGTGCAGTGGCGCGTACGATCCTAGCCCGGAGCAGGGCGATGACGACGGACCGTACGACGCAGGCGCTTCGGCGACCTTCTCGAAGAGTGTGGTAATCTTCGAGGACGGCTACTGGGACACTCCTACAAATTGGGTAGAGCGCCAGTCCACGCAGACTGAGCTTCATTGCGTCGCGCACGGCGGTCCGAACGGCGGGCACGTCCGATTCGAGATTGCGGGCGAAAACAAGCTTGAGCGCGTCTCCGGACACCTCCTTCCCGTCGAGCAGGAGGTCTTGCCCGGCAAGAAGCTCGACTTCACCATCGTCTACAAGGGCCAGTTGCCAAGCACAGACGCCGAGGATATCGTCGTTACGACTACATTCACCGAGAACGCGGAGGGAGCAACGCCATCGTCGGGCGAGGATGAGTTGACAAGTGTTAAGGTGGAGTTGGAGGCACTTCTGACGGCACCAGCATTCACCAACTGCACACGACACACTTACGGAGTAAATGAACGCATCAAGTTACATTGGACGCCACATCTAAATTCAGTGACATGGACATCCTCACGCACCGACGCATTCGAGTCGGAAGCAGGGGGCGAGTTGAATGTTTACCGTTGTCCGCTGACGAATGAAGGAGATGTCGATTTGTCTGTCGTGTTCGCAGGTGCGGTCTATCCATTCGTCATTACGGTTGTAGAGCCGCAGATGGTGGTGTGCCGGAATCCCGTAGTGTATGATTTGCTTTTCCCGCCAGGGCAGCCCGGCGGTGCCGGAATGAGAATGCCGACGTTTGTGTTGCCCGAAACAGTTTCGTTTGGGGAGATAGACATGCAGGAAGTGCCATCCGAAATGGGCACGCACACCGGTTACTTCAATCGTTTATCTGATGTTCCCTTCTGGTATCATACTACGGGCAATGGCGCGGGGAAATGGGTGCACATAAGCGAATCAAACTATTTTGACATTGACGAGGTGACTCAGGATTATTTTCTCGACAGCGATTGGTGTGCCGGGGAGAAGGTCTGGCATATTCCAATAGGATGGAGAGCGCATGGTCTGAGCGGCGCTGTCGTTAGGGAAGTGCCGCATCGTCCAGCTCATGACCAGAGGTTTGTGCTGACTGCGGACGGCACTATGCGGATAGAGAAGTACGATATGGAAGTTCATCGAACGATAGACGATCACATATACCTTAATGGAATACAAAAGAAATGAAACGGGTGATTTTACTGATTGACTCTTTGGCCATGGCCGTCGTGCTGACTGTTGGGTGTGACAGTTCCGGGCAAGGCAACGCAATTCCTCCGAATGCCTCAAATAATTGCGTTGAACTTGCAAAGTACATATCGACTTTGCCGGAATTGATAACAAATGAATGTCTTTCGGTGGACGTCGCCGAATTCAACAGGAGTGTGTTCATGAAGTGTTCTCTTGTGTCCAATGGAGTCGAACTCGTCTACATTGCCCACGAACTAGAGGACGTTGCCCTTCAAATTGATCTTGGGCTGCTAGATTTTCAAGGGTGGCAGAAGGCGCAGACCTGGATAAGGGAGAGTTTTTACATTGCTCGCGGTGTGTTGTCCCGAGCAGATGGCGGAGACGAGGCGGCACTAGAGTGTTGGTTCAGAGAGATCGACTTCTTCAATGCCGAAGGTAGGCGTTGCGATGCGGAAGCACGACGTTGCGATGCGGAGTCGCGACTGTTTTATGCCCTGTCGAGGGCTGCAGCGCTCTCTGGCTGTGGTGAGCTGGCCCGAGATGCAAGGGCCGTAGGCCGTGGGCGCGGTCGTGAGTCTCTCAATTTCCAGCATCAGGCGACACTTTGCAGGGATAAGCCTACGGGGACGCCAGGACTTGTGGATAATTCTGAGTACGGCATCCTTGCGAGATTCTGCAGGGAGAATCCCGACAAGGCTGACAAGATGATCAGTCGAGTGTCAAAGTGTCTAGGCCGCAAACCAAAATGGAGCAAGTGACATGCGTTCAATTATGAGTAAAATGAAGAAATGCGTCTGTCTTGCGGTTCTCGCGGCATTTGTGCTGCTGACGGTTCATCTTGTACGCGAAACGCGACGGTTGCGAAGCCAGGTGCAACAGCTTGAGGAAGAGCGGAGGCGCACGGCAATTGCTGCGATAGGCCCGGGGTTGATTGGCATCTCGGATGAGGAAAAGGAAAGAATGGTTGGCATTTACCGAGACATCGCGCAGGCATACACCACGCGAGACACGATGGCAATGCGTATAGCCATGTTGAGACTACCGTCGACAAGCGACCATCTGACTTGGGATATGAGGCCGCAAGTAGAGAAGCCTCTCGCTGAGGCCTTCAACGACGCTTTCCTAAGAACAACAAAACTTCTCGACTTCGACACCCCTGCGCAACTAGCGGAATTCCTGAAAGCGAACATTGAGGTCGCATTGTTCTTTGGAAATGTCTATACGCGGCAGAAATGCTTATCTGCGGCATCGTTCATGGAATCCTTGACATTCCAGCGCCTCAAACAGGACGAGGAAACGTTTGCAAAGGAGGGCAAGGACGAGTTCAAGGAAGTTGCCGCAAAGGCTCTTGCGTTCTGGACGGCATGGGTAGAGTCGCCATATGGTTTTATACGACAGCATGCTCGCTGGGAATTCCGCGTAAGTACCGAATACGTAAA
>JAFRBA010000193.1 GCA_017405115.1 Kiritimatiellia bacterium
ACAAGCACGGCAGTTGGACTCTGCCCGCAGCCGGAGACTGCCGCCGAGGGGAGTGTCTCGTCACGGCATATTGTCGAAACGCTCTGCCGTGCGCGATTCCGGATTGTCGAGACCGAGCGACAACCCCGCAGCGACCCCGCAATTCACTAACCGATTACTCGTATGGCGTGAATACTCCTCACGGTGGCGTCGCATTGTGGTATAATACGCCTGCATTGAAAGGAGAGCGTAGAGACATGAATCCTGCCGGCGTGCGGGTGAAGCGGACGCTGTCGAACAGGATTGCAGAGGAGCTTCGCGGAGACCTTGGCGCGGGGCGTTGGAAGGCTGGCGACGCGCTGCCGCCAGTCGACGAACTGCGCAGACGCTTCGGTGCCGGGGAGTACGCAGTGCGCACGGCGCTTAAGCGCCTGCGCGACGAGGGGCTCGTCTCCGTCAAGCAGGGTGCCGGGGTGACTGCCACGGGTAAGGGCACGTGGCGCTGGCGCGGCCGTGTCGCCTTTGTCGCCGTAGGCGTGCCAGGTTCGTACTATTCGCAGATGCTTGCTCACCAGATGTCGACATGTCTTGCCGACGCCGGCTGGGATTTCGTTTTCATCGCCTTGCCATCGTGCCCGTCCAAGCCGCTTGACCTGACTCTTGTCCGGCGACATGTCGAAGCAGGGCTGGATTTTGCGGTATGCTACTGTTCTGAAAGGGAAATCTTCGACATGTTCGCCAGCGCGGGCGTCCCTTACATCGTCTTCGACGCAGGCGTGAAAAGCGATCCTCACGCGAAGGCGGTGGTCAGTCTGGACTTCGGAGAGTGCTTTTCCGAAGTCGCCGCAACGCTGAAGTCGCACGGAGTCAAGCGGCTGCTGGAAGTGGACTACGACAGAAGCATAGACCGAAGCTTCAAGTCGCAGCTGCTTGAGGCCGGAATATCCGTCCACAGACTCTTCGGTGCATGGGAGAAGCCCGGAAGGTGGCGTGTCGGCGAGATGCGCAAGGCGGGGCATCGCCTTGTCGCCAAGTACTTTCGTGACTCGCACAACCGTGCGCATCCTCCGGACGCGGTGCTGTTCGACGACGACTATTTCGCGTCAGGCGGCATAGCGGCGCTTTTCGAGGCGGGGCTGCGCATACCAGAGGACATCGGCGTGGTCACATGGTCTAATGCCGGAAACGAACTGTCCTTCGGCTTCTCGCTTGCCCGCATAGAGAACGATCCAATTGAGCATGGCAGGGCGCTGTCGGAATATCTGCTGAATCTTCTTGACGGACGCAAGGCCGGATTGCCCCGTCTGTTCACCAGGTTCATCGCCGGCGAAAGTCTTTAGCGCGGCGTTTTGCGTTTTATGCAGGGAATTCCGCATTATTGAGATTGATATTGAGATTTGGGAGATTCTTCTTGTCTTTTGGTAGGGCGTGTGTTATCCTTTGTTCAAAATCAACGCACAAAACCAAGGAGAAACCAACATGAACTCTACAAGTGCAGCCAAATGTAGGACAATGACTGCCATTTTTGTAGCCGTTGTGGCCGCTGGCATCCACTGCGTCGCTTCCGCCGCTACGGTCTACTGGAAGGACAACGCGCCGAACGACGACTGGACGGACGGATCCAACTACGTGGGCGGCGCGGCTCCGTCGGCGAACGACACAGTGGTCGTTGGAAACGCAACGGTTCGCCTCTCTAACTCCGACATGGCGTCGTTCAACCTCGCGTCCTCGCTTGCGCGCATCCTGCCGACGAACTCCAACGCGAGAATCGAATTCACGATTTCCGGCGCGGACGCGACATGCTCCTTCGGTGCGTCGATCCGCTATCCAGAGACTGGCGACTCCCCTAGGTACGGCAAGATCGTGAAGAAGGGCGACGGCACGCTCGAACTCGCATGTTCCTCCGTCAACAACCCATACGCGACGGATATCGCCGTAGAGGGCGGAATGCTTTCCGTCAAGGACTCGGGGATTGCAAATCAAAACGCCCTCTTCGGCAACATCGACGTGTCGGCCGGCGCATCGTTCTTCACGCGCACGAACGGACGCACCTGGACGGGCAGTGTCACGGGCGAGGGAACGGTCACGAACAGCGCCGCCAACCAGCTGGTCGTCTGGGGAGGCAGCAACGCCAGCCCGGCGGAGCTGACGACATGGATGAGCAAGCTCGGCTACTACAGCTCGGGACGCGTCATGATCAGGCGCGACGACAATACGTTCGGCAATTTCACTGTCTTTTCCAACTCGCCTCTGCCTTCCGACGGCCACGGCGTCACGGGCTTCCATTCCATCGGCAAGAAAGGGCAGGCTTCGTCCGTCGGAACCCATGACACCCTGAACACCGGCGAAAGCGGCGGCACCTTCCTCTATCTCGGCGACGGCAACGAGACGGAGACGGACAAGAAGATCACAGCGTCGTACGCAAGCATGGGGCCAACGGTGTTCGACGCCGGCGCATACGGAGGGCTGACGTTCAAGGGGACGTGGGGATACGGCGGTACGGCAGGATCGGGGCAGGGCATGGGACGGCTCGTGCTTTCCGGGTCCAACACGCACGAGTGCGTGATTGCCGGCGATATCAAGAACGCGACGCTCAAGAACAGCCAGGGGAAGACGGGCTTCTCGTTCCACATCACGAAGAAGGGCACTGGCGCGTGGCGGTTTACTGATGTTGGAAGTCCGCTTCAAGATGGCCTGGGCAGCGGAACAGTGCGCGAGAACGACACTGGCATTGCAGTGGAGGAGGGCACGCTTCGCTATGATTTTATCCGCGAGGCGGGCGACAAGTGCGCTCTCGGCATGGCCACGAACCTATGCGAAGCGTACTGCGGCGCTCCAGACGAGGCGTACCGCGTGCCGTACGCCTTCCGCCTCGGTTCCGCCGCAAGATCTTATCCCGACGACGGTCTTGCGACATTCGAGTACACTGGAACTCGCGACGCCATATGCACGACAAGGCCGATTGCGCTGGGGGGCGATGCGCGGCTTCTCAACTCCAGCGGGTACCCTTTGCGTCTCGGCGGCATAAGCGCAATCTCGAACGGAGTGCAGAATATAGTCCTTGGCGGAGCAGGCACTGGCAACGAAGTAGGCAACTTGACGGACGGCGCGGCGGGATGCCGTCTCGGCGTCATCAAGGAAGGGAGCGGCACGTGGACGCTTGCGATGACGAATTCGTTCTCCGGTCCCGTAGTGGTCAAGGGCGGCACGCTCAAGGTCCGCCACGTTGGCGAGGGTGTCAAGTACACCTGGTACAAGCTGGTGATAAAGGATCTCTGGTCGAGGTTCAGGACGTCGACAAAGTCGGATTATTTGAAGCTTGGCAGAATCGGGCTGTTTGACGGCGACGGATATCGCCAGAACATAGGATTTGCCGCAAATACTGCCAATTCCGTCGGCTTGTCGCTTTCTGGCGGTCAGATTGGACGCGGAATGCCGATGCGTTATTATACGTGGTTTGGCAGTCGGTACGAGAAATTGACCGATACGGGGCAGATTTCCGACAGCTCCTGCCTCCAACTGCAGAGAGACAATGCCGTCATCGATCCAAGCGATCCAAAGAAATGGCTGGAGTTTGACTTGCGGCTTACGAACGGAACGCCCGAGATCGCGTATTATGACCTTGCCGTGGTGTATGGCGATGGCTCTAGCACTGGTGCTTATTCAAACTTTAATGTACGCGCATGGTCGCTGCTTGGTTCTACCGACGGCTGGAACTGGGACGAACTCCACTCCGTCGCCGACAACAGGGCGAGCGGCGAAAAGATGAAGATTCCGACTACAAGCAACTCGTGGATGGCGCAGAACAAGCCGTCAAGCGGAGAGACTGCCGCTACAAAGCACGACACGGCGAAGCTTCAGGCAATACGCGGGCACAGCCTCGGCCTTGTGCCGGCTCCGCTCGCCAACGTCGAGTACGTGAGCGTAAGCGACGGCGCCGTCCTTGAGGCGGAAGGCGACGTCACGCTTTCGTCGTTCCGCGTGACGGCCGGCGCTGCTCCGGGAACGGTAAGGGGCTTCTCGCTCGCGCCGAACTGCACGGTGGACGTGAGAGGCCTGCCAAAGCATCCTCAGCCCTTTGACCTTCCGATTGCGTTCGATGGCGTTTCCGTTGCGGACGCGGACTGGTCTCTTACGGTTGACGGCGCCCCGACGCAGAAGTACAGCCTTTCGGTCGTCGGCAACCGCCTGCGCTTCATGGTGAAGGGGATGAAGCTTGTTGTCTTCTAGGACGAGTCGTAGAGAGCCGCATGCCATGCGCGGCAGGTCGCTGACAGCCGCCCTCTTCCTCTTCGCCGCATCGCGGCTGGCGGCGGAAGGGGCGGCATGCCTCGCGTTCCCCGTCAATGGACATCCCGAAGCCCGTCAGGCGATCGACCACAAAGTCTACGAACTGAACCAGAGCAAGCCTCGGCAGATCGCGTGGGGTGTGTCCGGGCGCTTCTCCGGAGTAGACCGCACGCTGGCGCCTAACCACCACAAGTACGGTATGGAGATCCGGTTTATCTACGACGACGGCACGGACGACTGGTTCACACCTGCCCGCAAGTTCACGGCGGACAGTCCGGGCTGGCAGCGCCTTACGGGAATCTACTGCCCGCGCCGGCCGGTGAAGAAGGCGTACTTCTTCTACAGGCTTGCGACACCGGGGGAGGCGTGGTACGACGGCGTGTCGCTTTTCGAGGCGCCGGACAGGCCGGCCCGCGGCGGATGCCGCGCCACGGAGTCGAACGGCGAAGTAACGCTGGAGAACGACTTCATCCGATGCACTGTCCTGCCGGGCGAGGGCGCGACGGTGCGTGAGCTGGTAGACCGGCGCACCGGCGTAAACTACGCCGGGGAACGAAGCGGGCTCCGTCTGCTCCAGGACGGCTTCAGGCACGGCGGCGACGTCAGCAGGCTCAAATGGAATGCGGAGGTGCGGAACGACGGGAACGACAAGGCCACTGTGGAGCTGCGGCTGTCCGGTGCGGAAGGCAGGCCGTATCTCGAAATTGTCCGGCAGATGACGCTGAAGCGAGACTCGTCCGCGCTGGAGGTGCGGTATTCGTGGCGCAACCAGCCGGCGTCGATGGCCGACATGCTTGTGGACCCCTGCGTGGCGAACGGCCTGGCGCCAAACGGCGTCCGAAAGCCCGCGCTCTGCTATCCTACGGAGAGCGGGGTCGTCTGTGCCGAACCGGACGGCGGTGGTGCGTGGTGCCAGGATGCGATTGGCGGCTGGTGCGCGGCGCTTGGTGATGGGGCGCGGACGATGGCCTTCCAGTTCAGCTGGGAGCACTGCTACGGGACGCGAGTCCTGCAGGGCGCGGGCGGCAATCCGGTCTCGTGCGTCGCCTTCCGGCCTTTCAGGATTCCCGCGGGGGGGACGGAGTCCACCGACGTCGCGCTTTTCCCGCTTGCGGGCGTTGCGCGTCCAGACTGGGTGGAGAACGGCATTGCGGCAAGCATTTCCACGGACGGCGGAAAGCTTGCGGCCGTTTTCGATTCGGCCTTCGACGGCTTGCTGAACGTAGAGTTGGAGGCGCGTGCCTCCGACGGCGCGGCGACGTTCAGGCGCGGCGTCGTGTTCATTTCGCCTGACTCCTCCTCGACCTTTGCCACCGACATTCCCTGTGCCGGCGTGAGCTGGTGCGCGGTCAGGGCGTTTGCGGACGGCTCCCTTGCATTCGAGGCCGAGCGCGCGTTCGAGGCCGGGCGCAAGTACCGTGCGAAGCGCGCCAAGGCGAAGCCAGTCGAGGTCAAGCCGTTCCGGATGGCGCTTGGCGGCGGCCCCGTGACTCCGCATGCTGAATTTGCACGGCCATACGCAGGCGGAAGGCCGAAAGTCCTTTTCATCACGAGCATACACCAGGCGAGGGAGATCGTGGAGCTGCTCCAGCGCATCGACATGGACGCGCGGACTGTGCGCCTTGCATATGACGAGAACACGACATCGTGGGCGATGATCGAGCAGTTCGGCACGTACAGGTACCGCGAGATGAACATTTCGCTCAAGAAGGAACTTGAAAGCCGGCTTGACGTCATATTCGTGAGCGGCAGCCTGCTGAACGCGGTGGACAAGGAAAATCGGACGGAGATTGACCGCCAGGTGGCGGCAGGCACGGGGCTTGTCCGCGTAGGCCCGAAGCTCCCTCCGCTCGATGGCGACTCTGCGGCGCGCAACTGGATCGCCGGCAACGTGTCGCCCGAGCTGCTGCCGTTCAAGGCCGGGGACCTGCGGGCCGCAGCGGTTGGATCGCACCGCGAAGTAATGCTGGACTACGAGGGCAGGCTGGGGCTGACGCCGTTCGTGCCGTACTCCGAGGAGTTCCCGCCGTTCCGCTACCAGGACTACTCTCTTGGCGTGGTGGGGCGCGCAATACTGTGGGCTGCTAAGATGGACGGCGCGCCGCCTCCCGATGCGCAGACGGTGGAGGAGACCGTTTCCGTCGAGCCCGGGTTCTCCATACGGCACAGGTTCATGAAAGGCCCGAAGGGCGTGTACGATTGGACCGCCGAAGCGCTGCACGTGCGCAAGCCGGCCGAGTTCAGGGAGTTCGCCGTAGATGACGGCGGCGGCGCGTACAGGATTGGCGGACGAGTGAAGGGCAAGGTCTCCTTGACCGGTGGCGCGGCCCGCGTCACGCTTTCCGACGGATTCGGCCGCCTGCTTGCGGAGGCGGACGGCGTGACGGACACGTTCGCCCTTGCCATTTCCGAGGCGAGGACGGGAATGCTGTTCGTGGACGCATATCTTGAGCTTGGCGGCAAGACAGTGGACGTGCGACATGCCAAGGTCGTGTGCGAACGCCCTTGGCGACGCGCTGAATATCCGCTCGGCATCTCCGAGGACTGGTTGACCGACGGTTGTGAGAAGGAGTACCTGCTGGAGCACAGGGCGATACTGTACCATGAGTTGGGGATCGACATGATACGCTTTTGGAATTCTTCGAGCGTTGCCAGCTTTCTCCACATGTTGCCGCATGGCTTCGATCTCGACTTCCCGATCTACGACGCCAGGATCGGCGAAACGGCGTTCCGGGAGCGGTTCCGCGACCCTTACGCTAAGACGAAAGACCGCAAATACCTTTGCCGCCGTCCATGCCTGCACGATCCCGAATACCGCAAGGCGCTTGACGAGAAGACGAGGGCGAATGTGGCGCGAATCGCAAGGTTCTCCCCTGTAACTTGCGACTGTGGCGACGAGAATACGCTTACCCTCTGGGACAGCCCGTTCGACTTCTGCTTCTCCACGCATACGCTCAATGCGTTTCGGAAATGGCTCAAGACGCAGTACGCGGGGCTTGATGGGCTTAACGCGGCGTGGCGGACGAACTTCCGCTCATGGGGCGAAGTCGTGCCGGACACCGCCGACGAGGCTCGCGCCCGTGCGGAACGGATTGGCGAAAAGACCTACGCCGCATGGGCGGACCACCGCCGGTTCATGGAGCTGACGTTCTGCGGAACCATCGATCGCGTGGCCGAGATTTTGCACGAGCGCCTGCCGGAGGTTCCGCTCGACATGTCAGGAACTCAGCCGCCGAACGGCTGGACTGGCATGGACATGTGGCTCGTCTCGAAGTCCGTAGGCGAGCCTGCCGCATATGCTGGGGGATACCTCGGCGAACTCCTGCGGTCGTTCGGGCGGCCGTTTGTGAAGCCGTGGTGCGGCTATGGCACCAGGCCCGATGTGCTGGAGGCGCGGATGTGGGAACATGCATTCCGCTTTCTCGACGTGGGCGCATACTTCTGGACTTGTTTCAACTTCCTTATGCCGGATTATTCGCCTACGCCGACAGCCGTGCGGTATGGCAAGACCGGCGATGAGCTGCGGCACGGGACGGCGAGAATCCTCCGGTCGCTGGAGAGTCGGCCCGAGGCGTTGATCCACTATTCGTTTGCGTCCATACACGCGGCGCAGATCGAGCGCCGCTACGACGATTTCTTGAAGTGCGGGGACGAATGGCGACGCATGCTTCAGAACCGTTCCATACCGTACCGCTATGTTTCATACGCCGAGATCGAGGATGGCGTTCTCGACCGGACGGCGGCGAAGTGGCTTGTATTGCCGCGTTCGGCGGCGCTGTCCGACAGGGAGGTCGAGGCGATCCACCGGTTCGCTGGGCGTGGCGGGAAGGTTGCCGGTGACGCCGAGACCGGCCGGCTGGACCAGCACTGCGCGGCGCGGCGCGCGCCAGCGCTGCGGGACGTGGCAAGGGAGGTGTCCGGCTTCGCCCCAGAGACGGTCGATGGGGTCTCGTCGTATCAGCTGGTCCCGCGAGACGGGGCGGAGGGACGATACTGGGGCTTCGTCCGCGAGTGGAACGCGGGGGAGGGCTCGGCGGAAAGGACAGTGCGGTTGGGCGCTCCGTCGTTTGTGTATGACTTGCGCACGAAGGAGTCGCTGGGCAAGGTGACGACGTTCAAGGTTTCCCTGCTTTCTGCCGAGGCGAAGCTTTTTGCGGCGCTGCCATACGAAGTCGGGCCGATCAAGGCGTCGGTCGCTGCGGGGCGTCCAGGCGAAGAGGTGAAGGTGACGGCGTTCGCGGGGATTCCGAAGTGGGCGAAGGCATGTCATCCGGTGGCCGTTGACGTGTATTCGCCGGACGGGAAGCGCAGCCGACTTTATTCTGGTGTGTGCGATGCGAAGGGCGGACGAGGCGTGCATGTGTTCCGCACCGCGCTAAACGATGCCAGGGGCACGTGGCGCGTCATTGCCACGGACTGCATTTCAGGGAGCAAGCACTATGCTTCGTTTGAATTATAGGGCCTGCGGGAATATGGTACAATGTGCATGCATGACATGAAAAATAACCCAGAGGTGACGAAAATGAGAATCCTATGCGGAACAGTTGTCGTGGCGGCGATGTCCGCCTGCCAGGCGTTCGCCGCGCATGTCGCGGTTGACTTCGACACGGCCATTGGCCAGGTCAAGCCCGTGAACGGCGTCGGGCAGCCGCCGATGGTCGGCAAGTGCGGCGACTACCCGATGATGCACTATCTCAGGGAGGCGGGCATTCCGTACTCACGCCTTCATGACGTGGGCGGGTGGCTCGGCGGCGGGCTTTTCGTGGACATACCGAACCTCTTCCCGGATTTCGATGCCGACGAGAACGATCCGAAGAACTATCGCTTTGCATACACGGACTCCCTTATGAAGGCCCTTGACGCAAGCGGCGTGGAGCCGTTTTTCCGCCTCGGCGTGACCATAGAGAATTTCGTGGAACGGGGCTTCCCGCCTGTAAACATCCTGCCGCCCAAGGACTATGCTAAATGGGGACGGATCTGCGAGCATGTCATCCGGCACTACACCGAGGGCTGGGCGGACGGCTTCAAGATGAAGATATCCCATTGGGAAATCTGGAACGAGCCCGACAACAACCCTGACGACGACATCAATCCGATGTTCCGCGGCCCGTTCTCGGAATACATGCGCCTCTACGGCACGGTTGCGCCTTACCTCAAGGCGAAGTTTCCGCACCTCAAGATCGGAGGCTACGGAAGCTGCGGATTCTATGCCGCTGTCGGCTCCGGACGGGTCGCTGCCGCCAACTCGTCGCCGCGCCTGGTCCATTTCGTCGACTGCTTCACCAACTTCCTGTCCCACGCCAAGGCGGAAAACTGGCCGCTCGACTTTTTCTCGTTCCACTCTTACTCGTTGCCGGACGACGCGCGGCTCCAGATCGCCTACGCACGGAGGACGCTCGATGAATTCGGATTCGGAAACACGGCCATGAGTTTCAACGAGTGGCTGCCTTATCCCGCCCTTGAGTCCCTTGGCACGGCCCGCCAGGCGGCACTGATAGCCGCGGAGCTGATAGACCTCCAGAACGGGCCTTGCGATACGGCGATGATCTACGATGCCCGCTGTGGGGTAGGCAACTATTCCCCGCTGTTCAATCCTCTCACGCAGAAGCCGCACAGGGCGTACTATGCGTTCATGGCGTTCAACGAACTCAGGAAGGCGGGAACTGCTGTCAAGGCGACGAGCGACGACTGCAAGGTGCGCGCTGCGGGGGCGAAGGGGACGTCGGGGCGGACCGTAATGGTCGTCAACTGCTCGAAGGAGCCCAAGCCGATCGCGCTGAGCCTTGGGAAGGGCGAGACGCCGCAATTGACGTGTCGCATCACGGATGGCATGCGTACATGGGAGGAGACCCCGCTTCCGGCAAGCCTGCCTGCATGGTCGTTTGCCGTAGTGGCCATTCCCGACAGGCCTTAGATTTCAGCGGTGGAAAACGCAGAGGCGGTGGCCGTAACTAGCGCTCTGCGGGCAGTTGACTTCGGGGCCAGGTTTTTGGTATCATATTCAACTGTTGCTGGAGAGATGGCAGAGCCTGGTTGAATGCACATGACTCGAAATCATGCATACCCGCAAGGGTATCGGGGGTTCGAATCCCTCTCTCTCCGCCAACGGCTTTTCTGCGGGCGTAATTCAATGGCAGAATAGGAGCTTCCCAAGCTTCTTACGTGGGTTCGATTCCCATCGCCCGCTCCACTTTCACGAACAAGGTCCATATCAGGGTCCAGTAGCTCTTGCTCAACAAGCTTACAGTCAGGAATCTTGCCGTCGTGGAGCAGGCCGAGGCGGTCTTCGCTCCGGGGCTCAACGTGCTCACGGGCGAGACGGGCGCCGGCAAGTCCGTCCTCATGGGCGCGCTGGAGCTTGTGCTCGGCGGCCGCGCCGACGCATCCGTGGTGCGCGACGGCGCGAAGGAGGCCGAGGTAGAGGCCGTGTTCGGCGAGCGCACAGTGCGCCGCACGGTCACTGCGCAAGGCAGGTCCCGCGCGTGGATCGACGACGAGTCGGTGTCGGTGGCGGAGCTGCGCGACTTCGGGCGCTCGCTTGTCGACGTGCACGGCCCCACGGCGAACCAGCGGCTTGTGGAGGAGTCGTTCCAGCGCGAGGCGCTGGACGGGTTTGGCGGCGTCTCGACGGCGGCGGGGGCGAAGGGCGCGCGCGGCTACGCCGCCGCGTGGGAGGAATGGACGGGCCTGCGCGCCGAGCTCTCATCGCTGGAGGCCGACGCGGGCGAGGGCGAGGCGGACATGCTGCGCTACCAGGTGAACGAGATCGAGGAGGCAGGGCTTTCGGACGACGACGAGACGCTTGCCGAGCGCCATGCGGCGGCTGCGCACGCCGAGGAGATCGTGGAGGACGCGAACGCCGTCACCGAGGCGCTCGGCGGCGACCAGTCCGCGGCGGCGATCCTGGTCCAGCTGCAGGTGCGCCTGCGCTCCATGGCCCGCCATATGCCGGCCGCCGCCGAATGGGCGGCCGAGGCGGAGGAGCTCACCTGCAGGATCCAGGAGCTGTCCCGGACGGTCGCTGACGCGGTGTCGGCTTTGGACGTCGGCGAGGAGGACCTGGAGTCGCTTGACCGGCGCCTGACGCTGGTGAACCGCCTGAAGCACAAGTACGGCGCGACCGTGGCGGAAGTCCTCGGGAAGCTGTCCGAGAAGAAGGCGCGTCTCGACGCGCTTGAGCACCGCG
>JAFRBA010000194.1 GCA_017405115.1 Kiritimatiellia bacterium
ACACGTCCGATTCGAGATCGCGGGCGAAAACAAGCTGGAGCGCGTCTCCGGGCACCTCCTTCCCGTCGAGCAGGAGGTCTTGCCCGGCAAGAAGCTCGACTTCACCATCGTCTACAAGGGCCAGTTGCCAAGCACAAACGCCGAGGACATCGTCGTTACGACTTCGTTCACCGAGAACGCGGAGGGAGCAACGCCGGAAGTTTCTACGGATGATCTTACGGCGATAAGAATTACAATGCAAACGCACATGACGGCCCCTCAAAACACTGACAGACATAGGCATACTTATGGGGTTTGCGAGAAAGTTGCCCTTTTGCATGCACCGGCCTCTGTCGGTCTCAACTGGAGTTGTTCACGAGGATCGGCCGCATTTTCAACATCTGTTGGGGATGGTGTTCGCTCATATTCATGCCCTGTGACCAGTCAGATATCTGACAACCTTTGTGTGGAATATGGGGATACATCATACACTCCACAGATTACGATAGTTGAGCCAACGGGTTTTGAGTGTAGAAATGAAGTATGGTACGAAGACAAGCACAGACCAGCTGGGGAAGTTGGTGGTGTTGAGATGCGCATGCGGCTTTATGTACTGCCGCAGCATGTGTCGTTCTGTGAAATATACATAGTGGAGATACCTTGCTATACGGGCTCGCACAGTGGATTTTACGAGCATGAAGATCAAATGGAAGAATGGTATCATACTGTGGCGCAGGGCGCTGGGGAATGGGGGCAGCCGTCCATTAGTGGCTATTGGATGACAGACAAAGCCGGGAGTGTGGCTGTTTTGACAAACTGGTGTGCGGGTGTTAAGATTTGGGATGTTCCAATAGGGTGGAATTCGCAGATTGCATCTCCTGTTGCCAAGGAAATCAACCCTGATTTTTACAAACAACGGTTTGAGATATTTACGAATGGGTCATTTCGCATAGACAAGCATTCGAACTGGATTCTTCGCACTATTGACGACCATATTTTTCTTAATGGAGTGCAAAAGAAATGAAAAAGAATTTGGCATTGTTCTCAATCGTAATCTTGTTTTGTGGGACGCTTGGGTGCAAAAGGGATTCGTCAGTGCAACCCCGCAGTGATACTATCACAATTAAGAAGGCTTGTCATGACATTTCGGACTTTAAGAAATCTCTAGCCGATCTTGATGTCCTAAGCATTCAAAACTGGGTTATTGAAGAGAGCCTGTCAAACGCCTTTCTGTCGGTGACAAGCAAGTTGGAAAGGGTTGCGCTGTTGAGTGCGGTCGAGAAGGAGATTTCGGCCATGCCATATGCGAGTGTAGATGCGAGAAAATGCCGTTACCTGTATTCGTCCGTTGCGAGAGCCTATTCCGCCGTGCAGGATTCATATTGGAATTATGCTGACGCTCCGGCATTGGCCGTTGAATGTTGGTTCGCCGAGATCAACCATTTTAAAGCGGAGATGGATCGGTGCAGAAGGGAAATGAAAACCGTGCGAAGCAACCATGACGCGGTAATTGCTTTGCATGAGTTAGAGGATAGAATCTTACTTTGCAATAGTGAATGCGAGAAGACATATTATAAAATTGACATATGCGGATTCATGGGGGAGAGCTTCTGCAAGCGGCACCCGGAATCAAGGGGAGATTTTGTTGAGCGGGTCAGGAAGCTTATTGGCCGATATCCAGAATGGTATTCAAGTAAGATGGGAGACTCCGGCGTTCATGGCGGCAATCATTGAGGAGGAGAAATGAGACGAATGACTATATGTATGATGCTTCTTGCCGCGGCGGCAATAATTGTTGCCATGTTCTTGATGCCCGTTGGGCGGAGCAGTGAATATGGATCGACGTGTGGTCTTATGTATGGTAGCAAGGTTGACGGAGTCGTTCGATATGCGTTTGAGAACAACGATCACGATTCGACAGCATTAGAACGGCTTAATGACATGCGGGCTACTTGGCTTGCACAAGATTTCCGTTTGCGGGTGTTTCATCGGGCATGTGCACAATGTCGGGAAGTTCCCACAAATGACTTGATGACCGTCGTCATGCGGACAACAGTTGAGGTTCGACCTAAGAAAATATCGGTGCTGATAAGGGCGGTTGCCTCGACGCCTGAAATTGCATCTGCATGTGCGCAATCATTTTCAAGAGAAATTATAGAGTCTACGATCGAGAAGGGGAATCAATGCAAGGAAATCGGCGCCGCGCAGTTGCGGCGCAACTTTGAAAAACAAGAGCGTCATGCGTCTAGACTTCAAAAAGAACTTCAATCAATGAAGGCAAATGCATCAAACATCGAAACTGCGGCGGTTAAGCGCCTTGAAAGCGAAATTGCTTCTCTGCGGAAAAGACTTGTTGCAATGCAACTTGATATGTCCGCAGTTCAGGAGGTGGATAGTTGGTGCGGTATTTTTGAGGAGGCGGAATACAGCGAGTGACAAACGCAAAGTTCAAGATCGTTTTGATAAAAATGAAGGACGATCTAAAGAAACTACGTCCTGCAGCAAGTCTGCTGGAGTGAAAAACGTTGCTATGGTTTGTGTGGCTTTAGAGGCTGAGGCGTGCAAGTCCATGGCCGGGGTTGCGAGCTTGCGTTTTATCAGCGGGCGATTGCCGGAGAAAAGGCGTTTTGCTATAATGCACGCATGAAAAACTATATCACAACGTTGTTCGCCGCAGCAGGCTTCGCCATGAGCGGCCTTGCGGAACCGATGAAACTCCCGGCACCTGACATGGAAGGTGGCCTTACTGTAATGCAGGCCCTGAAGGCCAGGCATTCGGAAAGGGCGTTCGCCGAAACCGAGCTCTCGGCAAAGGAGCTGTCGGGGCTCCTTTGGGCGGCGAACGGCTTCAACCGTCCAGACAGGCGTACGAACGCGACTGGATTGAACAAGCAGACGATCGTCCTCTACGTATGCATGAAGTCGGGCGCATACCGCTATGACGCGAAGGCGAACGAACTCGTCAAGGTGAGCGACGAGGATTTGCGTCCGGCCGTCGCGGGGCATCAGGCGTTCGCGGCGACGGCGCCGGTGTCGGTCGTTGTAGCGGCGGACACGAGCGACCCGATCTACAAGGGCGCGCGGGGCACGCTTTCGTGCTATGACGCGGGAATCGTATCCGGCAACATCTACCTCTACTGCGCCGCGCACAATCTCGCCACGGTCTGCCGCGCCTCGATGGACCGCGAGAAGCTGAAGAAGGGGCTCGGGCTCGCGGACAGCATTACCTTGCACCTCAACCACCCGGTCGGGCACTTTATGGCAAAATAAAGGCGGTGAATGCCTAAAGCCAGGGACAGCTGAGTATGCTTGAGACTGGAAGGCATGTCGGGTCGTATCGCGTCGTGCGCCTGCTCGGCAAGGGCGGGATGGCCGAAGTCTACGAAGTCGAGAACGAACGGCTCGGGGCGCGCTTTGCGCTGAAGGCGTTCACGCTCGACCACGGCGAGGTCGACTTCCTTCGCAAGCGCTTTCAGGTCGAGGGACGGCTTCTCGCGCGCCTGTCTCATCCGCGCATCGTTCGCGTCTACGACATGGACGTCGACGAGGGGACGGGGCTCCCGTACTACGTCATGGACCTCGTCCTCGACGAGTCGGGGCGTCCGCGCTCTCTTAGGGACGCGCTCGAGAGCGGCGAGGCGACCGAGGAGATGGCGGCGAACTGGTACGAAGACCTTCGCGAAGGGCTGGAGTACATCCATGCGATGGGCGTAGTGCACCGCGACGTGACGCTGGACAACGTGCTTGTCGGCTCTGACGGACGGGCGGTCCTCTCGGACTTCGGGGTGTCGAAGATTCTGCCGCGCGACCTGCGCGCCGAGCTCAAGGAGACCGTCAACACGATTGTGCGGGGCGGAAAGCCTCTTATGGGCAAGTCGTTCTACATCGCGCCAGAAGTCGCGGACGGGGGCGACGAGTCTGCGGCGTCCGACTGCTATTCGCTCGGAGTGATGATGCTGAGGCTTCTCACGCAGGTGTGGTATGCGCCCGGCGTGAAGCTGGACGACCTGCTCCTTCCGCTCGACCCGCAGTGGCGTCGCATACTTCCGCTGCTCCTTGCCGAAAAGCCGACGGACAGGCGGATGCCCGCCTGGCACGGACCGGCGAAGAATCCGTTCCGTTCGATTGTCACGGCGGGCGGCGGCGAAAACGACGTCATGCTGCGCATCCGGTTCCCGCACTGGGTTCTGGGCGGGATCATGCTCTTTGCGGCCATGGCGTTTGCGGCGGTCGCAATCTACGCGGCATACGAGCGCGGACAGCGCAAGATGGCGGAGCGGTAACTGCGGGAGCTGCGCGAGAGGATTTCGGTCATGGAGGCGAAATGAGCGCGTTTCCAGAGACTCCGGCGACGCTTCTCGTGAAGCTCGCCGCCCAGGTGACTGGCGAGGACGAGGCGAACTGGGTGCGCTTTGCGGACCTGTACGTTCCGGCCATACGCGAGTTTGCGCGGCATCGCGGCGACGGACGCGACGTGGACGACGTTGTGCAGGAGGTGCTTGCAGGGCTCGTGCGAGTGTTTCGCGGCAACAAGTTTTCCGTTCGC
The DNA here is from genome assembly GCA_017405115.1 of Kiritimatiellia bacterium. The sequence goes on from JAFRBA010000194.1 coordinate 4,526, forward strand.
GAGGGCAAGGGGAACTTTCGCGCGTATCTCGCCAAGATGATCCGCAACCAGCTCTACATGGCGTATCGGCGCGAAAAGGCGCGGGGGCTTGGGCTCAACGTGCCCCTGGACGAGGCGGAGCCCGTCGTTCCGGCGGACAGCGTCACGGCGGCGATAGACGCGGAATGGGCGGCGGCGCGGCACCGTGCTGCGGTTGAGCACGTCCTCGCGAAGACGCTTGTCTCGGACCTCAACAAGCGCCTCTACCGCGCGTATGTCGTCGAAGAGCGGCCGATAGACGAGGTCGCGCGCGAGTTCGGGGTGACGCGCAACCAGGTGAGCCAGGCCAAGACGCGCATCGGCCGTATGGTCGCCGCGATAGAGGGTTTTGTCGAAGAGTGAGAGAATGGACACGATAAGTCGAGAGCAGCGGCCTAAGGTGATGTCGGCGATACACTCGCGCGACACGCTATCGTGCAGTTGTTTCATCAAATGGGAGAGGTGGATGGTTGCCGCGCTTGTGTGCGTGGCGGTCGTGCTGGGCATCTACCCCGCCGACAGGACGGTGTGGTGCGTCGAGATGGTGTGGGCGGTCGGGCTGTGGGCGATTCTACTCCTTACGCGCAGGAAGTTCCGCTTCTCACCGCTGGCCTACCTCTGCTTCTTCGTCTGGACGGTTCTCCAGCTTGTCGGTGCACACTACACGTTCGAACTCGTGCCGATGGACTGGCTCAAGGAACCGCTTGGACTTGTCCGCAATCCCTACGACCGCATCGCGCACTTCGCGGTCGGCTGGTTTGCGTTTCCGCTCGCCGAACTCTTCTTCCGCAAGGGCTGGGTGAAGTCCGCTGGCTTTGCCGCGTTCTTCGCCGTGATGTCGACTGTCGCAATGGCCGGAATCTGGGAGCTCGTCGAGTGGATCTACGCGGTCGTTGACGGCGGCGAGGCGGGTGCGGCGTTCCTCGGCTCGCAGGGCGACGTATGGGACGCGCAGAAGGACATCCTCTGCGACACCCTAGGCGCGATCTGCTCTTCGGGGCTTTTCCTATGGCGCGTCCGAAGTTCACCACCTCGCCGCGCATCGGCATCGCCTATACCTCTCCGCGCGACCAGAAGCGCAAGTGGCGGTTCGCGGCCGCGACGCCGTAGCATTGGATAATGCGAAAATGATATAATGTCGGCATGAAAATGGAGATAGGAGTTGGCCTTGCGGCGCTGTCGGCTCTGGCGGCGAAGGGGAAGGACTTCAACCGTGCGGAGCTGAACGCGATGCTCGACAAGCTCGCCGCCTCGCCAGAGCCGAATAATGTCATTTCCATAATGGCGGCAACTGGCTATGTGAGGGTGATGCCGCGCCCTGAGAAATTTGAATATGTCTGCAAGAAGTGCGGAACGCACACCGTCTATCCGAAGAACAGCAAGCAGATGGCGAACTCTCTCGCACGTCGCCGCGACGAGGCGGCGAGCCTCAGGGCGCTCGGGCTGGACATCACGCTCGACGAAACGGTCCTCTGCTCGAAGTGCAAGTCGGCGGAGGAACTTGGCCTGCCGACGGCGGGAACGATTGCAGGCAGACCCAAAAGGGAGGAAGACGCCGGGGATGTTCCGTGGAGCATTGGCGACAAGGTCAAGATAATCGAGGCCTATGACTCTTGGTGTCGCGTCTTGCCTGTTTCAAGCAATGCATGGGTTAGCGCAGAGTATATATCGGAGAAGGGGAAGATACTAGGGGACAGCGTGAACATTCGATTGGCTCCGAGTCTGGACGCGACAGTGATTGGTTCGTTGTTCAAAGCGGATCCGCCGCTGAAACGGCTCCCGGCGAAACCGGGCGATCCAGCGGGCTGGGTTTGCGTAGAGTGGCCGCCCGAGAATGACCGCGCCTGGGGTTACAGCGTACGGACAAGGTTTCTGGGCGATCTGTCGTATGACGAAAAGGATTTTGTCGCCCCATGCCGCATCGACAGGCTGTCCTGGGTGATCAACGGGAAAAGGATCGTCGCAATGGATGATGACGCACGAATACTGAAGGCGTTTTTGTCCGGCGAGAAGACGATCAAAGACATACTCGGCCGAGATATGCTCCTCAAAAGAGAGCTGCCACGTCTGCGCAAGCTGCTGGAGCCTGGCGAATCCGATCCTCTGGCGCCTGCACCTTTGGCGCCTGTAGAAGTCGAGGTTGACATTTGACGACGATACTTCCGACTGTCGCCGTCCTGGAAATGACCTACCGCTGCAACCATGCGTGCAGGTTCTGCTCGTGTCCGTGGTTCGCGGGAATGCTTAAGCCGGGGCCGGAGATGGAAGTCGACGAGTGGAAGCGGCTTATCGAGACGTATTCATCGGCGGGCGTGACGCAGTTTTCGTTCACCGGCGGCGAGGCGCTTCTGAAGGAAGGGTGCCTTGAGCTTATGGACTTCGCGTCGAAGCGGGCACAGGTGGGGCTTCTCTCCAACGGACGTGCCATGACGGATGATGTCCTGCGGTTCTGCGCCGAGCGCGGCATACACGTCATGATGAGCATGCCGGGGCTTCGGTCGTTCGCGGCGAACACCGACAGCGACACGTCCGTCGAGCACATTCTCGCCATGTTCGGCAAGGCACATGAGCTAGGCTGCGCGACAACCGTCGGCATCGCCGTCACGAAGCTCAATCGGCCGGAGCTCTACGAGACGATCTCCGCCGCGCTCGTCGCGGGCGCGGATTCGCTGCTCCTCAACCGCTTTCTCCCGGGCGGACGCGGCCTTTCGCATCCAGAGCTTATGCTGACGGCGGATGAGGTGCGTCAGGCCGCCGACATCGCGGAAGAGGTATTGTCGCGCGCGAAGCGCCGCGGGCATTTCGGAACGGAGCTTCCCGACTGCATGATCGACGTGGACAAGTACGAGTACCTAAACGTAACGACCGGCTGTTCTGCGGCTACGGACTTTTTCACCGTCGGGCCGAACGGATGGCTGCGCGTCTGCAACCACAGCCCGGTCGAGCTCGTGAAGTGGGACGAGTGGGAACGGCTTCCGGAGTGCGATGAGTGGATGCACTACGTGCGCCATGACTATCTGCCGAAGATGTGCGACGGCTGCGCCAAGTCCGCGAAGTGTCTTGGCGGATGTCGCGAGGCCGCGCGCGTTTTCGCTGGCTCGCCCACTGCGCCCGACCCAATGTTTCTTAGCCAGCTGTCTCGTCCAGGCTAGAATGTGAGTAGATTGCTTACTAAATGTAGTGGAAAAGCTCAAGATTTAGTAAGAGCTTTTAAATATATTGATTCATATTTTGGCATATTGCGTCTTTTACTGTGTTTTAATATAGGCCGTTGACTAAATCGCAAGAAAATGATAAGATTTAGTCAGTTGATTTCTTCAAGATTAGGAGGAAGAGGATGATTGGGCGTGAAAGAGAGCGGAATCTGCTGTTGGAGGCGTTTGCTTCCGATAGTTCGGAATTTGTCGCAGTTTATGGGCGTCGCAGAGTCGGCAAGACGTTTCTGATTCGCGAGACGTTCAATCAGGACTTCACATTTCAGCATACTGGGGTTAAGAACGGTTCTTGTGCAGTGCAGCTGTCGCGCTTCAGGCAATCGATGGTCGAACAGGGGTATCCTTCCTGTCCGGATCTGAAGAACTGGTTTGATGCATTCGACAATCTAAAGGTCATCATAAAGGAGAGTGCCGCAGAGCGCAAGGTCGTGTTCATCGACGAGATTCCGTGGATGGGGCGGTCGGACAGGAATTTCATCTCGGCGGTCGAGAACTTCTGGAACGGCTGGGCTTCCGCGCGAAAGGACGTGCTGCTTGTGGTATGCGGGTCGGCGACGTCGTGGGTGCTGGACAAAATAGTCCACAACCGCGACGGGCTCCACAACCGCGTGACATATCGGATCAGGCTTGATCCGTTTACCTTGAGGGAATGCGAGGAGTACGCACATTCCCGTGGACTTGAGTATACGCGTGACCAGTTGGCGGAATGCTACATGATTCTTGGAGGGATACCGATGTATTGGCGGTATCTTGAGCGCGGCAAGAGCGTCGCGCAGAACATCGACGAGATGTTCTTCTCCGGAAGCGAGAAGCTCGAAAACGAGTTCGACGAACTTTACGCATCTCTGTTCGAGCATCCGGAGCCCTATCTCGCCATAGTGACCGCCATGGCGAGGAGGAAATGCGGCATGACGCGGGAAGAGGTATCGAATTTGTCCGGGCTTGAAAACAGCGGGGCGCTGAGCAGGTACCTGAAGGTGCTTGAGCAATGCGGCTTCATCCGCAAGTTCACAGAAATAGGGAAGAAGACCAAGTGTGCGGTGTTCCAGCTGATGGACAGCTTCACGTTGTTCTACTTCCGGTTCATAGAGGCGAACAAGTCCAACGACCCGCATTTCTGGTCTGCGATGTCCGACAGCCGAGTGCATTCGACGTGGGCGGGGCTTGCGTTTGAGCGCCTTTGCCTGCAGCACATCGACGGCATCAAGCGGGCTCTTGGCATAAGCGGGGTGTTGGCGAACGTGCATTCGTGGCGGAACGCGAACGCGCAGATAGACCTGCTGATCGACCGCAGGGACGGCATCATAAACATCTGCGAGATGAAATACTGGGCAGGGCCTTATGTTATGACTGCGGAGGACGACGTATCGTTGATGAACAAGAAGTCCGAGTTCAAGGCCGCCACGAAGACTCGCAAGGCCGTTCATGTCACCATGGTCACGTCTTTTGGCGTCAAGCAGAACGCCTACTCCGGCAAGGTGCAGTCGTTTGCGACGCTCGACGACCTGTTCGGCTGCTAAGGGAGATTAGAAATGCCTATAAGCGAGAATAAAATCCCGGCGCGGATTCACGCGATACTGGCGAGAGAGGCGGACAAGGCGGTCGTCTTTCGTCGAGGGCCGTCGAGCAAGACGGCAATCCTCGAATGGGACTTGAAGGCGGACAAGTTCAAGCTCGGCCAGTGGTTCTATGGAAGTTTCTATCCGTATCGGTGCGACATCTCTCCAGACGGACGCCACCTCGTCTATTTCGCCGCGAAATACGGAAGGGGCAGTTCGATTGACAAATACATCGCCGAAAGGGTCGAGGCGGAAACGGGACCTTTCTCTTGGAGAAATCATAGCGTCTATTTTCGCCGGCGCGACGAGATTGCCGCTGATGCAAAAACTGGCAAGGAGATTGAACGGCAGGTTCGTGCGGGCGAATACTACGACTGCAGCTGGACGGCCATATCGCGGGTTCCTTATCTCAAGGCGTTTGACCTCTGGTTCAATGGCAGCGGATGGAACGGCGGCGGGTTGTTCGTCGACAACAAACGCGTGGCCATCAACCATCTGCCGCACACGAAGGACGTGAAACGCAATGGCGGACGATTTGTCGAAGTGGCTCCGCCGAAGTTCTGCGAAGGATGGGGAGAATGCAAGGGCGAGTGCCCGATGGGTTACTTTCCGCGGCTTGTCCGCGACGGATGGAAGTGGACTTCGCGGTCGCTGGAGCTTGATGTGTTCGAGAAGCCGCTTTCTCACGGGCTGACACTTCGCAAAATGTTTCATTGCGTGTGGAACTCGAAGTCGCGTGTCGAAGGGCGCGGGGTCTATTGGGAAAGCCATCAGATATGCGACGCCGACGGCAAGACTGCCGTTGACGGCGCACACTGGTCCTGGGCGGATTTCGACAAGCCGCGCAAACGAGTGGTCTTCGCCGAAGGCGGTGCGATTTTCGCTTTGCGCGCCGCAAACATCCAAGGCGCGCCAAAGAAGCTCCATGACTTCAACGACATGAAGTACGAGCGCATCAAGGCGCCGTATTGAGGAGAATGATGTTTCGAGGGCTGTCGTGGGAAGGTTTTTAGACAGGATTGACAAGATTAACAGGATTATGGGGAATGGATGTAAGTTTTAATCTTGTAAATCCTGTCCAAGAAACAACAATGAGAAGATTGACTACAAAAGACTATGCGGTTGATGCGGTGACGGCCGCGAAGGCGCTATTGGGCGCGTGGCTGTGCCGGCGGCTCGACGACGGCACGGTCATGCGGCGGCGCATCACCGAGACGGAGGCATACTGCGGCGAGGGGGACACGGCCTGCCATGCGCACAAGGGGAGGACGCCGCGGACGGACGTGATGTACTCGCCGGGCGGCTGCGCGTATGTCTATCTCTGCTACGGGATGCATGAAATGCTGAACGTCGTGACGGGGCGCGAAGGGCGCCCCGAAGCGGTGCTTATCCGCGGCGTAGAGGGCGCGGAAGGTCCGGGGCGTCTCACGAAGGCGCTTCACATCGACCGCTCGCTCAACCGCGAAGATCTCGTTTCGTCGCAACGCCTCTGGATCGAGAGCGACGGGGCGCGTCCGAAGTTCGCCGCCTCGCCGCGCATCGGCATCGCCTACGCCTCCCCGCGCGACCAGCGCCGCAAGTGGCGATTCTCCGCCGTGTCGCCGTAGTGGCGAAGGAATGTCATTTTTTGCTATAATGCGTGCATGGAAAACAAGGTAATTCTGCGTGACGGGGTCTTTGTCCATGAAGCAGAAGCCCTTTGTCGGGAACTTGAACAGGCGGGCGTGCCTTTTGAACTGTGCCAGGTGTCGAAGGAAGGCGCGGGGATAGTCGAGTCCCATCGGAACAACTGGTCGACTGCCCTTGGAACGGTAGTGAACTACTTCAACCAGGGAGGCCTTGGAGTCTATCTGCGCATACTGGTGTTGCCGGAGGATCTAGACCGGGCGAACGTAGCGCTTGCACCGAAGTCAACCAGATTCCATATGAGGTTCAATAGAAGAAAGTTGGTGCGGCTAGTGCTTTGGGGAATCGTCGCCGCGCTATTGGCGTGGGGCGGCGCGGCGCTTGCTATACGCCTCCTGTCGAACGGCCGCGTATTCGATTCCGAGTCGATTGCCGCGCTTCCTCGTCTGCGCGCGGGCGTGGTGCTCGGCTGCCGCAAGACGTTTCCCAACGGACTTTCCAACCTCTACTTTACGCGGCGTATCGCGGCGGCGGCGGAGCTCTACAAGGCGGGGAAGGTGGACTGCCTCATCGTGAGCGGCGACAACCACGTCAAGACATACGACGAGGCGTCCGACATGAAGTCGTCGCTTGTGGAGGCGGGCGTTCCCGAGGCGCAGATCGTCTGCGACTACGCGGGTTTCCGCACGCTCGACACGGTCGTGCGGGCGAAGAAGGTGTTCGGACTCGACTCGTTTGTAATCGTCTCGCAGTCGGACCATGTTCGCCGCGCCGTGTTCACCGCGCGCGGCTTCGGATGCGATGCCTACGGCTACGCGGCGCAGGACGTGAACGGACGCTACTCCATAAAGACGACCATCCGCGAGCAGCTCGCCAAGATCGCTGCCGTGCTCGATGTTATTTTCCGTCGCAGTCCCAAGTTCCTCGGCCCGCGCGAGCCGCTGCCTGGCGACAAGACGCTAGAGCTGCCAGTGGCAGAGCACGGAGACGAACAACGATGCGGGCGTTTCGGTTGACATCTAATCAGACAGGCCTTCGCGGACTTTGCGAAATCCGCAAGGGGAAATTAATGATATAATAACAGCAGCATACCGAAAGGAGCGACAATGACAATCGTCAATACCGAGACAATTCCCGGCAAGACCGTAGTCGCGGTCAAGGGGCTCGTCCAGGGCAACACAGTCCGCGCCAAGAACATCGGGCGCGACATCGCGGCCGGCTTCAAGAACATGGTCGGCGGCGAGCTGAAGGGCTACACCGAGCTTCTCACCGAGTCGCGGCGCGAGGCGATCACCCGCATGATCGCGCAGGCCGAGGCGCTTGGCGCGAACGCCGTAGTCAACGTCCGCTTCTCCACGAGCGCGATCACCTCGGGCGCCTCCGAGATGATGGCCTATGGAACCGCAGTCGTCGTGGAATAGCGTCGCCGGAGGATGACAATGGGCGGGGGAAATGCATCTATGGCCGTCACGCTGGCGCTCTACGTTTGCCTTCCTGCGGCTGTCCTCTTCGTCGGATGGCTTGTCGGCCATTTGTCCGAGACGAAGCACGAGCGGTCGCTTGCATCGCGCGAAGAGGCGCTGGAGGACATCGAGACGACGGACATGCGCAATCCGCCTGGCTTTGCCGGCGCGGAAGGTCCGTGTGTGCTCGTGAGCGGCGAGGCGGTGGTGGCGAGCGACATGTTCAAGACGTGGGTGTTCGGGATCAAGAACATCGTGGGCGGAGAGTCCAAGACGTTCACTCGCCTCTTCGACAGGGCGCGGCGCGCGGCGCTTCTGCGCATGAAGGAGCGGGCCCGCGAGCTTGGCTGCAACGCAGTCTGCAACGTGCGCTTCGACAGCGCGGACATCGGCGGCAACGCCACGTCCGGCGCCAAGAAGAACTTGAACATGGCAGTCGCGCTCGTCTCCGGCACGGCCTGGCGGCGGCCTGTCGCATAGCATGTCCGCGGGAATCGAGGACGAGCCCGCGCTCTTTGCCGCGGCGCGCGCGGGCGACGCCGGGGCGGACGCCATCGGCGGAGAGGCGGCTCTTGCCGACGCGCCGGAGGCGGTCTGCGACAAGCTGCGCGGCGACGCGGTGCTGCGCGGGCTGTGGGAGTC
>JAFRBA010000195.1 GCA_017405115.1 Kiritimatiellia bacterium
GTCTGAAACTGGAATTCGACAGAAGATTCCCATTCTGGGAAAACGGGTCAGACCTATTTTCCCAAAGGGGACGGGTTCTAGGATTTTAGAATGGCGATTTCGCGGTCGACAAGCCAGCGGTACCAGAGGCCCTGCCAGAAATGCCAGCGGAAGCCGGCGACGCCGTCGAGGAAGCCGAGCTTGAGGAAGTAGCGCACGCAGAAGTAGGCGAACGCGCGGAAGTAGGGAGGAAGCTTGTAGTACTTGATCTTCTTTTTGTCGGTCGCGCTTGGATTCTTCAAGCGGTCGGGGTTGTTGAACAGCGAGATGGCGTCCATGGCTTCGCGCCTGGCATAGCCGCGATGCTTCTCCTTCCACCACTCGAAGGAGTTCAGGTTGTCGTCGTAGAATGCGCCGTCAAAGTCGACCACCCTTCCGGGGACCTGCACATGCTCGTCCATCGCGCGGTCCTCGAGACGCCCCCTTCCGTAGCGCCAGAGACGGAGAAGCCGGATGCCGTTGGTGCCGTGGCGTATCTCGCCGCCCATAAACCTTCTCCTGAGCTCGAAGGTAAGTCCGTCGGCGTCATCAAGCGAGCCGTCAGCAAGCGCCGCCCTAAGACGTTCGACGGTGTCGGGCGCGAAGTACTCGTCGGCGTCCAGCCGCAAGACCCACTTCGCCTCAATCGGCAGGTTGTCGAGCGCCCAGTTGAACTGCTTTGCGTAGAGCCCCGGCCATTCATGCTCGACCAATTGAATGATTGAATGCTCCTCCACCTTGCAATGCGAATCCAAATATGCTATAGTTCCCGTCGTGGATGGATTGGAGCCTGCCGCGATCTGGCGATGTACCACCGTCCCAATAGCCTCGGCGAGCGGCATCAGCCGAGGAGATTCCTCAACCTTCTCCTGTGCGCGACGCCTAAACTCGGCGGCAGATCTGGGAAAATAGGTCTGACCTGTTTTCCCAGAATTTGCATCCGCGAGATTTGTCACGATCTCCTGCGTTCCGTCGGTTGAGAAGCAGTCGACAACGAAGACCTGCCTCGGCTCGAGCGGCGCGAGCCTCTCCAGGCACCGTCCGATATGCAGCTTTTCGTCCTTCGAGAGAATTATAACCGCAACGTCTGTCATCTAAAACGCAACGCAGATATCAGTAGAAACAAAAGTTACTACTTCACAGCTCTAAAATCAACAAGCTCAATGTCTTTCAAATCAGACTCAAGACAATTTTTACAATCAATTCGCCGCCAATCTTCCGACATGCCAGGATGGATGCCAATCTCGGTAAGGCCGTCTGGCAACGACAAAACCGCCTTGGAAAACCACATCTCGTCTGTCGTGTGTCCGGCAGCCATAAGAAAATGATCGGTCATTGGAATATGCGCTCGCTCTAGTCGCTTTTGCATCGGGCCATTTATGACACGACTAAGCAGACCGGGTCTCCCAACATAAATATCTTGGCATCGACGAACAGGAATGTTTCCACCAAGTTCATCGCGTACAGCGACCAGCGCCTTAATAGATTGCGGAAGACGATGGTTATGGCCATGTCCATCAAGGTGCGAGATCTTAAGCCCCATATCGCGCAGCACATTAATCTGAGCCATCATTTCCCGCTTAATGTCATCAACATTAACGAGTCCGAGGAAATTGCGGATTACAAACTGTCGTGTCTTCCAGAGCGTACCCGTCCGTGGATCAATCATGCTAGGAATGTCTGTGGGATGGCTAATCGGTTTCTCGTCAACAAGGCATAAATGCACGCCGAAACTAAACTGCGGGTGCGACGCTGCATATTCAACAGCCCTTTTTGTTGCCGGCATCCCCGCCATTATCGTTGCACTTGAGATCTTCCCTGCCTCAAACCCTTTTATGGTCCAATCCACAGTCTCGTCATCAAGACCAAAGTCATCAGCATTGACAATCAACTTCTTCATATAAGCACCATCAAGACAACGCATAGTCACCATATGCCGGTCTGACACGCCAATTGTCGATTGACGACATTTCCGCCGCATATTGTTCCAATGCCGAGCCTTCTCTAATCTTGAAGCAGAAGTTTGCATTGCCGACCTGTCTCCACAGCAAATGCCGAAGCAATGAAATTAGGGACTCTTCGTTAGCGGCAAATTCAACCGCATCATCACCCCTGCTGCGATCAAGAAGATACTTCACAATCGCCCAGTAAACCTTCTTCTCGAACCCCTTATAAGCACCCCATTCAACAACTGACGTGAGCCAGACGTTCTTGAAGCCTCTGCTTGACGCATGTTCGTGGAAACGCCTCTTGACCAAGAAAAAGCCAAGGACATCCGAGCCTCGCTTGACAAGGAAGGCAATGCACGGCTGTTGTTCCGAGAATGTTGAGGACAGCACCCATCGCAACCATTTCTCGTCATGCACTTCACAACAGGGATTCCTTTCGGCCCGAATTACGTCCGCGATTTCCACAAGGCCATTCTCATCTGAGCAAGAGATCATTTGCATAGTACAATCTCTTATTTTATACCGCGAAATGCAACCTACAACAAAAGAGCAAAGACTTATCCCGCAATCGACAAGACGAGAAGCAATGCAAAGTAGAACCCCCTTAAGTTTCGACTCCATTACCGATCTGCTTTTCAACGGAAATATGAAGCGCGGGAACTCAAACACAGTATAACCCATGAACCGGTGAACCTTAATCGCGACCTGCGACAAGGCACCTGCTGTCGAAAGCGGATTGCATCCATCTCTACCCTCGCCATCAAAGTCGGAGATTACCAATCCAATGCCACTTTTCCTTGCCCATGGCTCAATCGTGGTAGAACTGCCGCTGCCTGCTTCATATTTCGTGCCGAAAACAAAAGCCTGTAATGGGAAGATATCCTCATGCCCAGCAACTTTTCCATCAACAATAGCTACCTTTCGCGCCATTACATCCTTTCCTCCTCGGAAAGGGTTTTTAGCTAGTACATCACGCAGCCGCGAAGAAACCAAGTCGCCATCAATTCCCAATTCACTTAATCGGCGATACCGAATCTCGTAGTCAAGCATGGCAAGAGCTCCTTAGCATGCAACAACACGTGTCAACTCGGAAACCAACTCATGGCCATCCCAAACCACGCCGATGTCCATAGCACGACCGATGGGGACAATGCGATCAATGCCACGAAGATGTGCGTCCGCAATCTGCATAGCGAGAGTCTCAGAGTCTATGCCAAACTGTGTAATTGTTTGAAACTTCTCTGTTACCACGGAGAAGAACTCTTGCCGGCAGGCAAGCGAATACTCAAAGAAAAAACCTGCCTTGCCGCGATGTTCAACAATGTCAGATGGCAACGACTTCAATTCCACACGATAAAGAAGATTGCCCCTCCTCGTAATCGTCTTAATGTTTCGATTGCCAACAGCCTCTTCGCAGAAGAGCGTGTACTTGTCCACGGCAACCGCATCTTGAAGAATATATTTCTTTTCTGCAAGGCCGTATACGGCGTCCCAGAAGCGCTCCTTCGCCTTTTCAACTTCCTCGCACTTCAGATCCCCGACTTCCCACAAGATCACCTGCGGAGACGAACACGCATTCTGATCCATGAGATATGTATCGTTATAGAAGTCCTGAGCCAGCCGGGCGAGTCTTGCCTCATCAGCCGCAAGAAGCGCAGCACCGTCAATCATCGCAACAGAATAGCGGTCAGCAAACGCTATATCAACACAGCGTGGTTTAGTCGGCAACGCCTTTATTGAGGCAATCGTCCTGTCGCCACCCCAGATCATCCGGCAATCCGCCATCTGGCAGTACGCAGCAGTCGTCTCGCTGTCCGTCCGGGGATATTTGACAAAAGTGTTTCGCTCCCTGAGTTCAGGCCGCTCGTCTAGAGCTGCATTTATTATCTTGAGAAGCGCGTCGACCTGGGGGAACTCCTTGCTTGGCAGGCGAACGACGTTCGCATTACCGGCGAGCAGCGAGAACATCCAGGTGAAGGCGAAGTTGATTGGGATGTTAGCGGGCGCAACATGAAAGCAGAGTCCGCGGCCTAGCCTGACTTCATCCGATTTAAATGACGCCGCAATCTTCTGGAGATTCGCCTTTCGGATGTAAAAAGCAAACGCCGTCAAGTCCGGGAACTGACGTCCTACAGGAGACTTCAGGATCGTCGCGGATATTTCCTCGAGACAATCAAGAACAACTGGCTCGAAGGGACGCAACGGTGTATTATTTACGCTCGAAAGTATCACTGCACCCCCTCACTTCCGCCGCCTTGATGCGACCGTGTATCTTGAAATATCTTCCTTTGCGGCCACACGGGCAATCGTCGACACCGAGGACCTCGCCTTCGTCCTCCGTCAGGAGGATATGCCCCGGATAACTCGTGGGCAGCACGGAAAGAAGTTCGATCAGCCCCTTCTCGCCAACTTGTGCCGGAGAAAAGTCATATGGTTTGCGGATGATGACGTCGGAGTAGTTCGAGCAGTGCATATGCCCGTGTTCACACTCCACGAACACGCTTCCAAGCTGCTCCGCCATGCCATAGTAATTATACACTCGCACATTTCCCAACACGCCCTGCACGCGGCGATTGAACTCCAGGGCGTCTACCTGCTGGTCCTTCAGCTTCTTCCATCCGCCGATGTGGAACAGGATGGCATTGGAGGCGTTGAATCGCCTCCCCGCCGCCTCCAGCTCCCGCACGACAAACTGCCAGATCATGTATGTGTAGCCGAACATGAGAATCGGCTCGTCCGCATGTTTCTCGAAGAACGCCGCGACCTTCTCCATGTCAATCTTCATGTCGGCATCCAGCGCAAACGTACTGTCTCGCCCGAAGATGGAGAAACCGATAATGCCCGCGCCTCGCGCCGAATACATGGATCGGTCCTTCTTGATCATCTCCGTGTCGAGCAACAGAAGCGGTAGCCGACCCTTGCCGATAAAGGATGAAATAATGGCATTCAGGGTCTTCGTCTGATTGCGCACATTGTCGGCATCAAGGAAGATGCGCGAGACCGCCTGCCCGCTCGTGCCGCTCGACGTGAGCGTCTTGACGATTTGTTCTTTCGGGACAGACCGAAGCTCGAACATCTTGAACAGGCGGACGGGGATGAAGGGAAGATATTCCAGTTTCGTGCTTCGCGTTTCAGGTTGATAGCCGAGTTTATCGAGTATTGCCCGATATTCAGGGCAATTGAGATAATGGTAATCGACTCTCCGCGAAAGGATGTCGCAAAGAGCAGATTCCTTCTCTGATGATGGCAGAGAATACGGATCCAGCTGAAATAAATCTTCCAACGTCATGGAATCTTCCTCAAGAATACGTCCTCCGGATCCGAGAAGACGGCTCCGAACGAGGCGTAAAGATTCATCACCGGCGTGTTGAGGGAGCTGATTCTCCCGTCTAGCGTCTTGAACCCGCGTTCGCCCGCACATTCAATCGCCCGCGCGTACAGTCCCATGGCAGCCCCCGTCACGCGGTATTTCGCCTCCACCGCCGCCAGATGGACGAAATTCTCCCTCATGTTCAAGAAGCCGATTGGCTTCTCATGGTACAGGCATACAAGCGTTGGGCCGAGTTCGTCAACCCAGCGACGAAGGACAACAGCGCTGACGGCCTGATCGCACTTTGGCGCGACGTGAAAACGGCGGTCGCGCGTGAAACTTTCGTGTGCAATCCTAAAGATGTCCTCCGTGTAGTCCGACGTCTCGACAATCGGAAGTCTCTGCAGGCGCTTGAGGTCTGCAGTCACCTTTGCAAGCTGTATGGTGACTTTCAGCGTGCGGTCGGCAAAATACCAGCCGTCCCGCACCATGTCAAACTCGGTGTCGGCGCAGCTCGGCAAGACCTCGCGCTCATAACGCCCGTCCTTGATGTCGTAGATCTCGCTCATTGAGGCAGTTCCGAATACAGCGTTTTCCCGCTGGCGTTCTTGGGGATTGAATTGACCGGCACGACGTCGAAGGCCGTGAAATTGAGGTGCGTCTTCTCGGCCACAAAATCCTGTATCTCCCTCTCCCTGCCGTTTTCCGTCACAAAAATCTTCATCTTGTCGTCCACGCCGCCGCATGCGCAGTCCATACCCGGGAAATGGTCCTTGATCAGGCGTTCGGTCTCATCCAGGTTGACGCGATTGCCGAATATCTTCAGGAAACGCTTCTTCCTTCCCACTACGTAGTAGAAACCGTCCACGTCGCGCTTTGCCATGTCGCCCGTCACGAGTTTGCCGTGGCGTTCATCTCCTTTGGAGAGGTCGTCGGTGCATTCCGCATAACCCAACGTGACGTTCGCGCCCTCGTAAACCAATTCGCCTGTAACTTCCGGCTCCGTTATCTCTTTTCCGTCAACGTCAATGAGCGTGAACTTCCCGCCGGGAATGGCAATCCCCATTGATCCGACCTTTTCGAGCGCACATTCCGGCGGCAAATAAGACATCCGCGCCGTCGCCTCGCACTGCCCGTACATCACGACGAAGTTCTTTCCCTCGCGCTGCGCGTACTCCGCGAACTTCTGATGAAGCGCGGGGAGGATTTTCCCGCCGGCCTGTGTCATTGTCCTAAGGCTTGGCAACTTGCGGCGGAAGAACATCAACTTGTCCAGCATTTCATAGGTGTAGGGGACTCCTCCAAAACTCGTCGCACCATGTTCCGTGAAAAAGTTCCAAAACTCCCGCTGCATGATGCTCTTCTCCGTGAGCAGGATCGTCGCGCCAACAGCCAAGTGCGAGTTTATGATGGACAATCCATACGTGTAGTTCATCGGCAGCGTAGTGATAGGGCGCTCAGACGAATCAAGCCTGAGGTACTCGACAATGCTTTGCGTATTGGCCCTGATGTTGGCGTAGGACTGGCGGACGAGCTTCGGCGAACCTGTCGAGCCTGACGTCGTGAGGAGCAACGCAAGGTCATCATAAAGCATCCTCTGTCTTTTGTCCTCTGTCCTTTGTCCATCCTCCAAGACATATCCGTCACCATCCGGTCTCCAGATGAAATCGGGCCGGTAGATATCAACAAACCGTTGCAGCAACAGTCCGTCGATCTTTGCGTCCAGCTGCAGCGGCACGATTCCGTGGTTCAGGCACGACACATAAGCAACGAGCGAATCAATGTTGTTGCCAACAAGCAGAAACACAAGCGAACGCGGCGGCACCTTCGCAGCCCATTCGTCGGACATCTGCTTCAACTTGGCATAACTGACCGTTCTGCCATCATCAGTAACAACGGCAGAGCCAGGAAAATCTAGGCTAAACAACTTCTCCACTTCCCGACTTCTCAACACTTCCGTGTATTCGGTGTGGTCCGTGGTTAATTCAGAACTCCACCCCATACTTCGTCGCGAGCATTTCTTTGCCCTTCTCGAAGCTACTCAGGTCGACGATGTCATCCGGCTCCATCATGATGCCGAACTGCTCCTCCAACTGAGCGATAAGCCCCATGTGGCCGACAGAATCCCATGCAGGAATCTGCTGGAACTGCAACGTCTTTGCTGTCTCGGCGTCAATGCCGAACGCATCCATGAACGCCTGCGTGTACTTTTCGATGTTTGTCATTGTTTTTTCTCCTTTATGACCTTCACATACAAAATGCGAGATTTACTAGATTCACTGGTCTAAATCCTCAAACTCTCCCCTTAATCCAACAGGATTTACAGACACAACACGAATCTTTGGGTAATAAGCCTTAACAAAAACCTTAAATTCCCTCCACGACTGCCTGATTTTGTTGTAACTGTCCGGAACCATTGGCCGAGTCTTTGCCAAATCGGCTTCCAGCGCCTTTGAGTTATAATGACCAGTATCCGTACTATCACACCCTACGATATAAATCGTCTTGGGATGTGTCCAACAAGCGAATTGCAAAGCCGCAAATACTGTGGAATAACAATCACCCAATGGGAATGTACTAATGTCATATGCGAACTTCATCCGCATCCCTGGTATTGGAGCAAAATCAGTCCTAAAGCGAAACGCTCCAGCCGCCATGGCATCAGATTCTGAAATTGTATAATTAGTGGATTCTGAAATAAGGAACTCATTCAGCAACCCATAAAACTTAATACATTTCCCCTTTCTGTATTCATTCATTTGCGGCAAATAGTCTTTGACCGAATATAGATCCATAGCAAAAATATAATCAAAATCCAATCCTTCACGCATGAATGCACTATTAACCCCTATGTTGATACATCCTGGAATCGGCTTGTATTTCAGCAATGAAGGCCCCGTTGCGATCACTGCGATATCGCGACCAACATGAATTCCCTTAAATTGCGGAAATACTTTCTGATGCAAGAATGCCGTTGACAGATTCGTCTGTACAATGCGATTCTGACGATCCATTAGTAGGCCAATTGAATTCCTAATCCTTGACCGAAGGAAACTCAACGGGTTTTGCATACAATAAATCCTTTCTCCGCGAGAAACTTCAACGGCGTATAGCGGATTAATCTAATCCCCTTTCGACCTACTAATTGCTGCGTTATAAAGAACACCTGCGACTTCAAAGTCCTGTTCTGTATCAATATCAACAAGATGTACTTCCGTCTCAAAAAGATATGGAGTACGACCTATCTGATATCCGGTTCTATCTACCATCTCTCTTTTCATGCAAAAACAAGCCCATGTTATTTCATACAGAGAAGGAAGTTCTTGCGAAATTCTGTGCCAATATCCGAACTCAAAGTTTATCGGATACCCCTTTGCATCAATAATATGATGAGCGACTTTCTTCACAACAACTAGAGAATCGTGATTACCTCTGATTGATTCCCATTTTTGAATAACAGATCCAAAATCGGCAAACAAGGGCTGTGTAACTTGAACCCACATAATGTCTGCTTTAGGTGGCACTTTTCCGACAGCATCGCTAACGACATCAATCCACGGCGCAGAATTGGGTGTCAATGCCACGTCCCTAAGCAAAAAATTGACACCATACCGTTCACACAATGTTTTTACATAAAGATTTTCTGATGACACATATATGTCTGATGCAGGAATGCATTTTAGCAATTGCTCGATCTTTATATCAAAGAGGCTTTTTCCTCCAACAAAAGGGCGAAGGTTTTTGTTCGCAACCCTCACAGAATTTGTCTTCAGTGGAATTAAGACTTTTAGATTATTCATTTAGCAGAACCTTTCTTGTGCTTATTGCCTCAACGAAAACTCACTAAGAGCAACAAAAGTAATTCTCTTGAACTGTAATAGCTACCTTCTGTGCCGACAATCCGCATTTATCCAGCATAAATGCATAAGAACCGACCTTCTGGAAATCGTTCGGGATCCCAATCATAATCTGGCGCGGAGCATTGGGCTTATCCGCCCTGTATTCCGCAATTGCACCGCCAAGACCACCTATCGTAAAGTGCTCCTCAACCGTGACAATCAGCTTATGCGTATCAAAAAGGCGATCCAACAATTCGGTGTCAAGCGGCTTGATCGTGTGCATATCTACAACAGTTGGCGTAACACCATGACGAGCCAGCCCCCTGGCCGAGCGCAAACACTCGCCTACCATCGTGCCCGTCGCTATCAAGGCAACGTCCTTCCCCTCCTGCACAACGATTCCGCGCCCGATCTCAAAATCAAAATCAGACTTATACACCGGTGCGAAGCCGTTCACACCGGTAAGTCGCAAATACACGGGACCATTGTGCTTTGCCGCCGCGATCGTCGCCTTGTAGGTCTCGAAGGGGTCGCATGGACACAGGACCGTCATATTCGGAATCGTCCGCGTCAGGGCAATGTCTTCAAGCCCGTAATGCGTGTTGCCGACCGTCCCGTTTGCCATACCGCTCATCAATGCCACCATCTTGACGTTGAGGTTCATGTACCCGACTTGCGTCCGCAGCATCTCAAAACAACGCATGGAAGCAAACGAGGCGAATGACGAAGCGAACACCGTCTTGCCACACGACGCCAACCCTGCGGCGATTCCGACCATGTTCTGTTCGGCAATGCCGACGTTGACTAACTTCTCCGGTATCCTCCGCGCAATCTCATCCACCCTTGCGGAGGAAGCAACGTCGGCAACAACCACCATTAGTTCAGGCATCTCCTGCTCAATGTCCGACAATGCCTTGCCGAACACACCTCGGGACGACAGGCGGCTCAATTCCATCGCGGAACGCATATCAAAATTCATTGCACGCCTCCAATCCAGCCAACGCAGTCTTATATTGTTCTTCCGTCATCTTGCCATGATGCCATTCAGGGGCATTCTCCATAAAGGGCACCCCCTTGCCTTTTGTCGTATGCGCCACTACGGCGAGAGGCCCATCGGAGTGCAGTGTTTCGAATGCGACATGAAGGGACTTGAAATCGTGCCCATCCGCTTCCACAGCAGTCCATCCAAACGCATGAAGCTTTTCCGCCCAGTTGTTTACCGGCATGACCGAAGACGAGTTGCCGTCGAGTTGCATCTTGTTATCATCAATTACAAGATGAAGATTTGTCACCCTCTTGTGGCCTGCAAACATGGCTGCCTCCCAGAACGAGCCCTCGTTCGCCTCGCCATTTCCGGCTACAACGAAAACTCTTTGACCATCCTTTAGTGCCAGAGCTTGGCCGATTCCAAAAGAAAGACCAAGGCCGAGGCTTCCACTGGAAAGTTCAATGCCGTGCTGTAAGTTCTGGACACAATGCGATGGAAACAAACCGCCGTTATCATCTACGGTCATCAACTGGTCATGCGTCATGAACCCAAATTCGCACAGCGCCGCATAGAGCGCA
>JAFRBA010000196.1 GCA_017405115.1 Kiritimatiellia bacterium
GAACGGATGCGACGCCATCACCTGTCGGGCGAGGAATCCCTTGCCGTCTGCCGCCTTGCCCTCGACGTTCACGGCGATGCCGTCGAAGCCCGTCGCGGCGAACTTGTCGCGGCAGCGGTAGACGTCCTTCGACGTGAGGTTGAGCGTGTCCCATCCGAAGTAGATGCAGGTCTTCGGATTGCACGGAAGCGGCGCGGCGGCGGCAATGGCCGCCATGGGAAGAATCGCGCATGTCGCTGCCGCCGCTGCCACAACCGCATTCCGCCAATCCTGGACTTACACCATTTTTTTGAGTTCATTTTTGACGACACCCCAGTAAACACTGGCTGAAACGCACTTTTGCGGTTTGCCGAAAGTGGAAAACCGCTTTTTGCGGGCAGGGTTCTGCGGGGTGGCAGTCGAAAAAAGGCGGCCCGCCCTCTTCGGATTTATCGTATAATTACGATTTCCAAAACACCGAAGGAAGGAGGCCGCCACGTGTATGATAGCAAAATTGCGCTGAGAACGCGAGAGCAGATCGACCAGTTTTTGGGGGTATTCTATCCCCACTTTTCGAAGCCGGGGCTCAAGTTCCTGCGGCAGATGCTCTACGGCATCCAGATCACGAAATCGGTCATTCTGAACAGGATTGCGGCGGAAATCGACGAAGAGACGAAGCAGAAGAAGATCGAGGAAAGGCTCTGCCGCCACCTTGCGGAAGAAGGCATGTGGTCGTGCATCCACAAGGCGATCATGGAGCAGGCGAAGCGGTTCGTCCGCAAGTCGACGCTCGTCATCATCGACCCGTCCGACATCCAGAAGCCCTACGCGAAGAAGATGCCGTACCTTGCGAAGGTGTGGGACGGCAGCCGCGGCGAAGTCGGCGAGAACCTCGGCTACTGGGGCTGCATGGCCATCGCCTGCGAGACCGGCTCGCGGCGCGTCGTGCCGCTTCAGTTCAGGCTGTGGTCGACTGAGGCCCCCGACTACAAGGGCGAAAACGAAGAGATAAAGTCCGTCGTCACGTCCGTCTCCAGCGCCGTCGGCAGGCGCGGCATCTACGTCTACGACCGCGGCGGCGACCGCAACGAGATATTCCGCTTCTTCATCGCCGAAAACCATGATTTCATCGTGCGCATGACGAAGAAGCGCCACCTCGTGCACGAGGGCGAGCGCATCAACATCCTCGTCCTCTGCGCGATGTGCCATACACCGCACCGGTCCGTCGTGCGGTTCAACTCGAACGGCGAGGAGAGGGACACGAAGATCAGCTACGGCGCAATGCCCGTGCGGCTTCCGGAGGACCCCGGCCATCCCGGCATGCACGAGAGGGATCTGCGCCTCGTCGTCGTGCGCGGCTTCGGTCGGACGGCGATGCTGCTGCTCACGTCGCTGCAGGGCGACGGGTCGAAGGAGGACGTCTGGCGTGTCGTCGACGGCTATCTCACGCGTTGGCGCGTCGAGGAGACGATTCGTTTCGTGAAGCAGTCGTACAGCGTCGAGGACATGCGGCTTCTTTCGATGGCGCGGCTCAGGAACCTCGCGGCGCTCGTTCTCGCGGTCGCGTATTTCGTGATGGTGTGGATCGGCAAGTCCGAGCGTCGCGAAGTCCTGCGCACGCACATCGTCGGCATGGCCAAGCGCATCTTCGGCGCACCGGAGTTCTACTACTACGCACTGGCGGACGGGATCCAGCGCCTGCTGACGCGGCATGGACGATGGGACGCGAGACTCGACCTGGGGAAAGTGCTCGTGAAGCCATCGCCACAACTCGAATTCGCCTTTACGGACGGCAGCGGATAGCGCCCGATTGTACGACTATCATTCTGCGCGGCGGCAATCCGCAGGGCCAGCCCCGTTATGTTGCGATATTTGACGGGGGGGGGGGGCTTTGTTGAAGATATCTCACGGTTCGCTATTGACGCGGCGCGGCGGCTTATGCTATAATACGCGGCGTTTCCGGGGCATGGTGCCCTGGGACGCTGTGGAATGCTGGCGTCGCATTCTGTAGAGCGTTTATGCGAACGGGTCTTTCGCACTTCGCTCGACAGCATGGTGACGGCCAGAAAAATGGGGTAAGTCCAAAGTTGGTCGTCTTCCGGAGGGGGCGATGCATCGCCGCTTCTTCTTTTCCGCTGTTGCAGTCGTCGTTGCGAGCGCGGCGTTCGCCTCGACGTCTTGTGATCTCGGCTACGTCACGAACGGGCTTACGGCGCACTGGGACGCGATAGACAACCAGGCGACGGGAAAGCACTCCGTCAGTGCGACGACTTGGGTCGACCTCGTGGGCGGCGCGGCGCTTGCGATGTCCGGTACGAGC
>JAFRBA010000197.1 GCA_017405115.1 Kiritimatiellia bacterium
CGGAAGCCCTCGACCTCGAAGTGCCAGCACGCCTCGGCCGCGCCGAACTCGTCCAGGAGGTCGACGCCGGCCACGCGCCTCACGGTCGCGGCATAGAGCGCGCCCGCGCCGCCGACCGCCTGCACGTACACGCATCCGTGCTCCTTCATCGCGGCAAGCGTGGCGGAGTCCATCCCGCCCTTGCCGATGATCACGCGGACGCCCGAGACGGCGATGAACGACGGCTCGTACGGGTTCTCGCGCACCGAAGTCGTCGGCCCGGCGGAGACGACCCTCCAGCCGTCGCCCGACTTCACGCAGACGGGGCCGCAGTGGTAGAGGGCCCCGTCGCGGAAGTCGACCGGAATCCTTCCGCCGTCGGCAAAGGACTTGTGGAACTTGTCGCGCCCAGTGTGGATCATCCCGGAGATGCAGACGGCGTCGCCCGCCCTGAGCGCGCGGACGGCCTTCTCGTCAAACGGATGGCTAAGACACTTCATTCCTTTTTACATTTCACATTTTAGATTTCACATTTCACGTTACAGTTCACATTGCACATTTTACATTTCACATTTCACTTTACATTTTACACTTTCCATTTTCCACTCCTCCACTTTTCCACTTTTCCACTTCTCCACTCTTCAACTCTTCCACTTCCCCCGCCTACACGCCCAGCACATGTAGGCGACCGTTACGAAGAACGACGCGGGAACGCGCGTGCGCGCCGCGACCCTTACGCCCAGAAGCGTCGTATTGCCTCCCAGCCCCATTGGACCGATCCCGAGCGAGTTCGCATCCCTCAGAACCGCCCTCTCCAGCCTTCTTAGCTCCGGGTCGCCCGACTCGCCGTCTGGCCCAAGCGGACGCAGCAGCTGCTCCTTCGCGACCTCGTAGGCCGTGGCCCGGTCGCCGCCTATGCACACGCCGAGGATCCCAGGCGCGCATCCGTAACCCTGCGCCTTCTGCACGGCGTCGAGGAGACACTTCCGGACACCCTCCATGTCGCGCCCGGCGCCCAAGGCGGAGTCCGGCAGCGAGTACTGGCGGGACATGTTCTCGCTCCCCCCGCCCTTCATCAGCAGAGAGACGCAGCCCGGCTCCATCCAGTCGACGTAGTGTATGACCGGCGCGCCTTCTGCGCAGTTGTCGTCGTACGACCTGCCGGTGACGGAGTCAATGCAGTTCTTCCTTAGGCTGCCGCGCGCGGTCGCGGCCGCGACGGCTCTGCGGATCACTTCGGGGGACATCCTGCGGCGCAGGGACGAGTGGATGTAGAACGCCAGCGTCCCCGTGTCCTGGCAGAGGGGCAGGCCCTCGCGGCGCGCGAGCGCCACGTTGTCCAGTATCGTCCTGAGCACGACCGACGACGGCGACCCGGCGCCCTCGCGGCGGAGTGCGCGGCGGAGCGCGCGCTCCACGTCATCCGGCAGGGACGAACTCGTGCTGCGTATCAGCTCCGCGACTCTCTCGACTGAGGTCATCGGCGAACGGCTCCCTCATCTGCCGCCGCGGATGCGCAGATTGCGCATCGCCCTGCGGTAGGCGAGCTGGGCGTCATCGCCCCTGCACTGCCGCAGCACGGCGGCGTTCTGCCGCGTCAGGAACTCGCTGCCCCAGCCGCCGTCCGCGCGCTGCGTGCGGATCATCTCCTGAACGGCCTTGTCGTCGCGGACGACTGCGAGCTGGTATTCGTGCGCCGCGTCAGAGACGCGCACGGTGTAGACGCGCTCGGCGGGCGACGCGCTGCGGAACACCAGTCCAAAGCCGAGGAACGCGACCAGAGAGGCCGCCGCCAGCAGGGCGACACCCCATGCGACGGCGGAGGCGGTGCGCCCCGAAGGCCGCTCGGGAGGCTGCACTGAGGTCTCGACGCAACTCGGCGGACGATAGGCCGCCAGCAGTCGGTCCACAACCGGCCGGTAGCCCTCGCCAAGCTCCTGCAGCGTCTGCTCAAGATCCTGCGTCATCAAAAACCTCCTTCAGCTTCTTTATCGCGTTCGACATCCTCGACTTCACCGTCCCGACCGGAATGCCCAGTATGGCCGACACCTCGGCATACGGCAGTTCCTGGAACACCCCCAGCTCCACAACCTCCCGCAGCGGTTCGGAGAGCTGCGACACCGCCCAGCGCACGTCCTCTCGCGCATAGGTCTCTGGCATCTGGGTCGCGGGCTGCTCCTTCCCCCACCGCTCCTCCCGATGCTCGCGGCGGGTCTGACGCCTCAGCGCGTCTATCCGTACCTGGCGCGCCATCAGGAAGAGGAAGGTCGAGAGCTTCGCGGAAGGCTCGTACTCGCGGCGGTAGTTCCACAGCCGCAGATACGTCTCCTGCACGAGGTCCTCTCCCTCGAAGTGTGAAACGCCCTGGCGCCAGAAAAAGTTCAGAAGATTCTGCTCGTACTTCCGCGCCTCGTCCATGAGTTCGTCATCTGACATAGGCGGCGACCTCTCTCGCCAGGTTGGAGTACTCGAGATACATGCCGGACCACGCCCACGCGGCCACTAGCAGTGCGCCGGCGAGGGCGCCGGCAAGCATGCCGAATATCGCGTCCGCCGGCTGGGCAAGCAGCCCGTTGACGAGCTTCTTCACCACGAGGCGCACGATGCCGAAGACGAGGAGCGCCACAACCAAGACGCCAGCCGCCCGGATCCAGACGACGCCGGAAAGCGTCGCCGACAGCGGCCAGCAGAAGCCAGTGGCGAGCGCGGCAATGACGGTGGCGAGGAGGAAGGCGAGGGTTCCGGAAAGCCCGCGAAAGAGCCCGGTGACGGCCATCACAAGCGCGAGGCCGCCGAGGGCGTAGTCTGCGGGCAGGAGCTGCATCTGGCTATTTCTTCCTGCGCACGGTGATTGAATCGCGGTATCTCTGGTAGGCCTGCGCGTCCTTTGTCCGCCCGCCTACCTTGCCAAGCGCGCGCACGAGCCCGTCGAGCGCATCGGGCTTCGTGGGGCTGGCGGCGACTGCGCGCGAGTATATCTCCACCGCCTGCGCATGCAGGCCAAGCTTCGCGGCGAGCGCGCCGGTCGTAAGGAACGTCGAGACGGAGCCGGGGCGAAGCACGCAAGCGCGCTTGTAGAATTCGAGAGCCTTCGTCTGCCCCGCCCTCGTCTGGTCCGTCTTCAGCCACGCCTGGGCGAGCCCCAGCGCGGCGGGGTAGCTCAGGGGATCGGCCTTGAGGGACGCGTCGTAGAGTCCGCGCGCCGTGCGGAACGCCTTCTTCTTCCACGCCGCCTCGGCCTTCGAGAGCTCCGTGGAGCTAGCCGAGCTGTCGCGGTTCGAGACGCCCGGCAGGTTTGCCGTCGCGCGGGAGATGGTCTCCTTGAGCGCGGGGATCACGCTGCGCTGCACCTTCTGGACTCTCGGGCTGGCGGACGCCTCCAGGCGGACGAATATTTCGAACTGCTCGAGCGCCGCCTCCGGGTAGCCGAAGGAGTCGCGGTAGAGCAGGCCGAGGTGGTACCAGGCGGCGGCGTTGCGGCGGTCAATCCATATGGCGCGGAGGAAGCACGTGCGCGCGATGTCCGGCTTCTCGCGCGACATCTCGACGACCCCGAGCCCGGTCCACCCCTGCGCGCGGACCGCCGGCGGGAGCTTCGCGTCTTCGGCGATGCCGGCGTACAGCTTCGCCGCGGCGTCGTAATTCTTTGCATGCCATTCGACCTGCGCCTGCACAAGCCGCACGTCCACGTCCCCGCCTGCGCGCTCCGCCGCCTTCCCGATCTGCTCGCGCGCCGCGTCCAGCTCGCCGAGGTCCAGCTTGACGCGGGCGAGGTAGACGAGCGCGTCCACGTTCTCGGGGGACAGGGAAAGGCTCTTCTCGAAAAGGCGCTCTGCCTTCTTGTTGTCGCCCAGCTCGTACGCGGCGCGTCCGTCGTTGAGCTCCCTGACGCCGTCCTTGGGGTCGCAACCGGCGAGTGCAAGGACCGCGGCCACCGCGCTAAGCGCGTATCTGTGCGAGGAATTCATCGCGTTTCACCTCCATGATTTCGCGCGTGCGCCCCTCGAGGTTGAGACGTACGAGCGGTTCTGTGTTGCTCATGCGGACGTTCGCCCACCAGCCCTCGGAATCCCATGCGTCGACGGACACGCCGTCGAGGTCGAACACCTTCGCCTTCGCCTCGTACGCCGCGCGTATCCGCGCAAGGACTTCGGCCGGCGGCGTTGTCGTCTTCGTGTTGATCTCGCCCGACTGGCTGTACTTGCGCAGCGGTGCGATCAGCTCGGAAAGCGGCCTGTCTCCCGCCGAGACGATGTTGGCGAGCGCATATGTCGCCATCGACGACGACTCCGCCGTGAAGTTCGCCCTGAAGTAGTAGTGGCCCGAAAGCTCGCCCGCGAATATCGCGTCGTTCGCGCGCATCTGTTCCTTGATGAACGAATGGCCGACGCGGCTCATCATCGGCTTTCCGCCGGCCGACGCGATGACCTCCTCGCAGACCTTTGACGAGCGCAGGTCGTAGAAGCACGCGGCCCCGGGGTTGGATGCGAGAAGGTCCTGCGATATGAGCGCTGTCACAAAGTCCATCGGGATGACCTCGCCGCGCTCGTCAACGAAGCCCGCCCTGTCGGCGTCACCGTCGTACGCCACGCCGAACGCGTACTTGCCGGGGTTCTCGCGTATGAGCGCCTGCAGGTCCCTCAGCGTCTCCACATGGAGCGGGTTCGCGTCGTGGTTCGGGAAATCGCCGTCGTACTCGCCGTAGAGTGAGTCGTACGAGATGTCCGACCCGGCGAACGCCGCGCTTTCCGCGATGCCCATGCCGTTGGCGAAGTCCAGCGCGAGCCGGAGCGGACGCTTCATGTGGGCGGACTCCTTCACGTGCGCTGCGTAGGCCCCGGCGACGTCGACCTTGGTCACGGAGCCGACGCCCCACGGTGGCTCGCCGGCGACGCCCTCGGCGACGAGGCGCTCGATGTCCTTGATGCCGGTCGCCCCGGAGATCGGAACGGCCCCGGCGCGGCAGAGCTTGCATCCGTTCCACTCCTTCGTGTTGTGCGACGCCGTTATCATCACCGAGCCGTCCGCCTTCAGGTGTCCGTTTGCGAAGTAGCTCATCGGCGTCGACGCAAGCCCGATGTCGAGGACGTCCACGCCCTCATCGACCAGCCCCTTTGCGAACGCCGCGAAGAGCGAGTCGGACGACTTGCGGCAGTCGCGCGCGACAACCACCTTTCCGCCACGAACGCCCGCGAACTGCGCATAGGCGCGCGCGATCGCGTAGAAGTCGTCCTCGGAGAGGTCCTTGCCGTAGACTCCTCGGATGTCATATGCCTTGAAGATGCCCATCGTTTTACCCCTTTGCCTGTTTCTTCTTGTTTTTTCCTTTTTCCACTTTACATTTTCCACTTTACATTTTACACTCATCTCAAGACTCCGTCCTCGAGCGTCAGTATGCGGTCGCATATCGCCGCCGCGTCGGGCGAGTGCGTCACCAGCACGAGCGACACGGAGCTGCCCTCCGAAAGCTCCTGCAATACGCGAAGTATCTCCGCCCCGGTCAGCGCGTCGAGGTTGCCCGTCGGCTCGTCCGCCAGGACGAGCTCCGGCTCGGTCACGAGCGCGCGCGCAAGCGCGACGCGCTGCATCTCGCCGCCCGAGAGTTCCGACGGCAGATGGCCGAGGCGTTCGGCGAGGCCGACGCGCTCCAGCAGGCGCGTCGCGCGCTTCATGCGCGAACCGTCGCCGCGGCGCCCCGCCGCCATGGTCGGCAGAAGCACGTTCTCCAGAACCGTCAGCTCCGGCATCAGGTGGTAGCGCTGGAACACAAAGCCTATGTTCGCCGGCCTCGTCACTGTGCCGGACGTGGGACGCTCCATGCCGCCGAGTATGTTTAGCAGCGTCGACTTGCCTGCGCCCGACCGCCCGACTATGGCGACCTTCTCGCCGGGGGCGACGGAGAAGCTGATCCCGCGCAGCACCTCGATCGGACGCTGCCCCGGGACCTTGAAGCGCTTCTTCAGGTCTTTCGTTCCTAGGACGACAGTCGACATGTTTTGCATTATACCATAATTCCCGTGCGGGGGAGCGCTCACTTTTCCCCGTCCGGAATCCCAGGCGAGCCTTGAGAAGACGTAGTAGTTCATGTAGTGCACAAGCGAGTTCACGCTCTCGCTCTCGGCGAAACTGCCCATGCTACACGGAGCCATCTCCTTGTAGAGCACTCGTCTGGGGCATGCTACAAGCCCGCGCCGCCCCTCTGCCATGCGCACGGGGCGCGCAGCCTCACTCGGCCGACGGACGGACCTTGCCTTCCTTGACGCGCTTCTCGACGACCTCCTGGGCGATTGCCTTCGGGACGGCCTCGTACTGCTTGAAGATCATCGTGAAGGTGCCGCGGCCCTGGGTGACCGTGCGGATCGCGTTCGAGTAGCCGAACATCTCCCCGAGCGGGACGGTCGCCTTGATGAGCTTCACGCCCGCGCGGTCCTCCATGCCCTCGACGCGGCCGCGCCGCTGGTTGATGGAGCCGTTCGCCGCGCCCATGTACTGCTCGGGCACCGCGACCTCGACGTCCATCATCGGCTCGAGAAGCTGGGGCTTCGCCTTGAGGAACGCCTGCTTGAAGCACTGCTGCGCGCAGGTGATGAACGCGAACTCGTTCGAGTCGACCTCGTGGTAGCTGCCGAAGTAGACCGTCGCCTTGACGTCCACGACCGGGAAGCCCGCGAGCGGACCGGACTCGAGCGCCTTCCTGACGCCCTTCTCGACCGCCGGGATGTACTCCGTCGGGATGACGCCGCCCTTGATCTCGTTGACGAACTCGAAGCCCTTGCCGGGCTCCTGCGGCTCGATGCGCAGGCAGACGTGCGCGTACTGGCCACGGCCGCCGGACTGCTTGACGTGCTTGTATTCGTTCTCGACCTTCTCCTGGATGGTCTCGCGGTAGGCGACCTGCGGGGCGCCGACGTCGCAGTCGACGTTGAACTCCCTCTTCAGGCGGTCGACGATGACCTCGAGGTAGAGCTCGCCCATGCCGGCGATGATCGTCTCGCTCGTCTCCTGGTCGAAGCTGACGACGAACGTCGGGTCCTCCATCGCGAGCGCGTGCAGCGCCACGCCGAGCTTCTCGTTGTCGCCGCGGCTCTTCGGCTTGACGGCGACCGAGATGACCGGCGCCGGGAAGTCGATGGACTCGAGGGTGATTGGGTGCGCCGGGTCGCAGAGCGTGTCGCCAGTGCGGGTCTGGGTGAGGCCTACGCACGCGACGATGTCGCCCGCGCGCGCCTCGTCCAGAGGCTCCTGCTTGTTCGCGTGCATCCGGAACAGGCGGCTGATGCGCTGCTCCTGGTTGATCGTGGAGTCGAGGAGCTCGGCGCCGAGCTTAAGCGTGCCGGAGTAGACGCGGACGAACGTGATCTTGCCCATGTTCTTGTCGGACATGATCTTGAACGCAAGGCCGCAGAACGGCTCGTCGTCGCTCACTTCGCGCTTCTGGCTCGGATCGTCCGCCGAGACCGCCGCGCCCGTGTCGAGCGGGGACGGCAGGTAGTCGCAGATGGCGTCGAGGAGGGGCTGCACGCCCTTGTCCTTGAACGCGCTGCCGCAGAACGCCGGGGTGATGTCGCGCGCAAGGCAGCCCTTGCGGATCGCCCTCTTGATCTCGTCGACCGTCAGTTCCTCTCCGTTGAGGAACTTCTCGGCGAGCTCGTCGTCCTGCGCGGCGGCGGCGTCGACCATCTTCTCGCGGTACTCCTTCGCCTTCTCGAGGTACTCTTCGGGGATGTCCTTCTCGATGACCGTCTTGCCGAGGCTCTTCATGTCGAAGTAGAGCGCCTTCATCGTGATGAGGTCGATCACGCCCTCGAAGGTCTCGGCCGCGCCGATTGGAATCACCATCGGCACCGGGTTCGCGCCGAGCTGGTTCTTCATCTGCTCCATCACGTTGTAGAAGTTCGCGCCGACGCGGTCCATCTTGTTCACGAACGCGATCTTCGGCACCTTGTACTTCTCGCTCTGGCGCCACACCTGCTCGGACTGCGGCTGCACGCCGCCGACCGCGCAGTACAGCGCGACCGCACCGTCGAGAACGCGAAGCGAGCGCTCGACCTCGGCCGTGAAGTCGACGTGTCCGGGAGTGTCGATCAGCGCGAGGCGGTAGTTGCCCCACATTACGGTCGTGGCCGCGGACTGGATCGTGATGCCGCGCTCCTGTTCCTGGACCATGAAGTCCATCGTCGCCGCGCCGTCATGCACTTCGCCGATCTTGTAGTTCTTGCCGGAATAGTAGAGTATGCGCTCCGACGTCGTCGTCTTGCCCCCGTCGATGTGGGCCATGATGCCGAAGTTACGCACTCTCTCGAGCGGAATGTCACGCTTTGCCATTTTCTCTCTCCTTGTTGCGCGGCCCTTCTGACCGCAGAATTCCGTGTATTATCTCAAATATTCGCCGATTGCGCAAGTGGGTGCTTGAAGGGAAGATGGTCGGACTGGCGGGGATCGGACCCGCGACCCCAACATTAAAAGTGTCGTGCTCTTCCAACTGAGCTACAGTCCGAGGTCGAAAGCCGTATTATACCAAATAATTCCTCGCCCCACAATCGCGCAGCCGGCTACGCCTGCTCGACCGGAGGGATGTCGCTTCCAGAAGTAAACAAGTTTTTCTGAAGTGTTTAGTGCCCATAAAGATTGGCTGTGGTTGATTGGAGGGGCAAAGCCTTGCTACCCTCCCCGGGGAGGGGACGAGCGTTTAGCTCCATAATCCCGTAGAATACGCGCCATGCGGCCCGGTGTCCGGGGCGGGTGCCCCGCCGCTGGGACGCACGACAAC
>JAFRBA010000198.1 GCA_017405115.1 Kiritimatiellia bacterium
AAGGAGGGCTGACGGCGCTGAAGTCAAATGTAAAGGTGTTCTGAAATGTAGTCATATAAAATTATGGCTACTTTTTCACGCGGCCCGCGTGAACATTGGCTCAAACCGCACTTTTCAAAAATTCAAGTGGCAAAGTCGGGGAGTTTCTTCAAAACCGCGCAAGGGATCACGAAGGTTCGGCAGCCCAAAGTAAAATTGGGGGAACCTCCAAGCGAGAGCACGGGAACTCCAGATTTTTGCTATAATACGACGCATGAGAAGATTGGTTCTGGCAACAACGGCACTCGCCTGCGCGCTGACCGCATTCGGTCCGGCGTTCGCCGAGCGCCGCGAAATCGCCGTCAGCGTGATCGGAATGGAGCGCCCGTCGCTGCCGCCGGTCGCCGAGAGCGTGCCGAAGGTCGTCAAGTACTGGATCGACGCGATGGACCGCGAGATCGGCAACAGGCCCGACCTGGTGGTCCTTCCCGAATGCTGCGACACCGTGCCGACGAAAAGCCAGGCGGAGAAGGCCGCGTGGATACGGCTTCGCGGCGACGCGGTCCTGGACGCCGTCAGGAAGTACGCCGCGGCGCACGGCTGCTACGTCGTGTACTCGGCCCACCGCGAGCGGGACGACGGACGCTTTGCAAACTCTTCGCGGCTCGTCGACAGAAAGGGCAGCGTCGTCGCCTGCTACGACAAGGTCTTTCCGACTGTCGGGGAGGCGGCGAGCGCCGAGTGCCCCGTGGTGCCGGGCAAAGAGGCCGTCGTCGTCGACACCGACTTCGGGCGCGTCGGCTTCATCATATGCTTCGACCTCAACTTCGCGGAGCTGAGGCGGATGTACGCGGAGAAGCGGCCCGACGTGCTCGTGTTCTCCTCGATGTTCGACGGCGACTTCCTGCAGCGCCAGTGGGCGCGCGAGTGCCAGTCGTACGTGGTGTCGTCGACCGGCCTGGACATCCTGCCCGGCCGCGTCATCGACCCTGCGGGCGGCGAGCTGCGCAACGAGAACTACTACATGCCCACGTTCACCGCACGCGTCAACACGAACTGCCGCGTCCTCCACCTCGACTTCAACAGAGGCAAGTTCGCAGACGTCGTGCGCAAGTACGGGCGCCGCATAGAGTTCCGCAACCCCGGCTCCGTCGGAACGTTCACGCTGCTCTCGAACGACCCCGCGCTGCCGGTGGACGACGTGATGCGCGAGTTCGGCCTCGAGTCGTTCACCGACTACATGGCGCGATCACGGCGCGTCCGCTCGGAATTCGCGAGGTGACGGGGGCTCGTCCGTTTGCCACCCTGCGCGGAGATATGCTATACTAGTCAAGAAAGGAAGGAATGATGAACATGCTAGTTGCGTCAATAGCCTACTGCGCCGTCGGATGCAATCCCGGCTCCGGCGACATGCAGGCGATACACGTCCTGGCCTGCGACACCGAGACGGGCGAGGCCCGCATCGTGCAGTCGGTGAAGGGGATATCGGGCACGACATACTTCGCGGTCGATTCGGGCCGACGCTGGCTCTACACGATGGTCGGCAACGAGCGGGACCGCAGCCTGCACGGCAAGGCCGTGCGGTTCCCGATCGAAGGGCACGTCATCGGCAAGATGGAGACGCTGGCGGAACTGCCGTGCCCCGCCCCGTGCCACGTCACGCTGCTTCCGGGGGAGAAGCGCCTCGCATACGCCGCCTACGGCGCGGGCGTCGCGGCCACGGTCGACATCGAAAGCCGCGAGGTGCGCGGGCTGACGCTGTCTGACGAAGGAGTGGGGCCGAACCCCCTGCGGCAGAAGAAGGCATATGCCCATTTCGCATTCTCGACGCCGGACGCCACCCGGCTCGGGATCGTGAACCTCGGCTGCGACCGCATACACTTCCTCGATCCGGAGACCCTCGCCGAGGACGTCGAAATGCGGCTTCTCTCCGACCCCGGCGACGGCCCCCGGCACGCGGTCTGGTCGAACAACAGCAGGTTCCTCTTCGTCGTGAACGAGCTCGGCAGCTCGGTAACCTCCTTTGCGCGCGACGGACGCTCCTGGCGCAAGGTCTGCAAGGTCTCGATGCTGCCCGAGGGCTTCATCGGCGACACGAAGGCCGCGGCGATACGGCTTACGTCCGACGGGCGCATGCTCGCGGCGTCTAACCGCGGGCACGACTCCATTGCGTTCTTCGACGTTGACGCCGAGACCGGGCGCCTGGAGCGGCGCGGCATCGCGAAGCTGACCGGGCGCGCGCCGCGAGACTTCGCTTTCATGCCGGGAGAGAAGTTCATGATTGTCGGGCACAAGCTCTCCGACGAGATACAGGTCTACAGGTTTGACCGCGACACCGCCTCCCTCGAGCCTGTCGGAGCCCCCATCCCGGCGTACCACCCGCTCTGCTTTACGTTCCTCTGATCCGGGATGTTCGAGACGCCTGAGGTGGTTGTCGAGCGGATCGCCGCGGTGCGCGGCGGCGGCGAGACTCTGTACGAGCTCGCGGAGGCCGCCGTCGGGCGTCTTTCGCTTGACCTTGACGAGACTCCGATCGGAGGCGTCATCGCGGCTACGTTCTCCGCCGCCGACAGGTTTCCTTCCCTGGCCGTGCGAGTGGCTGCGAAGCTCGGGTTGCCGAAGGGGGTCCCTGCCTTAGACCTGCAGATGGCGTGCAGCGCCTACCCGTATGCCGTGTATCTCGCGGGACGGCTCGCGGCGGACACGCGGTCGCGCATCCTGGTCGTCGACGGCGACGTGCAGTCGAGGCTCGTCGACAGGACCGATCATGCGACGGGGAACATCTTCTCGGACGCCGCGACGGCGAGCGTCGTGTCGGTCGGCGACGGGCCTGCTAGCCGGTTCGACTTCATGTCGCGCCTTGACGACGCCCTTACGTGTTCCGAATCGGGGCCTATCAGGATGGACGGCATGCGCGTGTTCACGTTCGTGGCGACGGAGGTGGTTGGCTTTCTGAGGGCGTTCGGGCGCGACGTCGACCACTTCGCGCCGCACCAGGCGAATCCATACATGGTCCGCCAGCTGGCGAAGTCGCTCGGTCTGGAAGACCGCCTGCTTGTGCTAGACGAAGGCGCCAAGAACCCTGGAAGCTGCTCGGTGCCCATGACGCTCGCCGAGAGCGGCGCGTCGGGGCGCGTGCTCATCGCCGGATTCGGCGCGGGCTTCTCCGCCGCCGCCGGGGTGGTGCGCGTCGTTTAAAAAGATCGAGAACTCGGAGCAGGGGAGAGACCTCTTGCTCTACCACGTAGCGCGGCATATTTGCTATAATGTGCGTGATGAAGATCGCGATCAGCAGCAAACTTGCAGGAGCAAAGAAAGGCCGACACGAAATGGCAAATGTAGCTTTCAGGAGGAGTTCACCTCTCCATGGAATTACGCTTGGAGGAGTTGTGCTGTGCGCGGGGCTTGCGCTCCATGCGGGTACGACATATGAGGTTTCCGCGACAGGCGGCGTCGGCGACGTCATCGCTTTGACAAACGCATTCGCCAAGGTTGGCGCGAGCGACACGACGGATGCGAAGATACTGCTCGCGCCCGTGGTCTATGATCTCAAGGGCACGCAGATCGGAACTGGCGGCGCGCATTGGCGGCTGGACAAGAAAATGAAAGATGGCCTCATCGCCGGAACCGGCGCAGCGCCGAGCGACACAATCATCCTCGGGGGCGGTGCGGCTGATTCGAAGAGGGTCTTCCACTTCTGGTCTACGGACGCAAGCCATCCGATGACTATATCCAACCTTACTATAACCGGCGGCCACACCGCTGCCGACGGCGGCGCTATCTACGGCAGCACCCCGACGTATGGCGGCAATCTGATACTCAGGAGCGTCATCGTGTCGAACAACTATGCGAAAGGGTCGAACGGCGCGGGAGGAGGAGGCGTGATATATGCGAAGGCATACGGCTGTCTCTTTGCGGACAACGTCTGCGAATCGCAGCATGGCGGTGGACTCTATGTCAACACTGCGTCACACGGTGCTTGGGATTGCGTCTTCTCGAACAATTCAGCCAGCGCATCCAGCAGGAACGGCGGCGGGATGTACGCGGCAGGCGGAGCGTCATGCGTTGGGTGCGAGTTCTACGACAATGCCGGGATAAATGGTTCGGGAGCCTATGTGTCCGGCTCCGGACTGGTCAGCAACTGCGTCTTCAAGGGCAACAAGCCGACTGTCGCCGCCAGTTCCAACAAGCTTGGCGGCGGCCTATACCTCTCCTCCGGCGAATGCGTCGAGTGCAGGTTCTTAGAGAACGCGGCGGACCGCGGCGGCGGAATGTACGTGAATTCCTCGTCCGCCGTTGTAAGGAACTGTGTCTTCAATGGAAACAAGCAGACCGGCTGGGCGAGCGGCGCCGCGCTTTTCGTCAACGCCTCCGATCCGCTTGCGCTCGTGTCGAACTGCGTGTTCCTCGCCAACACGGCGGCGAGCAGTTCGCGCACAATCATCTCCAACGCGGAACTCGTCGACTGCGTCATCACGAACAACAACATCTCGAGCGGCTACATCCTTGCGGGGTGCAACATGACGCGCTGTCTCTTTGCCGACAACTCCACGGACGGCAATGCACAGCACCTCGACATCGGCACGGCGTACGGTACGACCGCCGTTTCGCGTACCAACGTAAACTGCATCGTCGCGAACAACCGCGCAATGGGGATCAACTCCATAACCGACGGCAAGAAGGTTGTCAACTGCACGTATGTCGGCAACTACTGCGACAGCGGAAACTACGGCACGACTGTCCGCGACTGCGTGTGCTGGAACTCGATCTTCACCGGCAACACTGTGTCGGGCATAGGTGCCGCCGCGGGCGACGTGCGACGCAATTTCCACAACGGAGAAGTGCACGAACTCTATCTCACCAACTGCATCTTCTCGGTGTCGGACGTCGCGGAGGACGCGGACTACCTCTCGAACTGCAGGAAAATCCCCGAGGCTAAAATCAGGTTTCGCGAAACTGCTGACGGCGGCGAATACGACCTGCGCTCCTCCTCGCCGGCGTTCGGGAAGGGCGCGTGGGAGGAGTGGATGCCGGGCTGCGTCGGCGCGCTGGACTTCGCGCGCCGCCAGCGCGTCATGTTCGGGGCGGTCGACATCGGCGCTCTTGAGTGCCAGCTCAATCCCGGTCTGTTGCTGTTCTTCAAGTAATCGTCGATGCCCCTGCACATTGTCATGGCCGTTGTCCTGTCAGGCGTTGCCTCGCCTGACGGGACGGCGTGGACGGCGAAGGACGTGCCGCACGACGTCGGCGCACTCTACGCGCTGTCGTGGCATGCTACGCCGCGCGGTCCCGGGCTGCTTAACGGCGGCCCGCCGAAGTACAACATGGACTTTCCCGTAAAGGCGGGCGAGACTAACGAGCAGTTCCTGTCCGTCGTCTACCCGGCCGAGGCGACGTCCCTGTCCCTGCGCCTCGGCACCTGGGAGATGCCGGGCGGGGCGTCATGGCGCGACGCCTCCTGCCGCCGCGTGCTGGCGGAGTACAACGCGCTACCCTGCGGAATCGTACTGGGCGCGGGCGAGGCGATAGACGGCAACGTCTACCGGTTCAGACGGAGGAACTGCAAGATCCAGGGCCCGCATGTGCGCCCGTTCAGGCGACGCGCCGGAGGCAGCTTCAATTCCGGCGTGTGGCGCGTCTATCCCGGAACAGGATGCGACTACGAGTTCGAGGTGAGGGGGCGGAGGTTCCTGGACTTCTCGGTGTCGGTGCCGTCTGACCTGAAGACAGGCAGCGCCGTCGTGGAGGCGTCGGCGGACGGAAGGGCATGGCACGAAGTGGCAGTCTGCAGGGGGCGCGGCGCGGCGTCCGGAAGGCTTCCTGACGGTGTCCTGCCGGCGGCGCGCGTGTTCGTCCGCATCCGCGGCGGAGACGGGTGCTCAGGAACGATCGGCTATCCGGCCGTCACTGCGCGCGTGGACGGAGAGCCGCTGCGCGCCGCCGGGTTCACGCGTTACGTCGACGCGGCGACAGGCGAGCTCGTGGGAGAGGTGCGCTCGCCCGACTACTATGACGACGGCTGGGGAAAGACGATAGGCGTCGCCGCGCCAGGCTTCGAGATATGGCGGGCTGACGAGGAGATGCGCGTGGCCCCGTTCAGGGCCGTGCCGAAGGAGAAGGCCCGCGGGCTTTCCGTCTCGGCTGCCGCGAACGAGGCGGAGTCCGTGCAGCTCGTCGTCAAGGCTGGGGCGCGCGAAGTGCGCGGCGTGAGCGTGAGGCCGGTCGGCGACCTCGTCGCAGAGGGCGGCGCGGCGATTCCATCTTCCGCAGTCGACGTAAGGCAGGTCACTTTCCTTTGCATCGAGCATCCGACGGACGAGACGTCGTCGCCGGGGCTGTGGCCCGAGCCCCTGGAGCCGATCCCGCCTTCGGGGGTGACTGTCCCCGCCGGCGAAAACCGTTCGTTCTGGATTCGCGTCAAGGTTCCGAAGGGCGCGGCGCCGGGACGCTATGCCGGATGGCTCGCGGTTTCGTCCTCCGGCGAGGACGACGTGCACGTTCCGTTCGGCGTGGAGGTGTTCGGCTTCGAGCTTCCCGATGTCATGACGCTGAAGACGAGCTTCGGCTATACGCAGAGCCGAGTCTACGACTATCACCGCGCGAGGTCTGGCTCAGACCGGAGGAAGGTGAACGAGTCTTATCTTGACGCGCTTTCAGAGGCGCATCTCTCCCCCTACCACCCCGAATACGGGCTGGCGGCGCAGTGGACGTACCGCGTCGTAGAGTCGTCAAGCGAGTCCGGCGCGGCCGGCGTGGAGTTCGACTGGGCGGCGTGGGACGCCGGAATGGAGCGGATACTTTCTCGCTGGCGGTTCAACACGTTCGTGTTCACGATACCAGGTTTCACGAGCGGCAGCTTTCCAAAGGACGGATCGCCGCACGTCTTCCATGGCCGTCGCGAAGGCACGCCGGAGTACGACGCGCTTGCCGGCAAGTACCTTGCCGAGATCGAATCGCATCTGCGCGAGATGGGTTGGCTTGACGTCGCGTATCTCTATTGGTACGACGAGCCGACGTCCAACAAGTTCCCGTGGCTGGAAAGGGGGCTTTCCACCGTGCGGCGGTTTGCGCCGGGGATCAGGCGCATGATCACCAAGGAGCCGAACGAGGGCCTTTTCGGCGGCGTGAACCTCTGGTGCCCGACGCCGTACAACCTTTCGACGCCGTTGACCGCGAAGTGCCGTGCGCGCGGCGACGAGTTCTGGTGGTATGTCTGCATGCAGCCGAGAGCTCCCTACGCCACGCTGTTCATAGACCATCCTGGAACTGACCTCCGCGTGTGGCTCTGGCAGACATGGAAGGAGCGGGTGTCGGGCATTCTCGTCTGGGAGACGGTCTACTGGACGAGCAAGTCGGCCTATCCCGATTCGCGGCAGAATCCCTACGAGGACGCGGCGAGCTGGGCGGACTCGATACGGTACAACTGGGGCAATGGAGACGGACGGTTCCTCTACCCGCCGCGCGCCTGCTTCGTCGATGGGAAGGAGCCTGTTCTCCAGCCGCCGAACGGGTCCATGCGCCTCGAGATACTCCGCGATGGCATAGAGGACTACGAGTATTTCGCCATTCTCTCGAGGCTTGATCCGAAGAATCCGCTTCTTGAGGTTCCGGCGGAGGTGTCCGAGTCGCTGGTGCGCTTCGCGGTCCGCCCGGGGCCGATCAAGGCGCACCGGCGCAAAATGGCGCGGGAGATCGAGAGGCTCCTTAAGCGAGCCGGCAGATGACCAGGCTCGCCCTCTTTCACGGGGCGCTTCGTGGCGGTGCCGCCCGAACCGCATTTCGTGGGCGCCCCCGACATGATTTTGACGCTCGCGCTTGGCGCTCGCCTGTACGCACGGGGGTCAAAATCCCGTCGGACCCGCGAAAC
>JAFRBA010000199.1 GCA_017405115.1 Kiritimatiellia bacterium
CTATGGCAGAGACAATGCAACCCCCTCAGATACTGGCAGACTCAATGCAACCAGGCGACACGACAGAGTGAATGCGACTGCCCGCTTCGCGGGCAGTCGCATTCACTCTGTCTTCTCACCGCCTATTTGCATCTTGCCGGTCCATTGCAAGGTGGTCTGCAGTGTGTTATAATATGGTTCGCAGAAAGGAAAGCACATTATGAAGAAGCTGATTGTCTACGCCTCGGCGGCAATGCTTGCGATGGCTTTTGCCGGTTGCCATGGCAGGCACTATATCCACAAGCACCACCATGACGTTCCGCCGCCTGTCCATCACGGGGCGCATGCGCATCCTGCGCCGGCTCCTCAGCCTGCGCCGCCGCCGGCTCCGAAGCCGGTTGCGCCGCCAGCGCGCGCTCGCTGACTTCTCGTTCGCACGTTCGCCGTCGCGTGTCAAGCAACGTGCCGCGTTGACGGGCATTGTTGCTATGAACATCTCGCCGCCGACAGGCGGTGCCGCTTTGCTATGATATGCATGCCTTGGGCATGTGTGGAAAGAATCGACAATAAAGTAATGCAATGAAAACAGACAACAGGCTGTTTGACAACCTGCAGGCGGGGAAGACGTCTGTCGGTTGCGTCGTCACGATGAGCGACCTCGTCGTGAGCGAGCTCGCGGGCGACTGCGGGATGGACTTCGTGTGGATAGACGCGGAACACGCGCCGCACACGATTCAGGACGTTCAGCGGCATTTGATCGCTCTGCGAGGCACCGGCTGCGCGGGGCTTGTGCGCGTCCGCGCCGACGAGCCAATGCTCATCAAGCCGTATCTCGACCTTGCGCCGGACGGCATAATCGTCCCGATGGTCAACACTCCGGAGCTCGCCGAGGCAGCAGTCGCCGCGTGCCGTTATCCTCCTTCGCGCGAAGCGCTACGGAGGACAGGTCCTTCTTCGCGCGAAGCGCTACGGAGGACAGGTCCTCTGACGGGAATCAGAGGGTGCGGCGTGAGAAGGGCGGTGCGCTACGGAGCCGTCGACTTCTTCGACTACTTGAAGACGTCAGAGCATTGGCCGCTCGTCATCTGCCAGATCGAGCATGTCGACGCGGTGAAGAACCTCGACAAGATCCTGAAGGTGCCGGGCGTCGATTCGTTCTGCATCGGACCGTGCGACCTCTCGGGCTCGATGGGCATTCTCAACCAGATGGACGACCCGGAGCTCAACAAGGTCATCGACGAGGTTGCCGCCAAGATCAAGAAGGCGGGCAAGTGGCTTGGCACGGCGGCTGGAGACTTCCCTCGCTGGAAGGCTCGCGGCGTCGACTGGTTCGCCGGCACGAGCGACTGGGGCGCGATGGCGGCGGGCATCAGAAGCTTCAAGAAGGAATGCGACGAAAGTTTTGCGTAAGCCCATTTCAAGAATGTTGAAACAGGTATATTGAAATGAGAGCCGTGTTGTGAAGATGCGCGGAGGAAAGGTCAAGGTCTTTTGCATGTCGGTGTGCGTGGCGGCGTCTGCCGTCGCGGCTGCCGACGTCTGCAGGGTGACGATGCACCCATCGGAACATTGGTGGGGCGTCTGCAACAGCTTCGGTACGAACATGCCGTTTACCGCAGAGACACGCGATTTCAGGGCCGATCTCTTCGCGTGGAACTACGGCGGACAGCCCGCGTCGCTTCTTCTCTCCGACCAGGGGCGTGTCGTCTGGTGCCCGGAGCAGACGCGCATCGCCATCGACGGCGGCGTGATTGCGATGGAGTCGGATGGCGCTGACGTGACGGTGGCGCAGGGCGGCAAGAATCTGCGCGAAGCGTACGCCTACGCGTCGGCGCGGCACTTCCCACCGTCAGGCAAGGCGCCGGATCCGCTTTTCTTCTCTGCGCCGCAGTACAACACGTGGATGGAGCTTACGTACAACCAGAACGAGAAGGGCATCCTTGACTATGCGCAGTCGATGCTCGACAACGGCCTGCCGCCGGGCGTCCTCATGATCGACGACACGTGGCAGTATTCGTACGGCGTGTGGGAGTTCGACCCGCGCAGGTTCAGCGACCCGAAGGGCATGTGCGACAAGCTGCACAAGATGGGGTTCAAGGTTCTTCTCTGGGTCGTTCCGTTCGTCTCGCTCGACTCGCAGCCGTACCGCGACCTCACTAAACACGGGCGCACCTATACGCCGGGGAAGGGCGGTTTCATCCTTGACGCAAAGACGAAGGCCCCTGTTCACGTCAGCTGGTGGAACGGCTACTCCGCGCTTCTCGACCTCACCGATCCCGTCGGCGACGGGTGGTTTCGCGCACAGCTCGACCGGTTGCGCGCTGACTACGGCGTGGACGGCTTCAAGCTGGACGGCGGACATTTCCAGTACTATCCTGCCACAAACCGAATCGTCCACGCGACGGGTGCGACTGGCGCAGCGCAGAACCATGCGTACGCGATATACGGCGAGGACTATCCGACAAGCGAACATCGTTGCGTCTGGGGAATGTCGGGACGTCACGTCATGGTTCGTCTGCCCGACAAGGGGAACACGTGGCCGGAGGTTCGCCGCCTTGTTCCCGATATGCTCGCGGCCGGGCTTCTCGGCTATCCGTTCATCTGCCCCGACATGATCGGAGGCGGCTCCTGGACGGCCTATCTGCCCGGCTCCAAGACTCCGTACGACAAGGAGCTTTTCATCCGCAGCGCGCAGGTGCACGCGCTCTGCCCGATGATGCAGTTCTCGGTGTCGCCGTGGCGTCTTATGAAGGATGACCCGGACGGACAGCGCATCATCCGCGACCTTGTGGCGCTTCGGCAGAAGTTCGCGCCGAGGTTCGTGGAGCTTGCGCGGCGTTCCGGCGAGACCGGCGAGCCTATGATGCGTTCGTTGGAATACGCCTATCCGCACATGGGCTATGCAGAGATATGCGACCAGTTCCTCATGGGAGACGACCTGCTCGTCGCGCCGGTGCTGGAGAAGGGTGCCCAATCGCGCCGCGTCGTCATTCCGCCGGGCCGCTGGCGCAGCGACGACGGCCAGACGTGCTGCGGACCGACAGTTGTCACGGTAGCCGCCCCCATCTCCCGTCTTCCCTATTTCGAGCAGGAGCCTTGTGGGGACCCCCCCGCCGTGATAGTTTTTGTAGCGCACTTGGAGCCTTGTGGGGACAGGCCCCCCTCGCCGTGATAGTTTTTGTAGCGCACTTGCAATTTTCGGCAAAATATGAGACAATATACGCGCCAATAGCCACTAACGAAACGCCCGTTAACGAAACAATGGTTAACGAAATGTCGGTTTCGGTGATGGCGGAAAGAGAAATGCTAAGGAGCTAGAGATGAGATTTTTTGGCCGTGAGACTGAGTTGAAGGAACTTCGGAAAGTGCGGGAGCTTTCGCTTGAAAAGTCCCGCTTTACTGTTTTAACCGGCCGCAGGCGTGTCGGCAAGACGGAACTTTCGCGCGAAGCTTTTGACGATGGCAAGACTCCATACCTAAATCTGCCTATTACGCGACAGCCGGAAGTTACGCTTTGCGCACAGCTTCAGGAAGAGGCGGAACATGTTCTCCATCTTGGAATACACGGAACGTGCACAAGATTTGGCGAACTGTTCCGCGAATTGATGAAGGAGTCGGAGAAACGACCTTACACGCTAGTTCTTGACGAGTTCCAGGAATTCGACCGTACGAATCCAGGCGTGTATGGCGACATACAGCATATCTGGGACGAATACCACAACAAGACGAAGCTGAACCTCGTTGTCAACGGCAGCGTCAACCGTCTGATGAACAAGATATTCTTCGACGATGCACAGCCGCTCTACGGACGCAATACTGGGACGTTGTCGCTGAAGCCATTCAGCCCAGCGCTCCTGAAGGAGATATTTTCCTTCTATGCGCCTAACTACTCAAAGAGGGATTTGCTCGCCCTGTGGACGGTAAGCGGCGGCATCGCGCGGTATGTCGACATGATGATGTCCGCGCATGCGTTCACGAAGGAGGCGATGCTCGAGGAGATTTTCTCGCCGCTTTCCGCATACATCCCGGAAGGGCGCACGATTCTGGCGGATGGATTCGGGCCTGGCTACGGAACTTACTTTACGTTGCTCGCGGCGATTTCCTCCGGGTAGACGACGTCCGCCGAAATGAAGAACCTGATAGGTGCGGAGGTCGGCGGCTATCTTGCCAAACTGGAGGATCAGTACGCCATCATCGAGAAGAAGCAACCGATATTCGAGGGAACTGCGACGAAGAACAGCCATTTCCAGATAGACGACTGCTTCTTTAGGTTCTGGTTTCGTTTCGTCCACAAGCTCGAGTACCTGAACGAGCTTGGACGTCGCGACCGCATGCTGGACGTCGCCCTGCGCGACTTCGACACGTTCAGCGGATATGCGCTGGAACGCTATTTCTCCGAAAAGCTTGTGGAGGAGAAACGCTGCACGCGAATCGGCGGGTGGTGGGACAGAAAAGGCGAGAACGAGATTGACATCGTGTGTGAAGACGAAGTTTGCGAATCGTTGGGATTCTACGAGGTCAAGGCCGATGCTTCGCGATATGATGCAAGGCGACTGTCCGAAAAGGTTGCGGCGTTCTTCGCCAAGAACCCGTCGAAGCGGAATCTCGTGCATACGGAAGGTGTTCTTTCGCTTGAGGATATGTGACTAACGGAAGGGAAGGCATGAAAAAGGCTGGGAAACTGACGATGTTCGCGGCCGCGGCGCTTCTTGCCGCGCAGGCACAGGCCCTGCCGGCGGCGAGCGCATGGGCGCACGAGGAACTGACAAACCACCTCGCGATGATACTTTCGAACGTGCAGCTGCCGAGGTTCGAGATGGTGCTGCCGGGCGACGCCGGGTCGGAGGCGTTCGCAGACGACTTCGCCGCGCTCAGGGACACGGACGGCTACGCCGTGAGGCGGCGCGGCGGCGCGGTGTGCTTCGTTGCCGACAACCCGAAGGGACATGTGAACGGCGTCCATCGCTGGCTCGAGCGCAACTTCGAGATCGTCTGGCCGCGTCCGAAGGAAGGGATGTGCTTCTTCAACGGGGCGGACGCCGCCGCGCTCGCAAAGGCGGACTGCAACTACCGCGACCTGCCGGCGTTCAGGATCCGCTACCTAGGCGTCTCGAACGACCCTGCGGTGTGGAAATGGAAGGTGCGCAATGCGGATTCCGGCATGCTGGACTGCTCGCGCCTGACGAAGGAAAGGCGAGTAATCGCCGAGAGATACGGCATGTACGGGGCGTTCTGGGACGTGTTCGGCGGCGGCCACGACATGGAGAGCCGCTGGTTCCCGCGCAAGGAGTTCTTCAAGGACCACCCCGAGTACTGGATGCTTGTCGACGGGCGGCGCTACGAGGGCCAGCGCTCCAACTTCTGCGAGACTAACCCTGGGTTCGTCGAGGCGTTCTCGCGTAGCGTGGAGGAGAAGATCCGCGATTTGCCGAAGTCGGTGCGCGTCGTCTCCATTAACATGGAGGACCAGGGGCTCACGTGCGAATGCGACAAGTGCCTCGCGCCAATCACGCTCGAGGACGGCACGGTCGTCGACAAGAGCGACCCCGCGTTCCGCTCGACGCGGTTCTTCATCTTCTTCAACCAGGTGGCGCGGCACATCGCGAAGGTGCGTCCGGACCTCAGGATACTCCAGTTCGCCTACATGCACCTAGCCGTGCCGCCCAAGGTGAAGGTCGAGGACAACGTAACCCTGAAGCTGTGCCCGTACCCGCGCAACATGCGCTACGGCATCGTCGAGGGTCCGAGCAACGCGAACTGGAAGAAGCGGCTCGACGGGTGGCTTGATAACACGAAGAACATCTACCTCCGCGAATACTACTTCTGCGGCTGCATATACTATCCGCGTCCCATAGCCGACGGCGCGTCGCTCGACCTGCGCTACTGCAGGAAGAGG
This sequence comes from Kiritimatiellia bacterium, assembly GCA_017405115.1. The sequence goes on from JAFRBA010000199.1 coordinate 5,876, forward strand.
GGGATCAGCGAAGTCTACACTGACCTCGCGGGGAGGAGCGACGAGGTCGTCAACAACTCGACCTACGGGCTGAACCGCCCCTATCGCGAGTTCTACGACATGGTCGGAATGGAGGCCTGGACGATCTGCAAGCTTTTCTGGGATCCGTCGCTCGACCCCGAGGCCCTGCGCGCGAAGTACCTGCGGCTCTCGTTCGGACCGGCGGCGGCGGACGTCGCCGAGTTCTACAGGCTGCTGCGCGAGTCGTGGTACTCGGACTCCATGGCCTCCAGCTTCTGCGACAATCCGTTCAGGAGCGCGGCGCACTACATCGTCGAAAGGGGAATCGCGGACAAGTGCCGCGCCGCGCTGGCGGCGGCCGCGGCGAAGGCTGACTCACGGGAGCGCAGCGAGTGGATAGCCGACATGCGGCGTATCCTCGAAGACTGGATACGAGAGGCGCCGAACTTCATGGTCGGGGAGCTCGTCGTGCCGCTGCTCGCCCAGGGGAACCCCGGCTTCGACTTCGAGAAGGGCGCGTGGGCCAAGGCGGCGCGGATGCCGGCGTTCAAGGCAATTAGAGGGAAGAAGTTCACCGACAAGTCGGGCACCGGCGCGAAGATATACTCCGACGGACGCGCGTTCTGGATCGGCTTCGACGTGCGAACCCGCTCCGCCCCGCGCGCATTCCCCCCCAAGGTGAAGGGAGGCTTCCCGCGGGGCGACAAGATCGAGCTGTCGTTCTCGTCGAAGACTGATGGCTACTTCCAGTTCGCGTTCGACTGCGACGGGAACCGCTACGACGCGAAGGTGCTCGACGCCTCGTGGGAGTGCAAGTGGGACGTGTTCATCGAAAAGGGCGACAGGGGGTGGAAGGCCGTCGTGCGGATGCCATTCGACTCGATTGGCTTCGCGCCGCACGTCGACCCCCGCGTAAGGTTCCTGCCGATGGTCACCGTCGAGGACTACGGCGAGACGGGGCGGCAGCTCCTGTCGTGGCAGGGCGGCGTTCCGCACACCCCTGTGACCTGGGGCGAGCTGTCCGTCAACATCGAGTGACGCCGAAAACCGTTTTGCCTCGGGCGAGGTTGTTTTTGGTATAATACGCGACAGGGAGAAGATTGCGACAGGCATATGCACGTTCGCGCGGCCGCGACGGCGATGGCCTGGGGCAACGGCATACGGCATCTCTACAACGAAAGGAAAGCCAAACTATGACGAATGCATTTCTTCGTGGAAATATGGCCGCAGTTGCGCTTGTGCTTGCGGCTTCCATCGCGCAAGGCGCGGCAAGGCCCGAGAGGATAATGTCAGGATACACCGGGTATTTCCTTGGCGGAACGGGACGCGAGCATGTCGAGAAGATGATTGACGCCCTTGGCGAAAACGGATTCAACTCCATCGACGTGAAGGTGCACTCCAACTACAGGAAGAAGAAGTTCGTCGACGACCACTGGCAGGAGGTGAAGTCGCTCGTAGACCGCGCCCATGCAAAGGGTCTTTTGTTCAACGTCTACCTCTATCCGCTCAGCGGCAAGCGCGTCCCGCAGTGGCCGGAGCACGCCGCGCTGCCGGTGCCCGTGGACGCCATGGGCAACAGGATAGAGGCGTCGTTCCTGATGTCCGACCCCGCCACCTGGAAGACCTTCTACTCCGAGGCGATCCGCTATGCCGCCCTCCACAAGAAGATAGGCTTCGACACGCTGCGCTTCGACGTCGAGATACTTTCGCTCCACACAAGCTACGACGACGGCAACTGGACGAAGTTCTGCGCGGCGAACGCCGGCTTCGACGCCGCGACGCCCGTCGCCGGGCGCGCCGCCGCGCTTAACGCGAAGAAGGCCAGGAAGGCGTACGCGGCGTTCTTCGCCGCGCGCGTGAAGGAGGCCGCAGCCGAGTTCGTCAAGGCCGTTCGCGCCTTCGACCCGGAGATCGAGCTGGGCTACATGCCCGCGCGCGACGGCGGAATCGAGACGGTCTTGAACGAAGTCCTCGCCACGGACAAGGTCCCCGCATGGCTCGACGGCTGGGACCTCTACAACGGCGCGGGCTACAGGCCTTCCGTCAAGGCGAGGGCCGAGGCGTTCAGGAAGATCAACCCGATGAACAGGTTCATCGCGTGGATATGCCCCAACCGCTACAAGCCTGAGGACGTCGCCGCCAGCGTCTACCACGCCGCCGCCAACACGGACGGCTACTCCATCTGGGTGCTGTCGATGCTGGACGACTCGCGCAAGAGCTCGCTTCCAAAGGGCACCGTGCCGGAAGACTACTGGGCACAGTTCAGGCAGGCCAACGAGGCCCTGCGCGCCGACATGGCGGAGGGCACGCTCTCCAATCCCGTCCGCATCGCGCCCAAGAAGGTGAAGCCTATGGTCGCGAAGCTTTCCTGGGACGGCGTGACCGCGCCCGCCCTCGCGCCCGCCGGCGACGGATTGGGCGCCGAGAGGACCGCCAGCATGCGGATGAGCCAGAACGTGTTCGTCTACGCGAAGGCGGGCGACCCGATCCGCATCGCCGCGACGCACCTTGCCGGGGACAGGCGTCCCGGCGGACTGCAGTACGTGCTGCTCGGGCCGAACGGAAAGGTCCTGCGCAACGAGGCCGTCACGGCAGGCTCCAAGGACGCCTTTTCCGTCGTGGCGGAGGAGACCGGCACGCACGTCTTCCGCATCACCGGCGGCGACGTCGGCGGCGACCCTTGGTACTCCGTCTCCGTCGCCTCGCCGCTCCACTGGGCGATCGACGCGCGCGAGCCGAATGGCGCGTACATGTTCAGGATGCAGTCGTTCTTCGTTGACGGCTCCGACAGGGGCAATCCGCGCATGCACATCAAGACGGCGGGGCAGGAGTCGTATACGCTTGCGATAAACGGCGAGGCACACAACATGATGCGCATGCCTAACGCCGATTTCGACCTGCCGCCAGGACTCGTCGAGATATCCATTTCGAAGTCCGAGGCCGGATACGGAGAGAACTTCTGGGTGACGTTCCCGGGCGGCAAGTCGCCGTTCATCTATCCCGCCAAGGAAAGGCGCCTTACGAAAGGAGAAGCGAAATGAAACACGCAGTAGCAACGCTCGCCGCAGTCGTGGGTCTTACCGCGCTCGCAGACGGCGGCGCGACGTGGTACCTCAAGGCCGGCGAATACAACTTCAACAACAAGTGGATTGTAAACGCCGCAGGTTGGTCTTCTGATGGCACGACGTCGGGCACATTGTCTGGAAACGAGGACGATCCTCTTTCGCCGGAGGACTACTACGTGGTGAACAAGAACCATGCGCTTCGCAGCAACATCAACGATGCGGACAACGTGCCGACAAGGTTCACGGGCAAGCGTCTCACCTTTGGCGAGGATGGAAACAAGAACGCCGGTTATCTCACATGCTATTCGCGTGGCGGTTCGTACGTTGACTTTGGCTCCCAGGAAGGGCAGGAGGGTGCGTATCTGTACAGGGGCTACTTCTCGGGGCAGAAGAACTACAAGCAGTACACCTACGTCGCGTCCTTTACGGGCAAGATGACGCTGACCGCGCCGGAGAGCGAGCCCTTTATCATGACTGCGACACTGAACAATTCAAACTGGACACACGGGTTCCAGGTGACAGGTACGACGTTCAGGGCGGAGTCGGGGACCGCTCTGCAGTTCGGCGGGACGGTGAATGGCGCCGACTATTCAGCATCCAACTTGACGGCATATCTCTACTGCGACATGTCGAAGTTCTTCGGGAAGATCATCGTAAAGCCGTGCTGCACTTCGTTGGAGACGTATCCGGGCTTCACCTCTTCGATATACCTCGGAGATGGCGGCTATCCCGGTTCGCTGGAACTTCAAGCCGGTGCAAGTCTCGTGACGACTGGCGCGCAGTGCGTCGTGACTCTTGCCAATGCGACGTTCGCGACGGGCAGCACGATAAAGTTGCCGACGTCTTTCACGGGTTCCGGCGCGGCAAGCTGTGCGCGCGTTGTGGTTACTAATTCACTGACGCTTGGCGACAATGTCGCAATCGAGATCACGCCTCCCGCCAATGGCCTTACCAACCGCCTTGCGGTTCTCGTGTCGACGATCGGTGGAATCGACAGGACGAAGTTCTCGTTCAAGCTTCCGGACACAATGTCGCCTTGGTTCGAGTCTATTGGCGGCGCGTCGTTCGAGGTCGAGACGAACGAAACAACAGGCGAGCAGACGCTGTACGCGGTGTTCCTTCCGCTCGTCAAGATGATTATTTCGGACACTGGTTCAAAGGACAGCGGCGCGACGCGGCTTGCCGTCACCAATGCGGCGGCTTGGTCGGATGGCAAGCTGCCTCATGCCGGAGCGCACTATCTTATTGCCAACGACAGCGACGTGGCGGGGCGCACCGGTGGCAACACCTACTTCTACACGGCATCGACTAACGAATTTGTTTTTGCTGGTGATTCGCTGACACTAGGCCCGGATGTCTATTCGAGAATCTTTGCGCAGAAATTCACCGTGCCAACATTGCGATTGCTGAATTCCTGTGAAATCTGGTCGCGTGCCGGTACTACGTTCGACTGCGCCGACGTCGTCGCGGATTCGGGCGTAGTGAGCCTTGCTTCGTTCAACGGCGCGTCAATGACCTTTTCAGGAGCGTTGTCGGGAGCGGCGGAAGTGCGTGTTGGAACGGTGATATCCACTTCTGTTCCGGCGGGCACCTACAAGTTCCAGGGCGACAATTCGGACTTCGTAGGCACCTTGGTGGTGTCTCAATATGTCCAGGGAGCCCAGTATGGCGCAACGTATTCGTCGCGATACCAGCGGTTCTACCTCTATCGCGCCACCACGCTTGGCGGCGCGCTGCCGGATTTCAACCCGGAGGCGGCCGTTCTTTCCGAGTTCGGCAGGTTCACGCTGGGCGGAAATGTCTCAATCTCCACGAACCTCAATCGCGGACTGACCGTGTACGGAAAAGGCCTGGTGGACACTGCGGCCTACACATTCGGCCTCGGCATGCCGCTCACGATCGACGGCACGTTGTACAAGGACGGCGCAGGCACTTTGCGTCTTGACGCGGACAGGCACGCCGTCGGCGCAGGCGGGGGCACGATCGTAGTCACAAACGGAACGCTCGCGATCGCGTCGGCGCGGGCCGTGGACGGCTTTACCGTCTCGCTGTCGCCTTCGGCCAAGATACGGCTGAACGTGGACCTCGCCGACGAGGATCTGACGCGCTACGGCATAGTCAACACTGCGTCGACGCCGTTCCTGCTTCCGGCGGGGGTGACGGAACTACCGCTAGAGATCGACGTCTCCGGCGTGCCGGCATACCCCCAGAGGGAGTTCACGGTCGGCGTGCTTACCGTGTCCGACTCGGTCACCAACGTCTGGGATTCGGCCGTCTTGACGACGAAGAAGCTGCGCGGCTACAGGTCCACGCCAGTCAAGATACACGACGACGACAACGCTCTCACCACCTATGCCGCTCGCTACGAACGCGTCGGAATCGTGATCACGGTGTTCTAGCAGCCACCACGAAATAAGAGGAACGAGAAATGATCATCAAGAACATGATTGCAGTTGCATGCGCCGCAGCCGCGGCGTGCTCTGTTGCCGCAGGCAAGGGCCCGTGGATCAAGGGCACTACGGACAAGTGTCCACTCGACTACAAGGTCGGTGAGACCATGACGTTCACGCTCACGCTTGAACAGGCGGACGCCGTGCCGGAGGGGGCGGTAATCGAGTGGACGCGCACGGCGGACGACGCCAAGACCGAGTCCGGCAAGGCGCCGGCCAAGGTCGGCGAGCCGATCCAGGTTAAGACCTCGCTGGACCGCCCGGGGTTCGTAAGGATTTTCGCCATAGTGCGGAAGTCCGACGGTTCGGTCTGGATGCCTAATGGAAAGTCCGCGCATAAGGACCGCGCCGGCAGCTACCCTGGCTCGGCGTTCTTCGACGGAGGCGCAGGCGCGGACGTCGCGGCGATTCGCCAGGCAGTCCCGGAGCCTTCGGACTTCGACGAATTCTGGGCCCGCCACAAGGCGGCGCTTGCGGCGGTTCCGATGTCGGATGTGAAGCTGGAGGAGCTGCCCAGCGGAAACCCGAAGGTGAAGATATTCATCGCGACGGTTCCCTGCGCAGGCCCGAAGCCGGCGACTGGCTACTTGATCGTGCCCACGGCCGAGGGCAAGTACCCCGCGCAGATTTCGTTTCATGGATACGGGGCCAGCTGGGGAAAAGGTGCTACCGCGGCGCCTACGGGAGGTCGCGAGAAGGGCGATGTGCTGAAGCTGATTCTGAGCGCCCACGGATTCGAGCTGAACCGCGATGCGGCGTACTACAGGGAGGAGCACAAGAAGGCCATGTCCAACGGCCACGGACACGGGTTCGACCCCGAGCAGAACGCCGACCCCGAGAAGGCGTACTTCTGCGGCATGACATACCGCGTCATGCGCGGCCTCGAGTACCTCAAGTCGCGCAAGGAATGGAACGGACGGGACCTGATCGTCAGCGGAGGAAGCCAGGGCGGCCTGCAGTCCATCTGGGGCGCGGCCCTCGTGCCCGGCGTGACCAAGGCGAACATCAGCATTCCTTGGTGTTGCGACATGGGCGGAACCTCCATCGGGCGCAACCACGGCGAGTGGTTCATAAAGTGGGTGCCGGCGCTTGGCTACTACGACCCGGTGAACATGGCCAAGAGGATTCCAAAGGACTGCAAGGTGGTTGTCGACCGCGCCGGCATCGGCGACTACACCTGTCCGCCGACGGGTGTCGCCGCCTTCTACAACAACCTTTCGTGTCCCAAGAAGATCGTCTGGTTCCAGGGCTCCACGCATGGCTACGTGCCGCCAGTTCGTGAAACATACGAACGTTGAGGTATAATGCGAATGCACGTATGTGAAGGAAGAAGAGAAGATTGCGGCAGAAAACCTGAAGGGCGACCGTGCGCTGTTCGGCTCGCTGCTGACGCACGTCGTCAGGGCCTCTCCTGACGAGGACTGCGCGAGCCTGATCCTCAAGACGGTCGGCCGGGCCGTGGAGGCGGACCGTTGCTACGCCTACAGGTTCTGGGAGCCCGGCAAGTCCTCAATGTGCACCAACACCCACGAATGGTGCGCCGACGGCATTGAGCCGATGATCAGCGGACAGCAGACGTGCGACCTCTCGGAACTCGAGGAATTCAACGCCTGCATCACCTCCGGGCGCGACTACATAGCGATCCGCACGCCGCTCAACGCCATCATCGGCTCCTCGGACCTTCCGAGGCGCGTCCTCGTCGTGGACGACTCGCCCGTCAACCGCGCGGTGCTGAAGGTAATGCTGAAGAAAGTCGGCATAACGGACCTCGAGCTTGCGGTGGACGGCAGTGCCGCCCTTGACGTGCTTAAGAGGGACCAGTCGTTCGACCTCGTCTTGTCCGACATGTGGATGCCCGTCATGGACGGCGCCGAGCTCATCAGGCGGATTCGCGGGGAGGAACGCCTCGCGCACCTGAAGGTGTGCTCGATCACCGCCGACGTGGAATCCCTGGCGACCTACAGGGAACAGGGGTTCGACGCCCTCCTGCTGAAGCCCGTGACGGTCGAGAAGCTCGCGGAGCTTCTGAAAAACCCCGACCTCCGCAGACCCGCCTGAGCTTTGCCCCCCCAGGAAGCTTGGTGGTTCCCCAATTTTGGGGTATGAAAACTGGCGCACCCCTGTAAACAAAGGGCGAAATAGCGATTTTCGTTTTGCGACAAGTGAAAATTCCTCTTAGGGTTTGTAATTGAACTCCGAGCGTTTGAGCTCTCGCTACCGCTCCGCAGCTTCGCACCACACAACGGCTCTGCATGTGTC
>JAFRBA010000004.1 GCA_017405115.1 Kiritimatiellia bacterium
CGCAACCGACATTCTCGCCGTGGAACGCGAATGCTTGCCGCGAAGCGCACCTCATTCGGCGGAGCGGTAGCGAGAGCCCCACGGCTCGGAGTTTCTCATTCAACAACGGCATATCATTCCACTAAATTCTTTGAAGAACCACATTAATAGTGCGCCAGGTTTTAGTACATTCAGTTCCTCTGCTCCAAGTCGTGTCACTTTTATCTGAGTGTCGTCTATGTACTTTGATTTCATATCTTTAGACGATACCCAGAGTATATCTCCGCCCCATAATTTTGGATTGCTTGTTGACGGCGTGTGACCACCACAGAAGACACCAAGTTCCTTTAGCCTCACCCACTCCCATGAGTCAGGGATTTCAAATGGTGGGTCGATAGGCTTGCCCTGGTTCTTGCAGGGGGACTTATGAGAAGTGGCAATCCTCTTCACAAGTTCGCTTGCCGGTTCGTCGTTCGGGTCCTGTGGGACGAGTTTCCCGCGAATGGCAAGGTCAAGAATCTTCTTGTCGAGCCGCTTCGCCGCGTTCTCTAAGCCGTCAGCCGCCACGCCCAGCGAATCGGCAATTGCAAATAGTTCTTCAATCTTTGCGATGATGCGTCTCTGTTCAGGAAGCGGAGGCATTGGGATCGGTATTTCTGTAAATCTATTCCAAATTATACTCTCAACGGTTGTCCCGGCTTTCTTGTAATGGGCAAGAATGACAGATTCAAATGCCTTCAGGACATCATAAATATATTCAGCCATCTCAGGAATGTACAATGTAAGAGCGCGTTGATCCTGATTGATGGTTAGATGTTGAGTTGCTATAGCGACAGGAAAGGTTCTTCTAAGGATTCCACTGCGTGTACACATGATGATGGAATTAGGTTTTAGCATCGTCAACTCTGCTGCCCCTAATTGCGTCAACTTGAGGATGGTATCATTTATATATTTTGACTTCATGTCTTTTGAAGTCACCCAAAGCACCTCGTCACCCCAAAGATCTCGATTGGATGTTGATGGCGTGTGCCCACCTGTAAATGTCCCTAAGTCCCTTAATCTTACCCACGCCCAGCCTTGCGGCAAGTCGAACGACACATCAACTCGGCGTCTCTGCGCTTCTGCGTTACAACACCCCACACCCAACTTCTCATAGGCCGCCCTACAAGATGTTTTTGAAGCTCCTTGTGTCGCCAAGCCCCGTTAAATGGTATAATATACGCTGTTGATAACAATGGAAGAGACCGACAAGAACAACTTTGAAAAGCGCGGCGGTGAACTCATGCCGCGCGAACTGATGGAACGAGCCGCAGACCCTGCGCTCGTCCCAGACGAGGCTCTTGTCGCCATTCTTCTCAAGACCGGCGTTCACGGACTGAACGTCATCGAACTCTCGCGCCGCCTTATTGAGGCGTTCGGCTCCATGAAGTCGCTCGTCTCCGGCGACTGGCGCACCCTGGAAGAGCGCATCAAGGACTGGAACAAGACCCACCCCGACCGCCCGATCAAGGGGCTCGGTCACGTCAAGTGCCTTGAACTCTCTGCCGCGTTTGAAATGGGACGCCGCTGGAGCCGTCTTACTCCTGACGAACTCCGCACGAAGAAGGTGACCGATCCAGATGCCGCCTACGAAGTGTTCAAGACCGTCCTCACGCCGGGCGACGACAAGGAGAACCTCTACGCACTCCTTCTGAACAACAAGAACTGCCCCATCTGTGAGCCGTTGCGGATCTCTCGCGGCACGGCGGACTCAGCTCCGGCCTTCGCCCGCGACGTATTCAAGGAGGCGCTCAAGTGGGGCGCGGTGGCCGTCATGGTCGCGCACAACCATCCGTCGGGCGACCCCAAGCCCAGCAAAGCCGACATCAAGTTCACCGAGCGGCTCGCCGCCCTTGCCAAGATAGCGGAGATACGTCTCCTTGACCATCTCGTCTTAGGAGACAGGAACTACATTTCTATCCGTTCGCGTGCAGAGGCTGCTTTTGGCTGATGGAAATTCGCCCCCGGAACTTTGCGGGGAAGATGCCAAAGATAGATTCTTTTCTGGATGGATGTGAGGCCGGATTGGTGGTTTTGAGTACTGTTTCCGTAACCGTTGCCTTGTGAGATAGATTTCGGCCGAATCCATTGTGGACCCTTTGCTGCCGCGAGGATGTGCGAAGCCGAGTTGAGTTGGCGAGGCGCTCTTTTTAGACCATTGGGGAAGTTATTTTAGACCACAGGCAAACTCTTTTTAGACCATAGGGAAGTTCATATTAGACCATAGGCAGATTTATATTAGACCATAGGCAGTCCCGCTGTCGGCAGAAGGGGGATTCCGCTTGAGTGCAAGCACGGTCGGTTTTTAGTATAATACAGGCTCAAAAGGAGGCATTGGGTGAGAATTGCGAAGATACCGGCTGAAGTTGTGGAGCAGAGGGTTCTTGAGTCGCTGCGGCGGCGGGCAGACCCTGTCACAAGGCGCGTTTATCCGTCTTGGAAGCTTATGATGCGTGAAATCGGCGTTTGCCGCCAGCGGATTGCCGATGCCGTCAACAATCTCAAGGCAAAGGGTCTGATAAGCGTTCTCACCATACTGCCGCCGGAGGGGAGCAATCGGTCGCCAGAATACTTCTATGAGTTGTGGGATTAGGAGAGTTTTGAATCGTGTGGGGACAGATTGGCGCGAGGTGTGATTGACGCGAGGTGTCAGGTACGCCGCGCCAGATGCGGCGATTATGTTATAATACGTGACATGGACGCGAAGCGCAAGATGCCGTACGTGGCAATGAACTGGGTGAAGCCTGCCGGCGCTAGCCGGAGGGAGTTTATCGGAGGGATGGCGGCCGTTTCCGGCCTTGCGGCAGCCGGCGGATGCCGGTCGCTCTCGGGAGAGGCGTCGTTCTACGGGCCTACCATCCGCGACCGGCTCTGGATGTGGGGACACCATGCGTCGATGTGCAACAGCTCCATGGGCAGGACCGGCAAGAAGTGGCCGGGCCCGACGGTTGAGCAGGCCGAGGGGTGCAGGCTCATGGGCATACCGAACGACTGCTTCATCCGCTGGGGAAACAGGCCGTCGCATCCGTGGGGCGACTACATCGAGCAGTTCCACCAGCTCAAGCGCTTCACCTTCGGGATAACCGATGGCGGCAACGGAACGCCGATGCAGAAGGTCGACTGGGCGGTCAACGAGATCAAGCCCGCGTTCCCGAACTTCACGGGCGGATTCCTCGACGACTTCTTCGCCGTGAAGTCGCTCACGCAGTCGAAGGACACGGTGGCGAAGATCGCGGACCGGCTGCACGAGAACGACCTGCGCCTCTCGATCGTCGTCTATTCCGACCAGGACGGCATCAAGCCAGAGTTCAAGCAGTACCTGGACCTCTGCGACGAGACGAGCTTCTGGTGCTGGAGGTCGGCGAACCTCGGGCAGCACGAGGAGTCCGTGCGGCGCATGCGCGACTTCATCGGCCCCGACAAGAGCCTTCTCATGGGCGTCTACATGTGGGACTACACCCTCGGTTCGCCGGTCCCCGGCGACAAGATGGAGTTCCAGCTTGAGTTCGCCGGCAGACTTCTCCGCGAGAAGGTCATCACAGGGCTCATCTTCCACCCGTCCTACTCCGCCGCGCTAGACGTCCCTGCCGTGAACCTCGCCAAGCAGTGGATCAAGGCCCACGGCGAAGACCTCTGGGGCGTCTAGTGAGGGCAGGCGGAACGGAAGGAAGAGTCGACGGTCTGGTTCCCTGGAGCCGGCAAGCGACAGGGGATGTTGGCGAAGGGAGGTGGGTGAAACATGACAATGACAGACAGAAGAACGTTCATGGCCGGTGCGTCCGCTGCGGCAGGTGCGTTCGCTGTGCAGGGCTGCCGTTCGCTTGCGGACGGAGCCGCCGGAGCTGCAGGCCCAGAAGCGCAGGGCGCTCGAGGCTTCTAGGGAGCTTGGTCCGACAATCACGGACGTGGAAGTAAGGCGCAGGAAGAACATTCCCGGCAATCGGGCGGCGTTCTACCTCGATGACGTGATGTTCGTCTTCCGCGACCTCGCGAGGGATCGGCCGAAGTCCTGCTGGGACCACTTCCTGCTGTCCGCGTTCAAGGAAGCGTACGAGAAGTACTGGTTCAAGGACTACTTCGCCTACCAGCCGGATTCGCGGCTCAAGCTTCTCGCGGCGGCGAAGACCGTGCACGACGCAGGCTACGAATACTGTTTTATTGAGGAAAAAGTCGATTGGTGACACGATGCACGATGACGGTACGTAGCGAGCGGCGAAATGCCGCCGACCTTTTAAGTTGTGGGCATGACGGACCCAGCCAATATGATATAATGCACAACACCTGCCATCAGTAGATAGCGTACCTTTAACGTGCCTTGCTGTGATTTCTGCTTGCAACGGCGGGGCGGATGTGCTATGCTTGTCTCCGATGAAGCGGAAGAAGGATTGTGCAATCTCTCTCGTGGTCCTGTGTGCGGCGCTGTGCGGAAGCGTCGCCGCAGCTCCGTTTTCCGTGTTGTTGCCGCCTGAACCGAAGCCATGGGAGAAGACGGCGGCGGACGAGCTGAAGACATGGCTCTCGAAGGCCGTTGGCGAGGGAACTATTTCGGTGGGAGCCGATGCGGCTCGCGGGGACGCTCGCCCTCTCGTCTTCCATGTGGGCGATACGGAACTGGCGAAGGCGAAGGGCCTTTTGTCGAGCGGCATGCTCGACGAGAAGTGGGTGATTCGCTCCTTCGGTGGCGACGTGGTGCTGAACGGCGGCGGCTCGCACGGCGCGCTATACGCCGTGAGCCATTTCCTTGAGGATTTCGTCGGTGTCCGCTTCTGGAACGACGACGAGACCGACGTGCCGGAGAGACAGGTGCTGGCCTTGCCTGCGCTGAATGCGACGGGGCGCCCGGTCTTCCGCTACCGCGACATCTACCGCTGCGGAGACCCAAAGAAGGCAACGCCGCGCTTTGCCATTATGCGCCGCCTGAACCGCAACGGCGATGCGCATGTTCCGCAGGAATGGGGTGGCGAGTTCACCTACGGTCCGCCCTACCACTGCCACACGTTCGACCGCATGATCCCCTGGAAGAAGTACGGCACGGAGCATCCCGAATGGTTTTCGCTCTGGGAAGGGAAGCGCACCGGCGGCGTGGAGGGCGGACAGCTCTGTATCACGAACCCCGAAGTGCGCGCGCTGCTTCTGAAGGTCCTGCGCGAGAACATCGCCAAGGGCGATGCGGCGGCGAAGGCTGCGGGCGTGCTAGCGCCGCGTGTGTACGAGCTGTCGATGAACGATTCCAAGAAGTATTGCCAGTGCGAGAAATGCATGGCGGAGGTTGAGAAGTACGGTTTCTCCGGGTTCTACCTGAATCTCGTGAACGAAATCGCCGACGAGATCGCGAAGACGCGTCCGGAGCTGTACTTCTCGATGCTCACATACCTCTATTCCGAGCCGCCGCCGAAGGGCGGGGTGAAGCCGCGCGACAACGTGATCGTGAAGCTCTGCGACACGCGCTCGAACCAGGCCGCGCCGCTCACGGATCCGTGCAACCAAGAGTTCCTGGAATTCTTGAAAAGCTGGAGCGCCATTGCGAAGAACCTCATCATCTGGGACTACGCGATATCCTTCGTGAATCCATCGGTCTTCTTTCCGTTCGCCAGCGAGTTCGCATACGCGGACACTTTCAAGACGTTCCACGAGAACAACGTGTTTGGCGTGTTCATTGAGCACGAATATCCATACACGGACATGTACGAGCTGAAGTACTATCTTGAGTCACGCCTTTTCGAGGATCCGTACCAAGACGGCACCAAGCTCATCGTGGACTTCATGAAGCGCTATTTCGGCGCGGCGGCGAAGCCGATCTTCAAGGCGCGGCGCCATCTCGACGCCATCCGCAGGAGGCGCGGCGGATTCCTTACCTTCATGCCGCAGGCCGAGAAGTTCGACTTCATCACGATGCCTGATCTGGAGAAGATGGCGGCACTGTGGGACGAGGCCGAGGCGGCGGTGAAGGACGACGCGAAACGGCTCGAGCGCGTCCGCCGCGCCCGCAAGTCGCAGGATTCGATGATGCGTTTCCGCCTCAACACGCCGCGCGAGATTGACGGCTCGTTCATCTTCGACGCAAAGGCGCTTGACTGCGGCAAGGGGCCGGCCGAGCTTGTTAAGGATGCCGAAAGCCCCTGCGGCGAGGCTGTCCGCATTCCATTGGGCGAGGCCAACGCCGGGCCGTTCGGCCCTCCGCTCAAGTTCGGCATCTACGACCGTCCGTCCGCGAAGCACACATGGAAAGGCGAGTTTCCGTCCGCGAAGGGCGAGGGCTACGAGTGGTTCGAGTTCAAGGACGTGAAGACTCCAAAGACCGGCAACAACATCTTCTACATCTCGGATGCCTGGGTGCCGAACATGGTGTTGTGCCGTCAGGGACTCAACGACACCAACTGCACGATGCGCGTCTGCGCCAAGTTCTCAGGCCCGCGCCACCATCGCGGCAGCACGTCGGAGAACGAAATCCGTATCGCGCAGATTGTGATGAAACCACTTCCTAAATCCAACGACAAGGAGAATAAAAAATGAAACATAGAAATCTGTTTGCCGCTTCGGCGGCAATTGCGGCGTCTGTTGTGATGTTCGTTTTAGGCGCTTCGGCGACGGAATACGTCGAGCTTGACTACGTGGAGGCGACTGGTGCACAATGGGTCGATACAGGGCTGATCGGCCGCTGCGGAACAAAGGCCGAGATCAAGGTGGAGTGGACGGACTTGTCGGCGGACGTCTCGATGCTCGCTTGCCGCCATGACAGCGGCAACACGCGGATAAACCTGCTTAACGCGAATGGGGTCAAAATAGGCTACGGATACGGAACATACACCGAATTGACCTACAATGGCAGTGTCTGCTTTTGGGAGAAAGGCCGCATCTATACAGTTGTTACCGACTTTGCCGCGTCTGGCGACGGAGCCAGCGTGAGCCTGACGATTGACGGCATAAGCCTGGTCAATCAGGCGTATGAAACCCAGGTTAATACCGGAACCAACCTTGTCGTCTTCGGCAACAACTACAACGGTGTGGTTGGCTTAGCCAAGGCGAGATGCTACGGGCTTAAGATTTGGCAGGATGGCACGCTTGTCCGCGATTTCGTTCCGGTATCCGTCAATGGCCGGGCAGGCTTCAGGGACAGCGTGTCTGGCGATTTCTTCTATTCGGCGAGCGGAGCCGACCTGATCGCAGGTACGTTGGCAAACGAGCCGGATCGCTTTGTCGATTACATCGAATCGAGCGGAAGCGAATACATCGACCTTGAGGTGATCGGGAAAAGCGGCGTCAAGATGGAGTCGCGGATGATGTGGGTGGAGATTCCGGGCGATGGCTCATACGTGGCTTCGAGGTTGGGTTCGAATACCCGTTTCTATCTCATGCACCATTATGGCTCCCAGACGATTGGTTACGGGGCCTATAACCAGACTGGCGTAGGGGCTACAGCCGGGACGGTCTATGACATCACCACAGACCTCAAGGCTGGATCGCAGACATGTGAAGCCAACGGAACAACCATCTACAATGCCAGTAGTTCGGCAGAAATAAACACTGGCTTGGATCTCTACCTGTTCGGCTGCAACAAAGATGGTGTTGTACAATACAAAAGCAAGGCGCGCTGCTACTCGCTGAAGCTGTGGGAAGGCGAAGCCCTCGTGCGCGACTTCCGTCCCTGCCTCAAGAACGGTGAAGCATGCCTGTACGACGAGGTCAGCCACAGGATTTTTCGCACAAAGTCCGGGACCCTCAAATTCGGCGGCGTGTTGCCGACGTCCGGGAAGCCCGACTATTTCGTCACGTATATTGAGTCCAGGGGCAACAACTATCTTGATACCGGGGTTCGCGCGAGGAATAATCTGCGTGTGGCCGGTGATTTCAACTATACCCAATCTCGTTCTGATATTGATGAAACCTACGTTTACCTGGAACCGGCGAGCAAAAAGGAGCGTACGCTCATTGGCGCATGCGCTTCGGATGGCGGAAACCGTTGCTATGCGGTTCATGTCAACGCCAAGGCGCTGTGGTTCGGATACGGAGACCGCAAGGTTTATCCAGGATCAGGCGGCGGGAACTTCTACCCAGGCACAGGGCGTCATCTGTTCGACGTGACTTTAGCCAATGGCGACCAATCGGTGAATATCGACGGCAATGATCTTGCGTTGTCGGGAGATGTTGCGAGCTACGATATTGATGCTGGATGCAACCTTTATCTCTTTGCCTGCAACAAGAGTGGAATTGCACAGTACCAGTCCAATGCGCGCTGCTGCTCTCTCAAAATCTGGCAGGATAACGTTCTCGTCCGAGATCTTCGCCCCTGTGTGAAGGATGGTATGGCCGGATTTTACGACTATGTCAACGACGAGATAATCTATACGGTCTTCTCGGTTGAGCAGTCGTGCATCGGCGAGATGGACTTTACCGACGAGGATTTCGAATCGGTCAGAGGCGGGCGCAAGAGCATAGATGGAGACTACGAGGTGCATACCTTTAGGTCAAGCGGAACGTTAATCGTCAAAGGACGGGGTGCTATGGATGTTCTTGTCGTTGGCGGCGGCGGAGGCGGTGGTTCCC
>JAFRBA010000018.1 GCA_017405115.1 Kiritimatiellia bacterium
CTCACCTGTTTGTAGGACAGGGCTTCGGCACTCGGGTCGCCCCTCATGCCGCCTGTCTTCCTAACTGACTGTCGATTTCTTGTCAGTGCGAACTCCTTTCATTTCGCAAGTTGCTATCGCGCTTTACTTGGCGCACCATTCCTTGTTCCTTGCTGTTGTTTTTGTTCGTCCCAGGTTGTCGCTGATCCGTTCGTCGTCAGCCGCCGTTTGCGGACGCAATCTTCGCGAATTCGTTCGGATCGATGGAAGTGAGCAGTGCGCGGTGCTCGGCCGGGATCTCCGAGAACTTGGGAATTCTGCCGATCTGAAGCTCGCACGTCACGTCGAACTTCGACGCCAGCCGCGAGCAGGTGAGATCCAGAAACCTCGTGAACTGGGAGAAGGGAACCGTGTCCACGGCACCGCGGACGTTTCTCGCAGCGTCGACGGTGGCCGTGGCGGCGGCGGCCAGCCTGCCCACGTCGGGCGCGGACATCGCGGCAGCGAGCTTCGCCATGGCATTGTGGTCGACGCGCAGTGCCAGCCGGCTGAGAGCCGTGTTTATGGGGCGGAACATCGCAGCCCTTCGGTCGTCCGGGCCGAAGTCCCCGTCGACGTAGGCGGCGACCATTCCGGCGTACCGCACAACGACTGCCGCCATGTCGCGGAATATCTCCACTATCTTGGTCGTGTCGAGCTCGTCGCGATGGAGCGCCTCTTCCAGCCTGTCGACGAGCAGCGTGCTGGCTTCGTAGGCGCCCTTCACCTCCTCGAGGTACTTGAGCTTTCCGGAGTTGACCAGCCAGCTGGTGAACGCCTTGCGTTCCTCCGGGGACGGGAACGCCCATTCTCCGGTCGAGGCCATGAGCCCGACGCGGAGCCTGACGGCGGGCAGCACGACATTCTTGCGGGCCGCCTCGAGAATCGACGCCACGGTCGGCGTGCCACCCCTCTTGACCTGACCGAGGATGAACTTCCCGACCCTGTCCTCGAGATTCGAAAGCCCCTGCCCCCCGAGAGGCTGGTTTCCTTCTACGCCGATTTCCGCGAGCAGGTCTCGGGCCTCCTTCGGAATGTCTGCGGCCATGGTTGTCGAGATGAGGCCATTCAGGCTGGAATGGAGGACCCTCATCGCAAGTTTTGCGGCGACGAACGAATGCGCGTTGCCTGCAGAGATGTTCTCCATTGCGAGCATGTGCAGCAGCTCCTTGCGCTCCGCCAGGTCAGTGACGCCGAGCTTCTCCATGGCGACGAGGGCCGTGGCGAACACGTTCACCATGTCGGCCACGAAGTTCCGGACGGAATCCACGGCGGTCTCGGCGTCCACAATCTCGCGGTCGTTGGGGTCGTTTATGTCGCCGTACACGCGTCTGCCTGCCTGGCGCGCCTTGTCGACGAACCAGTCTGGCGCCTGGGAAAGGTCCGTGCCGAAAGTACTGTCCATGAGCGCGCGCTGCGCCGAAGTCAGCCTCAGGCGGGCGTCCGCGAGGACGTCACCGAAGCCGGCGCCGAGCGCGTGGTCCGCCGCCTGCATGATTTCCGGCCTCATGAAGTCGCGCGCCGCCTTTATGTCCTCGAACTGGTTGACCTGGCTGAGGTCGAAGTTCGCGTCGTCCTTGTCTCCGTAGAACGACACCTTAACTCCGCTCTGCGCGGACATCCGCATGATTTCCTGCTTCTGCCGGGCCACCTGCTGATCGACCCACTCCCGCTTCGTGACCCCGGCGGGCTTCTGCGCGAGCCCGTCGTACTCGCTGCGGAAATGGAGGCGGATGTCGTCCACCAAGACGCGGATCTCCTCCACGTCGCGGCCGAGCACTATCGGGCCGTGCAGCTGGGCCTCGACGTAGTCGCACCCCGCCATCTTGACGGGAGACTTCGGATCTTGCATCCGGCGGAGCGTGTGGACGCCGAAGCCGACGGCCTGGAAGTCGCTCGTCTTCGTGAGGAGCGTCTCGATGTTGTCGTATGTGGCCGTGAGGTCCGAGGGCGCCTCTGCCGACGCCATCGTGCGTATCATGATGGCGTGGACGTCGTTCGCGTCCAGCAGGCGCATGTCGCCGTGGTGCACGGCAGAGAGCGATTTGGCGATGTCGCTGCACATGCCGGCGGGGGCCGTGGCATCGATCTTCTGCCCGTCGTTCCTGGCGAAGAATCCGTCCAGCATGCCGCACACTGCGCCGCCTGGCCCCATGAGCGCGTCCATTTCGCCCTGCGACGCCCTGCCGGCCATTGCCGCCCGGAGAGCCTGCTCGAAGCGCCCGCGCGAGGCGGCGTCGACATCGAGCCTAAGCGAGAAGAACGTGTCGTTGAGCGTGTACGTGGCCTGCTGCTTGACATGCTGCTTCAGCACGATGACCGTGCTTCCGTACATTCCGGTGCCGGCGGCCCCGCTCTCCACGCGCCTCGTGTTCAGCGCGGCGTAGAGCGGACGGTCCTTCCCCTGGAGCGGGATGGCCGCGTACTCCGGGAAGAAGTACCTTTCGACTTCGTCGCGCTTGACCAGGTAGCCGGTGCCGTCCGTAGGGAGGTGCTGCACCTCCTTCGACGTAAACGTGTTCCTGAGCTGGAAGTTGGGGTCGGCGAGCGCCGGTGGCCTTCCGTCGCGCCAGCCAAGCAGGTTCTCGAGGTGGATGTTGATCGTGAGCTCGTTTGCGCGAAGCATGTCGCCTATCCTGTGCGACTCCGCCTTGGTGAATCCGTGCGACTTGAGGCGCGCGTCCACGATGTCGAGCTTGCCGTCGGCCGAGCGCAGCTCATCGTCCGTCCTGCTCTTGATGATCCTCAGGTTCGCAACGGTCATCTCGCCGGCGGCCCCGTGCTGCGTGGCGGCCGCGGCGCCGTAGCGGGTGACTGGCGCGGTCGGGTCGTCGCCGATCCTGTACGCGACCTCCGAGGCCACACGCGCCTCGAGGCGGGAGAGCGTGGCCAGGAGGGACTGGCACGTGCTGTGGAGGGACGGTAGCGTGCTCGTGGACGCCAGGCGGCGCGACACCTCGCCCTTGAGCCCGTCGACCTCGCGCGACATCATCCCCTTGTAGACGAGCGCCAGCTCGCCGTTGTCCAGGGCGTCGAGCACACGTGCGAGCGCGGCCTCGAAGCGCCTGCCCGCCGGGCCGCCGGCAGGGTCCAGCGAGGCCGCCCTGGCGCAGAAGTACTCGAGGGTGTTGAGCTTGCGCACCAGCGTGTTCAGGTCCGCGCGCCCGCCGTCCGGGCGCTTGAGCACGCCGAGGATGTCGTTCGCCGTGGCGTCGATGCCCTCCTGCGCGCTGGCTGCGCGCTTCGCCTTCGTCACCCCCTGGAAGGCGATCTTGTCGGTGCCGATCTCGCCGACCATGAGTTCCTGTCCGCCGACCGTAACCGGACGGGAGGCCTCGGTCGCCTCGTTCACCGTTGTGCGCTTCTCCGTGCGGCTCGCAGTCCCGGAGCGCTGCGCGCCAGCCACGTCCGGCGCATACGTGTCGATGAGCGACCGCACCTGCTCGCGGGTGAGCGGCTCGTAGGCGTGGCCGTCCTCTCTCACCGTCCCCCCGACCTCCGTGGGAAGCCCGAGCTGCTTGCGCACCGCAGCCATTGCCTGCGGGTCCAGCCTGGGCGAAAGCGCCTTGACGAAGGCCTCCTTTATCTCAAGCGTGTTGGCAGGGTCGATCTCGGTCCTGTTCAGGAGGGTGAAGTGCACGTGGGCGTTCACCTTCACGAGCTCGACCGTCCCGTCGTTCTTCCTCTCCACGTCAAGCTCGCCGGCGTTGTACTTTCCGGAGGCTGCTTCGTTGAACTGCGCAAGAGTGATGTCTAGTGCCATGGCTGACTCCTTTTCTTTTAGGCGGGCGCGCTGTCCGCTCGCCCTCTATACACGGAATGCCCCCAGGAGGTTACTTGCGTCGGGGAATTCCTCGACCGGCCTGTACGACGACAGAAAGCCCCTCCATGCGCCCACGGCGTTCGAGAACCCGGCGAAGCGTTCCGTGACAAGCGACTCTTCGAACAGCTCGAGCCTGAAGTAGTGCTGCAGGCAGACATGGCCGTTCCTCGGGTTGATCGAGAGCGTCGCGCCCGCCGTGCCCCTGAACGCATGGTTCGACTCCAGCAGCACCCTGTAGAGGTTCGCCTCGGACTGCGGCGGAGGGTCGCCAAGGTCTGCGTCGAGCAGCGCGATCCCGTACTCCGGAATGTGCCGCACGACCACCGGCACGCCATCCACCTTGACGCCGCACACGCCGCCTTCGGCCTTCAGCTCGACGCCTATCGCGGCGCCTATCCTCCCAACCAGCTCGTCGAACTCCATATTCATCCCCTCGCTTTCGTCCCCATTATACCAAATACCCCCCATATTCTGCAACGCCGCCTTGCCGTCCGACGCTGCTCACGACCCGGATTTCGGCGGTCCCGGCGGCATGGCCCGCTGGCTGTCAACCGAGTCTCTGGCTTTTGCTTTCGCATACGACCACCGAGGTGAACCAACCTTCTCGCAGCCATGCCGCACCGCCGAAAGTCCTCTCGCTCGCACGTCGGCCCGTCTCGGCGGCTCCGGGCTGCGCGCTAGATTCGCGACGGGGCGCGGAGAGGCGGTGCCGCACGAGAGCACTTTCGCGGGTCCGACGGGATTTTGCCCCCCCCGTGCGCACGGGCGAGCGCCAAGCGCGAGCGTCAAAATCCTGTCGGGGGCGCCCGCGAAATGAAATGCGCCGAAGGGCGAAGCCCGGAGGGTAGGTTGCCGAAGGCAACGGCGAAGCCGCCCGCAAGGGCCCGCGTTCGGGCGGCACCGCCGCGCAGCGCCCCATGGGCGAATTGCGCACCTGCACGATTCGCGGATGCGCCCTTCTGGTAGCATCATAGCCCCTCTAGGGCGAAAATGTAGGGGCGGAAGCTCTCCGCGTCGAACTCAAGGCGTCCGCCGCGGATCTCGTACTCGCCTCCGCCCAGAAGGTCCCTGGCCCGGACACATCCGCCGCCAAGCGACAGCACCGCCTTCCTGCGGGCTGAAGTCAAGTTGGAGACGACCGCCGTCGTCGTTCCGTCTTCGCCTATATAGCGCGAGCACCAGACGCCCTTCGTGCCCGAGACGTTCTCGCGCCAGTACGGGACGAACCTTGCGGAGTCGAGCCTGCGGTCCTCGTATATCTTCCAGACGGAGGACACGAAGTCGAGGTCGGTCATCTCCCGCGGAACGGGGTGGACGTTGTGCACGAGCGTTATCGCGGAGAGCATCTGGATCGTAAGGTCCTTGCTCGTGTAGGATATGAACGTCATCGGCAGGCCGAACGCATAACCGGAATACTCGCACCGGAACGCGTCCGTCGGCAGGTGCTCCGGGTTCTTCGCGAGCGCGCCCTGCACGTTCTCGCCGTCGAAGCAGCTGTCGGCGTAGGCGAGAAGCGGCGTCACCATGCACGCGCTCTGGTGCGCGTCGACCGTGCCGCCGCGCGCGTGGATGGCGGAATACAGCTCCCGCGCGAGCTTGCGCACCGCGTATACCGGGAACGTGGGGTGCAGCTCGCCCTTCGCGTCGCGCCAGCCGCATCCGTGCCGCTCGTTCGCGCATTCCCAGGGAATGTACATGCCGTCCGTGTAGATTCCGTCAAGGCCGTATTCGTCCACGATGGCGAGCGCGTTCTCCCTCACCTCGTCGGCCCAGCCCGACGCATAGCAGCTCTGGTATGCGCGGTGAGTCTCGGCCTGCCATCCGCCGACATACTTCCCGCCGGGGTGCCTTATGAGGTAGTCGTCCTTCTTCCTGCTCCAGCCGGGAAGGATCGTCGGATACTCGAACCCGTAGTAGACGAGCACCTTTACCCCGTTCCTGTGGAACGCGTCGACTATGGCGTGGAACTTCGCCTTGTCGCCTATCAGGCCGTATCCCTCGGCGCGGGAATAGGTGGAATGGAGGACCACGTAGCGGACCCCCGCCCTGCCGAACCGCTCGGCGACGCCGTCCTCGAGGACGCGCGCCTTGTCGAGCTCGTAGATGTGGATGCGCCGGTACACGTCGGGATCGCCCTGCGGACGAGCCTTGACCGGCGTCGCCTGGAGACCGAACTCCCAGGCGAGCGGCACGAGGGCGTCCCCCCAGCGGTCGCGGCGACCCCTCCATGCGGCGGGCACGTCGTCCAGCAGGTTGTACCTGATGCGGGTGCCGCGCTCTCCGCGAACGACCGATATGCACTTCCCCATGTCCTTTAGCTCGAAGCCCTCCGCGCTTTCGCACGTCACGCTGAAGCCGCCGTCCTCCCATCCGCACCACACGTAGGCGCGAAACGGATGCTCGCGGGTCTTGGCCTCGCCGGAGTTGACGTCCGCCGTAACCACGCAGCTGTTCTCAGAGAACGGCCAGTAGTGGAAGAGCGTCGAGGATTCGCCGGCAAGGTCGATGTCGAACCACAGCGCGCTCAGGTCGGGCTCGTAGTCGCGCACCTTGTGCAGCGAATAGTAGCCGTAAGGCACGACCTTCAGCTCGGTGCGGACAAGCCCGTCAGGCTCGAACGTCATCGACGCGTTCACCATGACGTTCGAGCAATGCGCCGCCGCAACGACGACCGTCTCGTCAGGGCTGGCGCGGAAAAGCGTGTACTGCCAGTCGCGGAAGCGCCCCTCTGCGTCGCCGAACTTCGCGTGCAGCGACATCGGCGCCGCGAATATCTCGCGCCCTGCGGTCTTGACGGACACCGGGAACACCGAATCGCGGTAGCGGTAAGTCCGCCCCCACACCTCGACCTCGAACGACGCCCCGCCCGTCTCCCTGTAGACGACCGGCGAAAACGCCGACTCGGCGCCGGAGTGGCTTCTGCAAGCCGCAGGCGCCGCCCCGCCACATTCCTTAACCTCAGCCACGGCTGGAACTTCAGCCGAAAACGCGACTGCTAAAAGCATGCACAGCATGTGAGCTTCTCCCTTTATTCCTTATTTGCTGAGGGAATTATACCATAATCTCGGGTTCTCCACCCTTGGACACCTCCCGCCCGCCGCGTGGCGCCACTGGGACAACGGGCGTCCCGCCCGTTGACTACTGGAACACGTAGCCAACTGGGACAACGGGCATCTTGCCCGTTGACGACTGGAATCCATTGGGGACACTCCCCCTTTTGCGCGCCATCATGCCACCTTGCATGGCGATGCCTCCTGCCACCCATGTGCCCCGCTCACGCCGCCTTGTCCAGCATCGCCGCCAGCCTCCAGCCGTGCGAGGCGAACCCGATCCCGTCCACCTCCCTCGCCCTGGCGCTCCGCGACCTCACATGGTCCGCGAACCGCCCCAGCATCTCCGCCACGAACGCCGCGCTCCCCAGTATCTTCCCGCTAGATATCTGCGCTATCCGCCTCATGAGCGCCCCCTCCTCAAGGGGACTGTCCCCGGTTGAAAGGCCTAGGACGGATAGAAGCCACTTCCGGCAGCGGAGCGCGCACGCGTGCCCGCGCTTCGCCGCCCCGACGGTGTTCCAGGCGTAGCCGTCCGCGCGCGTCGAAAGCCCCGCCCTCCCCGGGTTCAGCTCCACGTACGCCGCGCAGCGGCGGAGGTACTCCGCCTCGC
>JAFRBA010000200.1 GCA_017405115.1 Kiritimatiellia bacterium
AAGTGCTCTCGTGCGGCACCGCCTCTCCGCACCACGTTGCGAACTTAGTGCGCCGCCAGTAGCCGCCTGGACGAGCCGACGTGCGCGCGAGAGGACTTTCGGCGGTGCGGCATGGCCGCGGGAATGTCGGTTCACCTCGGTGGGCATATGCGCAAGCAAAAGCCAGAGACTCGGTTGACTGCCAGGGGCCATGCCGCTGGGACCGCCGAAATCCGGGTCGGGAGCAGCGTCGGACGGCAAGGCGGCGTTGTCGCGTTTCGTGATAGCTGCTCGATTCTTCGCGAATGCGCCCTGTGGGACCGGTCTTAGTCGAAGATGGGGTCTGCGTATCGCTCTGCGTCGCCGAAGCGGTCGAACGCACAGTCCAGGGCGTCCGCGGAATGCGCGTCGGACGACAGCACGAACCGCACGCCGCGTGCGCGAAGGAGCGCCCGGAACTCCGCGGACGGATACGCGTCGTCCAACCATCCGCGCGATATTGCGCCGGTGTTCAC
The DNA here is from genome assembly GCA_017405115.1 of Kiritimatiellia bacterium. The sequence continues at coordinate 495 of JAFRBA010000200.1, forward strand.
CTCGACGACCTTGCCTGACGCCGCAATGGCGTCCGCAGTGCGCTCCAGCTCCTCGCGGTACCACGCCGAGGCCTCGTCGAAGTACGGGTGCTTAGCGTTGAACTTGCGCACGAGGTCGGGGTGGCCGACGACGTCGAAGTCGAACGCGACCGAATCGCGGACTTCCGCGAAGTAGGCCTTCACGAACGCCGTGGAGTCGCCGCCGAAGTGGTCGCGGATGCCAGCCTCCAGCAGCGGGGGAGAATGGTCGACCGGCACCAACGTCCCGTCCGCCGCGCGCACGAAGTGCACGGAACCGATCATGTAGTCCGGCGACACCGAGGCATACGCCGCGCGAGACGGCTCCGCGCCTCCCGGCACGTAGTCGGCCTCCACGCCACAGAGGATGCGCAGGCGGCTCCGGTACTCGTCGGCGAGCGCGCGCACCTCCGCCGCGTAGCGCGGCGCCTTCTCCGGCGTCAGAACCCAGTCTACGTCGTCCTGCGGCAGCATCGCGTGCGAGGAGAAGCCAAGCGCGTCGAAGCCCTTCGCCAGCGCCGCCTCCGCCATCTCGCGGGTGGTGTTCCTGCCGTCGCACCATGTCGTGTGTGTATGGTAGTTCGTCTTCACGGCATCACCTCTTCCGGCTTGAGGCCGTTCGCCATTGCGAGCAGGAGCCCGTAGTTGACCATCTCCACCCCGGCTTCCGCCGCAACCGCGATCCGGCGGCGGACCTCCCGCCGCGTCAGCATGCAGCCGCCGCAGTGCACGACCAGCGCAGGCTTCGCATCCGCCGGGATGTCGAACGAGCCGCCGCTTGCAAAGACGAAGTCGAGCTTCTTTCCGGTGAGAGCGCGCAGCGCCCTGGGGATCTTGACCGTCCCTATGTCGTTGCACTGGCGGTGGTGCGTGCACCCCTCCGCGACGAGCACCGTGTCGCCGTCCCTGAGCGCGGACACCGCCTCCATGCCCTTCACGTACGCCGCAAGGTCGCCCTTCTGCCGCGCAAAGAGAATCGAGAACGACGTGAGGCGCACCGGCCTGCCTTCCGCGCGCGCGGCGTCCACCACGGCGCGGACCTCCCCGAACGCCTGGGAGTCGGTGACGACCACCGTCGGGCGAGAATCTGACGGCGGAAGCTCCGCGAGGAGCCCGGCGAGTTCGGCGGGCTGGCAGACGGAACACGTCGCGTGCCGGTCGAGGCAGTCGCGCATGGTCTGCACCTGCGGCAGTATGAGCCGCCCCTTCGGGGCACTCTCGTCGATTGGGCACACGCAGATCACGCGGTCGCCGGCGGAGACGAGCCCGTCCAGGATCCCCGGCTCAGTCTCGACCCTTACGGACGCGACGCGGCGCCTCAGCGCCTCCACCGAGTCGCCGCGGCGGTACTCAATGACGGGGACGGACCGCCTTCTGCACTCCTCGTCGAACGCCGCGCGGGCGCCGCAGGCGAGCGAGCCTGCCTCGTCCCCTTCGACCCAGACCGCTATGTCCGCAGTCGCGAGCACCGCCAGCGAGCGCCGCACGCGCTCGACGCCGAGCGGCCCCTCGTCGTCCAGCCCCGCCGTGTCAGTAACTAGGCACGGCCCGAGCGGAAGTATCTCCATCGCCTTCGAGACAGGGTCCGTGGTGGTGCCCGGCACGTCGCTCACGATCGCGACGTCCTGTCCGCAGAACGCATTGACGAGCGTGGACTTCCCCGCGTTCCGCATTCCGAAGAACGCGATGCGTATCCTGTTGCCGCTTGGCGTGTCGTTGAGGCTCATGCTCCTTGGGTATTCACTGTCGCAGCGGACGCCGCAAGGTCAGATGTTCATCTGGGAGTCGTCGCGGCGGACCTTGTCCTCCCCGAGACCGAGCTTCTTCACGTCGACGCTGACGATTCCGAGCGGCTTGGCGGTCTTCCAGCCGCCGCGCGTGAAGTCCGGCACGTCCACGTAGCGGCGCTCGCGCACAGAGCGCTCGGTCAGCTCGACGAGGCTGCTCCAGGCGGCCAGGTCGTAGACGTCCATGTCAAGGGGGAGCCCGTTCTGCAGGCAGTACGCCCAGCGGAGGTCCATGAGGAAGTCCATGCCTCCGTGCCCCCCGACCTTCTTGGCGATCTCGCCGGCCTCCTTGAAGTAGGGGTGGCGGAATTTCTCGCGTATCTCCTCCGTCTCCTTCATGTCGAAGTAGCCGGGGATGTGCTGTCCGCGCTTGCGCTCCCATGCGAGCCTTACGCCGTTGCCCTGCTTGAACGGGTCGCTGTAGTCCTCGCCGGAAGAGCTGTCGCCGAAGTAGCAGCCTCTGAAGATCCCCTTGGTGCCGGAGAGGAGGTTGATGCGCGTGTACGGGCGGGGCGAGCTCACGTCGTGCTGCACCATGATCGTGCGCCCTAGCGCGGTCTTCACGACGGTCGTGTTCATGTCGCCCATCTTCACGCGCAGACTGGCGCGCCAGTCGTCCGCCGGGAACATGTCGCGGGCGTAGGCCTCGTAGTTGGCCTGGCGCGAGTCCATCGAGACGAGCTCCGTCATCACGTCGCCGCGGTTTATGTTCATGTACTGGCAGACCGGGCCGAGCCCGTGCGTCGGATATCCGTTGCCCCCGTGGTCCTTGTTGTACCTGAGGCGCCAGAAGTCGTAGTAGCCCCTGTTCCAGGACCCGGGGCGTATCTCCGGGTCGTCGCAGTAGCACATCCCGCGCAGGTCGTGGATGTACGCGGCCTCGCCGTGCACGAGGTCCCCGAACTTGCCCTGGCGGCAGAGGTTGAGGCACAACAGCTCCGCCTCGCCGTAGCAGCAGTTCTCGAGGATCATGGCGTGCACGCGGCTCTTCTCCGCGGACTCCACGAAGTCCCAGCATTCGTCGACCGTCAGCGCGCTCGGGACCTCCACGAAGGCGTGCTTGCCGGCCCGGACCGCGGCGATTCCGATCGGCGCGTGCATCTGCCATCCGGTGCATACGTAGACAACGTCAACGTCGTCGGACTCCACCATCCTCTTGTACGCCTCCGGACCGAGGTACTCCTTCGCCTTGGCGTAGCCGCCCTTCGCGAGGAACTCGTTGCAGGCGTCAAGCCTGTTCTGCCTCAAGTCGCACACTGCGGTCACCACGCATCCAGGTATCCCGGAGATTCGCCTGAGCGCCCCGGTGCCGCGCCCGCCGAGGCCGGCGAAGCCGACTCGGATCCGCTTCATCGGCTTGCAGGCGAAGCCCTGCAGCGAGCCGCCGCCCGCGATCTTCATCGCGCCGCGGCCCATGCACCCGGCGGCGACCGCAGCGACGCCCATCCACGCCGTGCCCTTGAGGAAGTCCCTCCTGCTAGAACTGCCCATCTCTCACCCCTGTCAATTGGCCTCCTCCAGGAGGCGACTGCTACTTGCGCCTGAACAGAGGCGCGGCGATCTCGTAGAGCTCCTGGTCCTTCTGCAGCCTGTTGAAAAGCCCCTGTGCGTCGATGCGGTAGCCCTGTATGAAGCTCTGCTGCGCGGCCTGCCTGCGCCCCGTGCGGTGCTGGAGCTTCGCGAGGTCGGCCCATGCGTTCGCGTCTTCCATGGGCTTGAGCTTCAGGTAGCGGTTCAGGGCGTTCTCGGCGTCGGCATCCATGCGGGCTTCCATGAAGAGCCTCGCGGCGAAAATCAGCGACGCCGCGTCCGACAGCTTGTCCGCCAGGCCGTGCAGCAGCTGCGCGGCCTCCCGGATGCGCCCCACCTCGGAATAGCAGCGCACGAGCGACAGTGCGTCCGCATCCTCGAGCTTGCCGCCCGATTCGCGCCGCTTGGCCTCTATGCGGGCAATCTCCTCGGTGAGCGAACGTATGCGCACGACGTAGTTCTTCAGGCCCTCCGTCCGCCTGTTGTTGGGGTCGATGAGGTCGGTGTAGGCCATCATGTCCAGTACGACGTCCCACCGGCGGAACGGCAGCAGGCACTCCTGCGCGTAGCGGAACGTCGCCTCCGGCGAGGCCGGATAGAGAAGGCATGCCTCGCGGAAGGCCTGCGACGCCTCGCGGAAGCGCCCCTGACGCTGGTAGAGGCCGGCTATCGCCGCGCGCAGCTTCGAGAACGACTTCTGGCCTGCGAAGTCGCGGCGGTACATCGGGTCGTCGAGGAGGCGGCGCGAGTACCAGTCCCAGAAGTCCATGTCCTTCGCGGCGGTCTTCGCGTCGTACGGCGTCTGCTCCGCGTTGATCTTCATGATGAGGCCGTGGGGCGAGAGGTAGGGGTACATCCACTGTATCACGTAGCTCTCCTCGACGTAGAACGAGTGGCGCAGGCGGTCGTGGTCGTGCATCATCTTGGTGAGGATGCCGTTGATCTCCATCACGCCCAGGGCGCCCGTCACCTGGACGCGCCCGTTCTCTATCTTGAGGTCGCCGTTCGCGGGCCTCACGCCGCGCTGCACTTCGTCGACGTAGACGTTGAACGCCTCGGCGGAGTCCTCCTTCGACGGGATCCATATCTCGTCACCGTACAGGTCGCGCTCCACCGACATGTAGGTGTCGTCCGCTAGTGCGTTCTGCGTTATGAGGTATACGTCGGGGCGGAACATCGCCGAGTAGATCATGTACGTGGGCACGAAACGCCCCGGGTCGGTGCCGCCGAAGAAGATGGAGAACGGCTCCATCGGCTCTGGCCAGTCGGGGTCGGGCAGCGGCTCCTCGTCGGCCACGATCTGCTCCTTGATCGCCTTCGCGCCCTCGAGCTGGTACGCGCCGAACTGCCAGCCGAACGTGTGCCCGTTCTGCTCGTTGCCGCCCAGCTTGAACGCCACTTCGTTCACGCCGAGCCTGTAGTTGCCGCAGTAGTTGTCGACTATCGGATAGACCAGCGACACGACGATCATCAGGGCCGCCGCCGCGATCGCCGCGGTATTCAGCCTGGCCCCGCCGATGCGAGGCACAAACCATCGCAGCGCGAAGAACGCCGCGAATACGAGCCCGTAGCCGATCCACATCGCCAGCATCGCGTGGGACGAGATGAACTTCACCTTCTGGATGAAGCCGTCCTGCAGGTCGCCCTTCACGTTCGCGAGCGCGATCAGCAGGATGCTCATCAGGAGGAAGCACACGAGCGCCGGCACCATCCACTGCCAGAACGCCTTCCTGTTCTCCTTCTTCACGATCCAGTGTCCGGCCGCGAACGGCACGATCGCAAACGGAATGAGCAGGTCGGTGAACTGCACGCGCACGTCCTCGAAGTAGTTGAGTATCTGCCCCCAGGTTGGCTTCTGGAAGCCTATCGCCTCGTACTGCCCGCGCATGATCGCGTGCTTGAAGCCCTCCCACGTGCGCGGATAGCCCCAGTTCATCGGCGGGTTGCGGAGGTCGGAGACAATCGGCATGTATACGTAGAACGAGACGCCGAGCTGGGCGAAGAACGCCGCGCCCGCCACGCTGCGCCCGTTCGGCAGCGACAGCCACGCCATCGCGAGCAGCACGAAGTTCCAGGCGATTCCCCACCAGAACCACCAGCTCTGCGGATGGGTGAGGCCGTTCATCGCGCCATGGCGGAGGAGCGTGAAGACCGCGATGTGGAGACCCGCCACCGGTATCGCGAAGCAGAGTCCCTTCTTCGTGAAGGAGGCGAGCGCAAAGAGCACCGCGACGAGCAGCCAGAACATGAACGTCGACTTGCCCCAGGGGAACGGCTTGCCGGCATAGCCTGCGTCGCCGGCCGAGTGAACCAACGCGGCGACGGCGATCGCCGCTACGGCGAACCCCGCGGAGATGCAGACGAGCTTCATCGACTTCGGGTCCGCGAGACGCTCGTCCCCGCGAAGCGCCGCCAGCATCGCCGCCACCACCGAGCCCGCCACGAGCGCCGCGATGAGCGCGTAGCGCGTAGGCTCTATGAGCGGCGCGACTGGCGCGGTTATGCCGCTCCACGTGTTCTTCGACACGAATACGAACGACGCAAGGAGCATCAGCGCGGCGCCGCCCCCGCCGCCGTAGAGCAGGGCCTTCTCGGCCTTCTCCGGCTCTCCGCGGCCCTTCAACACAACCGCAGCGACTATCGAGACGACGAGCGCGGCCACGGCAAGCACGAGAACCGTCGTCGACGGCGTGGTCACCGCACTGCCGACGAGCGCCGCGTGCTTGTTGATGACGTCGGCCTGCATGCTGGCGTCGGCGCGCATGAGCTGGCCGATCTGGAGCACCTGCCATGTCATGCCGACCGGGACCATGTAGATGAAGACATCCCGGAAAAGCCCCACGTTCCTCATCAATATGACGAGCGCGAGCGGTACGATCGCGAAGAGCAGCACCTGGTAGTTCGTAAGCCCCAGTCCGAACACGAAGGCCGTGAACCAGAGCATCTTGTCCGTCGGCCTGCGCATCCAGCGGTACGAGAGCAGGAACACCCACATGAGGAAGAGGGCGTTGAGCGAGTATATCTCGACGATCGTCGACTGCGACCACTCCACCGGCGAGAGCGCGAACGTGAGGGCGCCCGCGACGCCGCCGCCGAAAGAAAGCCACTTGCCGCACCCCTCCATGGGCAGGGGCTCGGGGACGCCCGAGTCCCCGTCCGTCGTCAGGCCAATAAAGTCGCGGCTCGACCGGCATATCAGCATCGCGGTGCAGCCGGCGGCGAACGCGCCGAACACCGCCGAGCAGAGGCTGGTCGCCCACGCCGGGGTCGGATGCCCCATGTACGTCACCCACGAGAACGCCTTGCAGAAGAGCCATGAGCAGAACGTCCAGAACGGGTAGCCGGGCGGATGCGGCACCCCGAGGTTAGCGGCCGCTGTCGCCAGCTCGCCGGAGTCCTCGAGGCCCACGGATGGGCCCAGCGTCAGAAAATACACGACGAACGTTATGAGCGTGGCAGTCCAGAACGCCGCCCAGTCCAGCCTGGTAAAGAATCTTTCCTTCATAGATTGGCGTATTATACCAAAAAAAATGGTGACCGAACCGCCTTGCCGGCCTATGCCTCCACCCGGTCGAATGTCTCGACGACCGCCGCAGGCGGCGTGCCGCCGTAGCGCGCAAGGTCGTCGAGAGTGGTCTCGCCGGAGAGCACGCACACGAAGTCGACGCCGGCGTTGTCCGCTATCGCCTTGTCGGTGTAGAGCCTGTCGCCGACCACCGCGACCTGCTCGGGATCGAACTGCGAGAGCACCGGCGCGAGCAGCGTCGGCGACGGCTTGCCGAACACGTGGCTGGGCTTCATACCGTTGGTGATCTCGAGGAACTTCATCATGCCGCCGATGTCCGGTATGGGGCCGCGCTCGGATGGACAGCAGTTGTCGGGATGCGTCGCGACGAAGTCCACAGGCGCCTGGTTCGCCGTGCGGATCGGGCACATCGGGCTCGGCGGCACGTTCCTCATGTTCCAGAGGCTCGTCGCCTTCGCAAGCTTGTCGTACGTGAGCTCCTTGTCGTAGGTGAGCGCGATGAGCTCGTTCCGCTCAGGGTCGTAGCCGAAGCTCACACCGGCGTCCGCAAGGCGCTCCTCCATGTGGGCCTTCACCTTCTCGCTCGCAAGCAGATAGACGGACTTGTACCCCTTCTCGCGTATGTAGGACTCGAGGGTGATCAGGGGGGTCAGTATCTGCTCGGGCACGACGGGAATCGCGGCACCGGCTATCTTCTTCATGTACTCCTCGGGGCACTTCGAGGTGTTGTTCGTGAGGTAGAAGAACCGGAACCGTCCGCTGTTCGTGTTCCGTATCACGAAGTCAACGGCGGACTGGATGGGGTTCGGGCCCATGAAAAGCGTGCCGTCTAGGTCGCATACGAATGCCTTTTTCTTTGTTATGTCAAACATACTCTCTCCACCCCTTCACCTTTCCACTCTTTCACTTTTCCACTTCTCCACTTTTCCACCTTTCCACCTTTCAACCTTTCAACTCTTCACCCTCACATATTTGCCGTGGCCACAAGGTCGACGCCCGTCTCGGCCACGTCCCTGATGACCACGTCCCCGATGCGCACCGGCAGCTGCACGGTCGCCTGGTGCATCGCGAAGAGCACGGCGTCTATCTTCGACTTGGGGACGGCAGACTTCGTCTTCACGGGAAGCGGCTTGCGCATCCCGGCGACGCGCACGAGGCCCGTCACCATGCGGGTCGGATTCGTGACCTCCGCCAGCGCGTACGCCTCACCCTTCGGACATGAGTTGCCGGAGACGGTCACCTTGCCGCCGTCCACCTCGACGTCCATCTCGCACCCCTTCGGGCAATTAATGCAGATCATCTTCATTTTTGCATCCCTTGTCGACATCCAAGCCTTTCTCGGAGTTGCATGTCATGCGACTCCTCGCGATAGTATATCAAATTTCGCCGATGTGTGCCTCGGTGAGATTCGCGGAAACGCAAGCGAGATGAACGCGAACCAAACGAGGTCACGGATTCGCCGCGAAGAATTGAATTCTGTCGTTTAACATGTGCACATGCAAAACTTCAACACCAGAGAACCAACACCAACGTCACTCGATTGCCACTTCCCTTCCAACTGGGGCCCATGAGTCGTCATACAGCACAACCCTGGAAGCATTGCCATCACGTAGAATCTTTGCACAGTACATTTGACAATCGCCTGCTACGTCTATAAGTCGGCATCCAATATCCGAACTTTCAAGCAGTATACATGAATCTTTCACCCACCTCGCCCTATAACGGTGAAACACAGAGGCGCCTGTTGGTACGACAGCCACCTCGCTTCGCTTTTTCATGTCATAAATGACTATGTCCACTAAGTTGCCGCGATCTGTCTTGATCTCATATGCATACGTACTTGTGGAATTTTTCTCCCATCTTTCTTGTGCACTACATGCAAGCAGAACGGACACAAGAATAATGGACGCCATTTTTAATAGACGAAAACATTTATTCATACAATACCTTCATTGTTAGTTGTTTGTTCCAACGAAGCTGTTATCGTGCATACTTGATGTTCTCGGCATTGACAAGCTTGTTAATATCAGGGCCATACGCTTTGACATATAAGCGCATCAAATATTCACCACTTCCCTTTGTCACCTCCAAAATAACATCACTTCGCTTCCCATCGGATCCCTTATATAGCAGCGGGAACTTCTCTTCTGCTTCTCGAAATCCCTCCATCAATTGCAATGAAATTCCATATTGGACATAAACAGATTTAATAACCTTTCGCACCAACTCTTCACAGTCGCTAATCGACCCTGCACCTGACAATTGTCCATCATACCAGATCTCATACGGCGTATGAGATTCATATGTTAGCCACAAAGTAGCAGTGTCAAAAACATTGTGTGGCATTTGAACATCTTGTTTTTTCTTATACCAGCTCAGATATTCGAATTCTCGGACACCTCCATCAAAATCAGTCTTTCCATGACCGCGGCACAACACCACATCAGACACATCCGTTCCAATGATGTTCGCAACCCCAGTCTCAAACATTGAGTTACATGGAATGCGATTGTGAACGCACCCAGACCCTACAACACATATCACACCAAACAAAATGCATGTCGAATATTTCATAGCGATAGCCTTTGGAATTCCAATTCGTTTATAAAGGCAAGCGGCAGCAATTACCGAAAACAAGACAAGAAAAATAAATAGCTGATTCATGGTTTGCACCTTAGATGTTTCCGTTCACGCGGCCTTCTGTATGATGTTTGCGAATGCGTCATACGCGTATGATGCCACAATTGTGCCCTGCTTGTCAACGTACTGCAGCAGTTGAAAGATTGGTAGATACACAGACAAATGGCTTGGATTTCACCTGCTTGGGAGCGGAAAGCAGCGGCTCGCCATCCCAGTATTCGACCGAAAGGCGCCGCTTGCAATGATCCAACGGGACTTTAGCCTTGAACGAATAGACATCTGCCGTGTTCAGTTTCACGATGTCACGACCTGTAGCACACCACATAACACCCGACGTCTTCCATTCGCCGCCCTCTTGCCATTCTAGGGAACAGCCAAATCCATCATCATAGACTTTGAAGAACGAAATGACATTCGACGTGCCGTTGCTTATCACACACGAGATGTCGGCATTTTCATTACTTGTGCTCTCCCCGCCGACGACAGACAATGTTACACTCATGGCCAACATTCTAGTCGCCTTGGCATATATCGCCAGCACCAATATTGCTAAAAGAACTACCCAGACGGCTAAGCGCAGGAACCTCATCATATATAACAAAACGCTCAGCGAAGCAATAAACACAATCAAACAAGAATAGAATAGACACTCCAACGATGCTTGTTTACTGGGCACAACATCAATAAAACTTACGATAACTAGTGCACACAACGAAAGAAGCAAGCAACATAGGCTGCAATTTAAAATGTGCCGACTTTTCTCATCACCATTTTTTGCCATGCTTGCACCTGCACAATTGCTCCTATCTTGCAAAGCTAAATTATTTGAATGTGTTATCGTGTCACGTATTTTCCTTCTGAAGATTAACTTTTGCGACGAATCACCAATTAAAAATGAGCCTCCGAGATTCACCACAAAAGACATCAAGATGCAAACACCTGCCAGCGCATCCAATATATTCACCTTAAAACTTTATTCGCAAGATGCACTTGATGTACCGAGTTTCTCTGCAACATAGATACTCTGTGAGATTGACAGCAAAAATAATCCTGTCGCAAACAACAATAACGCCACAATCTTCAGTGCTATCCGCTTATTACATGCCATAATTCAGAGCTCCTACAGACCAAAAAATACAGTTGTGAAACAACGGACTGTAGAACGGGGGATGCCTTATTTCACTCCTTATCATCTTTAACATTTTTCTATCTTGTTCGGGCGAAGACTTTACCGTAATTGGCGCGACAAGGCATAGGCCGTCTCTTTCCTCAATGAACCCTTCACCCAACACAAGAGATTTCACACCGTTCAATATCGTTGGTTTAGGTTTGAAATCAAACGTGACTATTCCGCGCTTAACCCATTTTCCTCGGACACAGATCCATCTGTCAACGGCCACACCAACATGAATTTGCGTTCCACCAGATCGTCCCATGTTTAAGATGTCAAACTGCGTTATATATCTATTCTCGCCATAAGGATCAACCCATTTCACCGCATCGTTCCCGCAATACGCATACAGGTTCAGCCCGCCATCCTCCTCTATCGGGTCGCGGGAGAGCCAGCGGGCGAGGCGCGGCGAGTAGAATCGGCGGCCGAAGTAGTATAGCCCCGACTCGTCGTCGGAGTACTTCGTCGAGAAGCGCATCTTTATCTCGCCCGCTTTCACGCCGCCCTTCTGCATGATGTCATACGCGTATTGTGCCACAATTGTGCCCTGCTTGTCAACGTACTGCATCACGTTTCCGTGTGCGTCATAGAGCGGAACGTAGACGTCGCATCCGTTCTTCCTCATGTACAAGAGACCGCCGATCCCGCCTGCGCCGTCGAGCGTGCCGGAGATATCCTTGCCCCACCAATAGTCGATCTGCTCAAGGATTCCGCTGCTGCGCTCGATGCGCTCAACCACGAGCAGCCACCCGTCGTACACGAATGTGTGCGTCGCCTCCGGCGTCCGCTTTATGACGCGGCGTCCAAGGGCATCGTATCGATTCTCGACGACCCGCACGCCGTTCGACCAGACCTCCGTCAGCCTGCTCGCCGAGTCGTAGACGTAGTCGAATTCGCCGAACGACACCAGCCCGCCGTCGGGCGAGTAGCCGAGGTTGTCCGCCGCGCCCACGGCCGCGGCGGACAACCTCAGCAACCCAATTATAGAGATCAATAATCGGTTCAAAGCAAATCTCAAGGAAGCAAGTTATCCAGGATTTCTCCATAGTCAGCCCTCTCCGACGCCCATCGCCGGGGAAGCGCAGGAAGTATACCAAACGAAGTTCAAATTAAGTTCAAATCCGGAAAAAATTTTTACGGACCCTCGCAAGCGGAATTTCAGGAAAATCTGTCGGAGGGTGCGCGGCAATTCATCTGCGCCAGAGAGCGGCGATGCGGCTGTTGTATAGCGGGTTGCGGAACTCTCTACGTCGATGCGGTCGCAGGGCTTAATCTGCCGCGTGTCGTCCTCGCCCCAAAGCGAACAGGGTGCACCATGCGCGACAGTTGCAAAGAACTCACGCGACAGGGCAAGCGCATGTGAATTCAACTCATGACCTGACTTTACAGGCTTCCAGAGAAGAAGTCCTCCCGCCTCTCGATATCGATAGGCGAAATCGCGGCTGATGCGCAGACGCTCGGCGTCGTCCTTGCCACAGGCGATGAATCCCGGGACCTTGGCCTTTGGCATATCGGGGTACACGCCGCAGCCATAAACGCCCCATGCCGCAACAAGAGATGGATTGTGGTCTTGCAGTAAGGCGACAAGCTGACCTCCGGCGGAGTAGCCGAAGAGAAAGACCGGCAACGGACGCAGAGCATGCTTCGCGCGCAAAGAATCCACGGCAGAGACAACCACTGCGTCCGAGCCGCTTTCAGGATTCCAGTATTCGCCCTTCGAGAACGACGGCGCGACGATGCACCAATTCCGCTGAATCGCCCAATCTCGAAAGCCAAGCTCCGCAATCGCCTTTTCCCCCGGCCATCCGCGTCCTCCGAACAGCACGAGCATCCGCGAATCTTGACGCACTCCGTCGGGTATCATGTAAACGACTTCAACACAATTGACCGTGAACTTCTCAATCCGTCCAGCGCTTTCCCTTCGCGGTGATGTGCGACCGGGCGATCCCCACGCCGCAGCGACGGACTCGGACGGCAGTTCAACTTGGTCTTCGGACATGATGTCGGCGGCCTCAACACTTCCGGCACGGTAATACACGCCGTCAGAATCGTCGCCGACGAACGCCGACCGCTCTGCACGCTGCGGAGTACCACCGAGGTCTTCGGGATACGACCAGTGATGGTGCGCAAGAAACTCCTTGGCAAGGCGGATCGAGCCGGGCGGCACGTCGTGCGGATGGTTCGGGAAGGACTTCCACACGACGGGTATTCCAAGCGAGCGGTACTGACCGACGAACTCGCGGCTAAGCACGTAGCGGGCGGTGTCGGCATCACCGCATGTGACGAGACCCGCAACACCCTTCATGCGCAGCGACGGCTTGTGGAACACTCCGCAGGCATGGCTTACATATGCGCGGCAGAGGTCTGGACGCCACGCCGGAAAGAGGTTGCTCGCCTGACTGCCGGCAGAATAGCCGTAGTACAGAAGCCCCGTCGTCGCTATGCGATAGCGGGCGGAGAGAGAGCCGAGCGCATCAAGCAAGGCGCGACCCGACCACTTCGCAGGCTGCCAGTACTCGTCGTCCTTCAGAGTCGGTGCGACGAGGAAAATGCCGTTAAGGTCGGCCCACTCAGTCCAACCGAGCTTGCCCGACACCTCCGGGCGTCCGTCGCTGTTGCGCCCGCCGAATAGGACGAGGACGCGATAGCGCAAGCCCCTCTGGGGATCATAGTTGCGCGGCACGCGGTACCAGACCTTTACGGACGGATTGTTCGGCGCACGGGTGCGGATATCAAGGCTGTCTATCACCGGCTCCGACGCAAAAGCGAAGAGAGCCGTAGAAAAAAGCAACGCAGCAGATGTCAATCTTCCGCGCATACGACGGGAACGCCCTTCACCAAATATGCCCACTCGCGGCAGTTGCCGAACAGCATCACCCTGCCGACGCCGGACAAGTCAATGTCATGTGGGAAGCGCGAAACGGCATGTATCGGCAGAACCACCGAGCCGCCGACACGCGGCAAAACAGTCTTCAGTCGCCATCCATCGTCGTACAGCGCAAGCGTTCGTGGCGCTTCGCCGCGAAATACATATCCGTCGCGGACAGTTGGCGCATTGCCTTTCGGCACAAGCAACAGTGATACGACGATTAATCCAGACGCTGCCATTGCCATGCCCATGGTTGCCATGGTAGGGCGCGTTGCCCCCAACGCGCCGCAACATCGAAGTCGCTTCCAGGATAGATAAACTCCGAATACGACAAATATCAAGAACATCGTCCACGACAAAATCCAGTTTATGATGCCAAGCTCACCAAAATCGGACGCGTCGAACAACACAGGCCAGTCGAATATCGTGGATGAACAACCCGATACAACAAGCCCTGCGAACGCAATGCCAATGCGAGGAGATTGCCGCAAGCCAAGAAGCGCCAATACGATGAACACGAACCACGCGAAGCCGACGAGCCAGCCAAACTCAGCAAGCAGCGTTATGTGTGCGCTGATCATCGTGCGAATCTCGGGGATGTCTGGTAGAAGAAACGCGGAGGCGATTGCGCCGGAGTTACCGAGCCCGACTCCACTTGGATTCGCCGCGAACAACCGAAACCCCGAAAGCCAAATTCTCGGGCGATTAAGGATCGAGTCGTCTATCGCCAGTCTCGGCCACATCCAGCAGACGGTAACGGCTACACCTAAAAGGCAAGGACCACTCCAGCCATTTTACACTTTACATTTTCAACTTTACACTTGCTCATGGCAATCGTCTCGATTGCCATGAGCACAAGCCCCGTCCTAGACTGTGTCAACGCAAGCATCACGCAAAGTGCAACAAATGCGAACCGCCCTAGCCATGTGTATCGTCGCCATCCAGAGAAGAACGGTGCAAGTGCGCAAATCAGCGCTGCGGCGTGGTTGGGGTTCGCAAATCCGAATCCCTGTCGCACCGCATCTCCAATAACTAGTTCCACTAAACTATTTTCGCAACCGTGCAATTGGTGTCAATCAGTTCTGATTTCGCCCATGTGGTTTTTTAAATCCTGTACAAGCCATTCAATCTTAGATGATTTTATGCATTCACTCGTAAACACGGAAGCGGGTTCTCCGACAAAGTTCACCCGCAACACCCCATCATCCTCGTCGTTCCATATTCCAACAACGCATTTTTCATCCTTGCCGCGCACAATCTTCATCTCAGCCCCCGAAGACACCTGCACAGGGACAGACCCTTTTGCATCACTTTAGCATCGTCTCATACCTTACAAATTTGGTCATCCCATTGCTCATACCAACACAGGTTCTTCCTTTGGATTCCGTGACACGGTGTGAAAGTCGTGTTGCGCCAATCGCATTAGCGTATCTTGACTTGAATGGCAAGCACTGTTACAACAAATCACGTCAGCATCATTGAGGGTATTCATAACGGAACTCACACGATACAGCATCATAAACAACATTGAAAATAAGAAAGCTTGTTTTATCTCTTTGCACCTCCATGCCAGTGTTTACTGAACATTTTCCATAATCAACATGATTTGTAAAAAACGAAACACTTCTTTCGAAGGAATCGACAACCCCACAAACCCTGCCATGTGACAAAACTTTTTGTCCATATATCTTATATGTTATCCCAAATTTATCCGGAGGTTTTGCGAACATTTTGCACAGGCATGTTATGTCACTTAAATCATGATGATTTTTGCGATGCATTTTTCGAATTCCACTTCCAATAATGGTCATATCTTCAAATGCAGATTTTTGCATAGAAGATTCTTTCAGCAAAGCCTCCATTTGTGTTTCGTCCGAGCGGACACACCCCACTGTCATCATAGACACTATCAGAGCTGCTAAAATTGCAAAACGAGCAGAAAACATGCCATCAGCCTCCTTACTCGATCAATCGCGGCACAAGTTCAATCCTTGGCTCGATTGTCTTCAATTTCCTTATCTGCCCAATATATATATCATCATTGTCCTGAAAGTTCTCCTCAAGCTTGCCAATAGCAGATGCGATTGTAGAAGCAGGTCCTATATACGTGATCTTCGGCAGCAAAATCCCTATCCATCCACCAATTTCACCGATTGTTCCAGTTTTGCCTAAAAGCCAACTTATTATCGTGTCACGTGAAAACGTTAGTGTCACATCCAAAACCTCCCATAATTCATAATCATAATTCCTTTGATACATTCCATATAGATGCCCACAGTACCAATAATAATATAGCAGTTCTTCATTTTTAAATATCCACTTATCATCAAACCCTGCCAGAGAATAATGGACTGTGCCTCCATTCGCGGTACCATTCATTATGACATCTGCAATTCCGTCGTTGCCCGGCATGGGTGTTATATCACCAACTGAATACGCACCGAGAAAGTCAACAAAAGAAGATACTATATTCCCACAATATGCCAGGTGGTTCCACTCGTCTGGATATCCCAGCGGATCTGCGGTCTGCCACTTGGCGAGGGTGGCGCGGTAGTTGCGGAAGAGAAATGCATGTCCGAGGCCAGCGACGTGGGGTTTGCCCGTGAACCATCCTTCGCCAAGGCTACGGATGGCGGAGGAAGAGTCATCTTCATTATCCAACCTTTCGCCAAAGGCAGTTAGCGCGGCGGCGGAGTACTTGCCCTTGGCCTTTGAGCCGAGCGTGGTGCCGAGCATATCGTTGAAATATGTCTTTCCGGCGGACGAGACGACAGGGTTGCCACCTCCGATGTGCGGCTCGTTGATGAACCGCTCGCCGCCGCGCTGAATGAGCGCGAGGCCGTCCCACTCGAAGTCCTCGTTTTCGGTCGCAGGGGACTGCGACCCTCCCGTGACGTACGTCGCACGGGCGAGCTGGCCGTCGACATGGTACGTGTAGGTATACTTGTCCTTTCCGTCCGTCACCGACAGAACCTTGTCGAGGTAGCCGTAACGGTAGGTCTTCGAGCCTTCCTTTACAAGACGCCCAGCGGCATCGTATGCGTATTTCGTCGTCACGCCATCGACGCCTGAAGCTTCTTGACCTGCGCGAGCGAGAGACCGGAGTACCTTGCGACGTCCTTCAACGCAAGAATGCCGTCTTTCAGCATCCGCGTTGCCATCGCGAGCATGGTCTCGCGCTTGCCGCGGGCCTCGCC
>JAFRBA010000201.1 GCA_017405115.1 Kiritimatiellia bacterium
AACCAACGCGGCATAGTCGCTCTTAAGGCAACCCATAATAATCAAATCATGATACTGTCCGTTTTTAAAAACAGCCTGGCGTTGGACTCCTTCAACCTTAAACCCCACCTTTTCGCAGACTCGCAAAGATGCCGCGTTATAAGAAAGTGCGCTACCATTTATACGGTTCAATCGCAGTTCATCAAATGCATACCGCATTAGCGTCATCCAAGCATCAGTTGCCAACCCTCTGGTTCTAATTTCTTTTCTTGCAATCCTCATTCCTAGGCCAGATGCGACACCATTCTTCCAGTCGATATCGCGAAGCCCTATCATGCCGACTGCGCCATCTCGTTCCGTCTCAATAGTGAAACGGAGCCGATGCAAATCATTCTTGCAGTTCTCGAACCATGTTTTCTGGTCTTGCGCAGATATGGGGAATGCCCAACCAACAATCATCTTCTCGTATTCTGGATCATTCGCTAAAGCGCGCAACATCTCGCAATCTTCTTGCTCCACAGCCCTAAGATGAACAACTTTGCCTTTTAGTTCCATGATGGACCTCCTTGTCGCTTAATTTCGGGTTTCTCTTTCTTTGAGGATTCTCTTAAACCGAGCTATATGCATTTTCTCATACAACTTGTCGCCAAAAACCAACACCGCCTCACCCTGTCTTTCATATTGCTCAACTATCCTTCGGATATTATCAATATCATGCTCTGCAAATGCTTTCTGTACTCCAGGAATAAACTTTGGGTGTATTGCCATTTTACCGTCGAATCCCAACATGGCAGATCGTTCCGCTTCGGCATCCGCCCTTGCCACATCTTTGATGCAGAAGCTTGGAGTGTCATACACTCTTTTGCCATACGCCTTGCCAAACATTACAAGTCGTGATTTAGGATACAGCAGAGACTCTTCAGTATTCTGCATGTTTGCTGCCGCAGTATAATCTTCCGCACCGAATGCAAGCGCTGCTATCCTTTGGTTACTCGCGATATCTTCTATTCTTGCCAAGCCCAACGGCGTCTCCAACAACGCTATCACTTCGCGATTCGCAAGGCATTCAGCGAACTCGTCCACGAATCTGCAGTCCTCAACTTTTGGAATCATTACGCCTTGAAATCTGCAACTTTTCAACCGCACCAATTGCTCACGCATCAATACTCTATCAGGCCTAATAAAGCAATTCGCTGCGTTGTTTTCCTCAAGGAAGCGCATTACCGCATCAAGAGCCTCCGCCTTCCCTTCCGTCGGAATGGAATCCTCAAGATCGATAATGTAGGCGTCAGCCGTACACACCGCGATCTTCTCCAACATTTTATCCTTTGCGGGGATAAACAACAGGCTATGCACAACATCGCTCATTCTTTGATCACCTCGACAATCCTCTTCATCTCATATTCTCCATATCTCTGGTCAATAGGCAATGAGACAATATGTTCTGACATCACCACGTCATTACAGACTTCCGACCAATATAATGGAACATATATTTTATTGTCAATCAGTCTCGGCCGCACGCTCGCAGCATCTGCGGCATACGGGTAAACCAATGGGACGTCATCATCAGTCGTATCCATCGGAAATGTTGTCGGCAAGCAGCCTCTAAGTATGTTGAAGTTTTGCAGACGTCGTTTGGCTGCATACTTGCAGTCTAACTGACTCATCAGCAAGGTCGTCAACGCCGACATCTGCTTTACATCCTGCCGTGCAAGGACTTTGGAGTTCTTTTTGAAATCAGCGTATCCCGCACTCGCTCCCAAATCCACTCGTTTGAGAAGGTACGTCATACGATTCCATGAGACATCTCGAGGAAAATCTTCTGCGTCACCCTCTAATCCACAAACAATCCCACCATCAGGTAGTCCAAAGAATTTCCGCGGACTATAGAATGCCGCACGGCCAATTTGTCGTGAATAGAACGCCTGCGCGTTGTCGACAATTAGGTTCGGATATCTCTTCACCATCTCCCTAACCTTACCGCCACATACGCCGAAGTAATTGTTATAGATTATGAAATCGTTTTTGGGGAAATCACAATCAGGAAAGAAACTCGAATCAAGCGCGTATTGCTCTATCTTAACACGTTCTTTTTGCAATGCATCAAAGACAACCGGGCATGTATAAGCAGGAACATGCAGCTTTCTAATTCCCAGTTTACGGACGATGAACCTAAGCGCATTCCTGCCGGAATTAAGATAAATCCCGTCATGGTACAGAGGTTGGTTACCTCCCGCAAGTTCAAGATATCCGCCTATTTCCTTCATGTTACCTTCACCTGCAGCCAATCCGAAGAATTCAAAACAGCAGTTACCGCTTCTTGGTAAGTGTCAAATTGCATGAACATCGTTCCAATCGCTTGGTTGGCGCCATTAAATCCCGTCACATTATCACCTTCCCGAATATAAATGCATTCTTCTTTCAGATACCTGTGTTTGTCACCGCACATCTCAATTCCCCAAAAGCACCCCGTTTTGTTGCTATGCATGACCAAATCGACCCACACACCATCATACTTCGGTTGTGCAAGAGGCAACAGCGAAAGCCCAAGGGCCATGCGCACATTGTTTTCAATGAGATCTTGCCCTGTTGCCAACTTCAGAACTTCCGAGAGTCGATTACCTCCGCCTCTTGGTGAGACTTCCATGATGTATGGTTTCCCATCTAAGGCGACTCGCGCCTCAATGTTGTAGATTGACGTGCCGAGATTTAGCAATCGAATCAATCGTTGGATATCATCCCTCAGTTTCTCCTGCGCTTCCGACGGCATGTCACATGGCCAAATGTGCGCAATTGGGGCGTACGGATTGGGCGAGTTCATGTCAAAATACTGCGAGTCAAACGAACAGAACACTAGTTCGTTGTCTATTGAAAAACAATCCGACCCCGTCTGATGACCCTCTAATTCCAAGAACTGCTCGATGATGAACCTCCCGGAATGGCTCTCAGCGATCGCCCCGTCTATTGCTGTAGAGAGTGCATCAAACGAATCAATCCGCCTGCAACCCTTCGAACCCGCCGAATCAACCGGCTTGGCAATAACAGGAAATCTTCCCATCCCATCTACACGATCTACACGTTCTACACGGCTAAAATCCCTTAACGCTTCTTCCTTGCTCACATATCCCTTGTGCCACGGACAGTTAAACCCATTCGCATCGAGGAAATCACGGAATCGGTCTTTGTTCTGGAGAATCTCCACCGACTTGAGCGGCGGCGATGGAAGACCCATCTTCTCGGCGACATACGCGGCAGTCACGACGCCTGGATCAACGCCAAATGAGAGGATGCCGTCGATCTGCTTCTCCTGCGCAACCTTCAAGACCGCATCTCTGTCTATGATGCTTACATTTACATACTCGTCCGAATACTTGTGCGCGATGTTGTCTGGCAAATAATCCGCCGTTATAACATACGCCCCCAGCTTATGCGCTGCCTCAATGACCGGCAGCAAGTACCGTATCCCGCCAAGCAGCATCAGTTTCTTCTGTTTCATGCAATCAAACCGCAAAATTCTTTCGTGTATTTAGTGTATTTCGTGGTGCTAACTAACAACTACGCATTAACAACCAGCCACTATCTCCCTTACATTCTCTGCAATGGCCTTAACATCCTCCAACGCAAGCCCATAATATGTCGGCAGGGTCAATACCCGCGAAGCCAGATCTTCCGCAACAGGACAGCTCCCCTTCCCATATACATACGGCGCGAAATCGGTCAAGAGCGGATAAAAGTACCGCCGCGAGAACACGTTGCAGTTCTTCAACTCCTCGTACACGCGCTCACGAGTGGCAAAGTCTTTGAATAGGACCGGTATGTACGCCTTGTTCTGCGAGTACGGCACTAGCTTCATATGGGGACAGTCCCCAAGCACCTCTTCATATGCCTCGTAAATCTTCTGCCTATAGTCAAGCAACTCGTCGATCTTCTTCAAACACTCCAGCCCCATCAGAGCCTGAAGCTCATTCATCTTGGCGTTCGTTCCAACATCCGTGCAACTCAACTCCCCATGAATCGCGAAGTTCCTCAACTCATACAACTTCTCCTGCACCCTGGCGTCCTTGAACACCAACAACCCACCCTCGCATGAATGGAACAGCTTCGTTGGATGAAAGCTGAACATGCTCATATCCCCACACAACCCTATACTTATCGCCTCACTTCCAGGCTTTTCCACTTTTCCACTTTTCCACTTTTCAACCTTGACTCCAAACGCATGCGCCGCGTCGTAAATGATCTTCACCCCGTACTTCTCGCCCAATCTCTCAAACCCTTCAATATCACATACGTTCCCATACACATGCACCGGCACAATCGCCTTCGTTCGCGACGTAATCAGCTTCTCCGCCGCCTTCGGCGAGAGGCACATAGTCTCCGAATCAATATCGGCAAACACCGGCTTCGCACCAATCCGCATCAAAGCATGGCTCGTCGCGACAAAGGTAAACGGTGTGGTTATGACTTCTCCACCCGTAAGCCCCATAGCGTAATAGCCAAGCTCCAGCGCAAGCGTGCCATTTACGAACAATGCCATGTTCGACTCCGGTACAGCAAGATAGCGCGACAACTCGCTCTGGAACCGCTGCAGCATTGGTCCGTTGTTGGTAAGCCACAGGTTGGACCATATCTCTTCCAACCCGCTCTTGAACTCGTCAAGAGAAGGCAGGTACGGTCTTGTAACAAGAATTGGATTATTGAATCGAATCATTAGCGTCTCACGATACAAAGCCAATGGATTAGACGGCCTTTACTTCCTCTTCGACTTCCTTGCCGGCGTTCTCGTCGCGGCCAAGGGCCTTGTTGGCACCCCTCTTGACCTTGCGCCAGACGACCCCGAACACGACGCCGAGGGCGATGGCAACGCCTGCGATGGCCTGGACGGTGTATGACATCACCGACGGGTCTACATATGCGAGTATCATTTCCTTTTTCCTTTCTTGCGGTTGATAAGCGCTTCCAGTATGTACTTGCCGACTTCTGTGCCGGCATGCCCAGGATTGAAGAACTGCTCTGCGAAGAGCCGGTCGATCTTCGCCGCGAAGGCGTCCGGACGCGCTAGCATGTCCGCAACGACCGCCGCGGCAGGCGCAGGCGAGCCATCCGCCGCAGGCTTCAGCTGCTCAGGATCGACCGAAACGCCGACTTCGTCCCGGAACGAAATGTCCGTCGGCACGAGGTCGATCTTTTTCCACTCAGGGTTTATCACCTTCATCGGCGTGTTCACGAAGAGGGTCGGTCGACGAGTCTTGTACGCGAACTCGTATGCGATGCCCGACCAGTCCGTGACGAGAACGTCCGACTCGTCCATAGTGGAGGGCTTACCAAAGTCGTCCTCGATCACGACCGCCGCGTTGCCTTCGTAGCGCGCACGTATCGCCTGCCAGCGCGCCGGGTTGCGGCGGACATACTGCGGATGCGGGCGAAGGACGATTGTGATTGTTTGAGTGAGGGAGTGGGGGGGTGGGGGAGTGAGGGAGGTGGGGGAGAGGGAGAGAAGCGCGGAGACGAGGTCGTCTAGGCAAAGGTCAAAGATATTGTCGCGCTGATGCGAGTTCGCGACCATGATCCTCACGCCATCGCCTCCATGCGCATCGGATTTGCGATCAAGCGTGTCGAGAAGCGGATAACCAGACTCTATAAGCTTCTTCGCCTTCAGCCCGTACACCGTCTCTGTCGCGCGATGCTCCGCCACCTGGAACGGTCCGTTGCACATTATCGTGTCGAAATGGTCAAAGGCCCCCTTCCGGTAGCACATGTGCACCGACGTCGGGCCGTGGTCAAGGTAGACGTACTCCACGTCCTTACGCACGTAGCTGCGCTTGATCTGATAGGTGTTCAGGTCGGGAGTTGTCATCACCACCATGTCGGCGTCCATCTTCATCATGAGGGGGATTATGCGCGTCCGCCCTATGAAGTATGCCCGTATGCGCTGGTTCGCCGCGGCCATCGCGAATATCCCGTCCTTCGGGTCGTTCGTCACATAGTGTATCGTTACATTCGAGTGTTCCAAAAGCCATTCCACGACCGTCTTGAAGTACTTGTAGTATCCGCCGCCCTCCGCGTAGAAGACAAGGTGCTTGTTGGCGACCTTGAAGAAGCGCTTGTAGTCCGCCTTCTCCCTGCGCCGGTCCTCCGGCGAGACAACCGACTTGCGCCTGATGTCCTCCTCGAACTTCCTGAGCTCCGCCTGGGACCTGCGGAGGCGCGGATAGTCCACATGCTTTTTCGGCGGTATGCACCAGTTCTCGCCCCACTGCACGACTATCGAGAATATGTTGCTCGTGGCCCAGTAGAGGCCCACTCCCGCCGCGACGAAGCAGCCGAGGAAGAGCGATATGCATATGGAGATGCCGTTGGTTATCAGCTGCTGGGTGCGCGTCTGCTCGTGCTGCAGGGGGTTGAATATGTTCTGGGAATAGCCGAGGAGCCATGCCGCGGCGCCGGCGAAGAGAGGCATGAACCATGAAACACCACCATCCGTCCACGGAACGCACGCGATGAGCGGCTTTGCCATGCCGGGAACGGTAAGCCTGTCGCCGATTCCGTATATAACCTTCACAAACGCCATGAGGATGACGATCTGTATCGCAAGCGGCACTAGCGAGAGGAGCGGATGGTAGTGCTCGCGCTTGAAAAGCGCCGCAGTCTCGTCGCCAATCGCGTCCCTGTCGCCGTAGCGCTCCATCTTGATGCGGTTCGACTCGGGCATCAACTGCACCATCTTCAACGAGTTGACCTGACACCAGAGAGAGACAGGGAACTGGAGTATCTTCGTAAGGAACGTGAAGATGACAATGTCTGCCCACCAGTTCGGGCACCATGAATGGCACCAGTCCATGAGCCAGGCAAAGAACTTAACGAGATATTCCATTTCAGGCGTCTATCAGCGTTATGATCTTCTTAAACGGCATGAGGCGAGAATCAACCTCCTGCGCACGATGATATTTCAGCAAGTCCTGCGCGACGGACTGCATGGCGGGAAACGCAGCGCGCGTGAGCTGGTTCGCATAGATGCAGATGTTGACGCCGTGCGCAGCAAGTTCCGACTCCGTGACAGAATTGAACGAAGTTGGCACGACGACAATTGGCGTCGACGGATCAGCCGCGCGAAACCTATCGCAGAATTCCAGTATTTCGGCAGGGTCTTTCTTGCGCGAATGGATCATTATGCCGTCCGCGCCGGCCTTGACGTATGCGCGGCAGCGCGTCAAGGCGTCGTCCATGCCCTGCTCCAGGATCAACGACTCACAGCGGGCGATTATCATGAACTCCCTTGTTCTCAAAGCCTCCTTGCCGGCTGCGATCTTGGCGCAGAAGTTATCTATGGAATCCTGAGTCTGCTTGACCTCGGTGCCGAAAAGAGAGTTCTTCTTGAGTCCGCACTTGTCCTCTATTATCACGGCCGAAACGCCGATGCGCTCGAGGGTGCGGACGTTATACACGAAGTGTTCTGTAAGACCGCCTGTGTCGCCGTCGAGGATGATGGGCTTGGTCGTGACCTCCATGATGTCGTCAATGGTACGAAGACGGGACGACATGTCGACAAGCTCAATGTCCGGCTTGCCCTTCGCTGTGGAGTCGCAGAGCGACGACACCCACATCGCGTCGAACTGGTCGAGCCGTCCGTCTGCCTGGCGCACGACCGTCGTCTCCGCAATGAGGCCAGTCAGCCCGGAATGCGCCTCTATCGTCTTGACGATGGGGCACAGCCGTATCAGCTGGCGCAGGCGTTTGCGGCGGAACTCCGGCATGGCGAGCCGCTCGCGGTCAAGGTCGTCAATGCGCTTAACCTCGGGGTCGAACGTGTAGGGCACGTCGACGATCTCGCCGCCGTACTTCGCGAGGCACGACTCGACGTTCTGGCGGATGAAGTATTCGGGGGCCGCCGGGTTGCACCAGTTGTCGCCGTGGATGACGTAGTCGGGGCGCTGCTCTGCGATAATCTCGTCGTAGAACATGTCCTTCTGGACGACGACGTTCGCGACGCCCTCGATAGACCGCGCTGCGGCGATCCTTTCTTCAAGCGAGCACGATGGGAAGCGGTTGTAGCGGATCATCGCCTCGTCGGAGAGGACGCCGACCGTCACCTCGCCCAGCTTGCGCGCTTCGCCGATTATGTTGCGATGCCCTTTATGGATCACCGCCGTGCAGAAACAAGTATAGACTTTCGCCGACATTACGACGCGTTCCTCACATAAGTATGTGTTGCCACCACTGTCATGAATTATAACGAATCTGGATGCCCAAGGCTCCAATCGCATCCTTGAGCACCTTGAAGAACGCAACGATGTCAGGCTCGTCGATCTGCCCGAGGGCGCAGAGACGGAACGTACGCGCAGTCCCTACCTTGCCGGGATAGATTGTGAACCCGCGCTCATGGCAGTAGTCGTGCACCTTCTCAAACGACCAAGCCGGATCATCGGGGTAGATGACGGACACGACAAGCCCACTCTGGTATTCGCGCTTTATGAGGTTCTTGAAGCCAAGCTCGGCGAGCCCCCTGTGGAGCGCCTTGAATACACGGGTGTGCCGCGCCCACTTCGCCTGCTCACCCTCCGCCCAGTACTCCTTCAGGGCCTGGAGCGTCGCGTATACAGTCTGGACCGGCGGCGTGAAGTGCATCTCGCCGGTCCTCTCGAAGCAGTCGTACTGAAGGAACAGATTGCAATAGTAGGAACGTTTAGGGAACGCAGCCGACTCTCGTATCTTGTCCTCGCGGCCTATGACGAAGGAGAGCCCCGTCATCGACTGCAGCCCCTTCTGCGCACTCGCCATCAGGAAGTCAACGTTGTCCTCGACGATGTTTATCGGACGCATCGCGTATGTCGATGTCGTATCCACTATGAAGGTGCAGCCATGCGCATGCGCCGCGGCACCGATCTCGCGAATGGGGTTCAAGACGCCAGAGCCAGTCTCGTGGTGCGTAGTGTAGACGACGGCGACATCGGGATTCCCGTCGAGGGCCTTCGCCACCGCAGCGGGATCCACGGGCTGCTCGATCGGTAGCTTGAGGTCGATGTGCGGCATTCCGTACGCCTCGCAGATCTCGACGGCACGCGCGGAATAGGCGCCGTTGTTCGCAACGAGAATCTTCTTGCCAGCCGGAAGAAGGGAGTTGAGGCAGACATCCATGTTCATCGTGCCAGACCCGCAGAAGAGCACGCTCGTATACCGCTCGTCGCCATGCACAACTTTCACCAAGTCACGGCGAAGACCCTTCATCAGGGCGGCGAACTCCTTTTCGCGTGGGCAGATGTCCGGCACGACCTGTGCCATCTTGACGGTGTCCGTCGTCGTGGCGGGGCCTGGATTGAGAAGAATGTTCCTTTTGATGTTCATCATTATCTGTCGTGTGTTTCACTATCGACGCCAGCTTGGCGCAGAATGGTCTTATGCTACTGCCTGAGACTTGCCTCGAGACTCCTGAGATCCTCTACGGTGTCGCACTCAACTATCTCGCCAGGATTGACATCGTGTATCTTCAGGTCGAGGCCTTCCCTGACGAGTCGGTCGACGATTTCATCCCAGAAAAGCTGAGCGTTCTCGGGCTTATGGACGGCTTCAACGACCGCGCGCGCGATTTTCGCCGCGTCAGGCTGGCGGAAATACGATATCCCCACCATGTTGAAGCAGTCGTCGCCACCCTTCCCGACGCGGGTGATGCGTCCGCCTTCAACATCGAAGACCCAGTCGTCCGAATGGCCTGGAATAAACTTCCCAAAATAGCCGGATTTTTCGATCGGACGACAGAGCAAGTCCGCCGAGGGCACGAAAAGGTCGGCCTCGCAGACAAAGCAGTCTGCACTTGACATCTGCTCCGCGGCAACCGCTATCGAGCCGATGTTGTTCTTTGTGTCGTATTCGGGGTTCACGACAAGATGCAGACTGGGATACTTCTCGGTCAGGCAGTCGAACTGCTCTTTTTTGTAGCCAACGACAACATAGATGTCATCGACGCCGCGCTTCTGGAGCGCCGCTATCACCGTCTCAATCAGAGGACGCCCAAGGACCGGCACAAGAGGCTTGGCAATTGTGTCGGTCAACGGCCTCATGCGGCTTCCCATCCCCGCCGCCATCAATATCGCGATCTCTTTCACTTTGCCAGCATCTTCATATACAGCGCCTTGTTGACCTGCGGCGGCTCCTTCGGGCGGCCAAGGTCTTTGCGGGCGCCCTTGGCGACCCTTATTTCGACGAACTGCGGTTTACTTGAACCGTGAAGAACGTGTAGATCGTGTAGATTGGCTGCGTCTGCTACCACATCATATCCACAGGATGCCGCGATTGCCGGGAGGTCGATTGAACCGCCGACCGTTGGCTGGCCGCCGACAGAGTCATGCGCCGCGTTGTTGAGGACTATGTGCGTAAGGTTCGCGCACCCGCTCTGTCCCGCGATTGCCATGTTTCCAAGATGCATGATGCTTGCGCCGTCGCCGTCTAGGCAATAGACTTTGCGGTGTGGTTGCGCCTTGGCGATTCCAAGGGCGATCATGATAGCATGCCCCATGGATCCAACGGTCAGGAAGTCGCGCGAATGGTCCTGCCCGAGGCGTTCACGCGTCTCGTACACCTCGCGCGATATCATGCCAGTTGTGGAGACGACTACGGAATCGTCTGGCAACGCCCTCAAGACCCCTTCGATTGCATCTTCACGCTTCAGCGACGCGACGTCCGGCTTCTTGTTCTGCAACTTGCACTCGGCAAAGAGTCCCTTTCGGACGATAAGCGCTACGGGGCGCGATTCCGCCTTGGCGCGTTCGACCATCCTCCGCGTCACTTCTAGCGCGGCAGATTCGTCATCCGGCAGCACCTCGGTCGGAATGCCAAGCGTCTCGAAAAGCGAAACTGTGACCTTGCCCTGCTTGACGTGCTGCGGCTCGTCCTTCACGCCGGGTTCGCCGCGCCATCCAACAAGCAGCACCATCGGAATGGAGTAAACGTCCGGGTCGGCGAGCGAGCAGAGCGGATTTACGGCGTTGCCCTGTCCGGAGTTCTGCATGTATACGAGCGCCGGCCGGCCCGTCGCCAGATAGTGCCCGGCAGCTAGTCCGACCGCTCCGCCTTCGTTCGCGGCGATCACGTGGCGCTCCCCGCACGTGTCCGTGACATACGCGCAAAAGCTTTTCAGGAGCGAGTCCGGCACGCCAGTGAAGAAGTCGACGCCCGCTGCCTTCAACCCGCCGACAAAACTGCCTACATCAACCATGGTCTCATTCCCTCAATATATTGGTTCCCAACTATACGGTTATAGGCATCAATCATCGGCTTTGCCACCGCCGGCCAGGTGTACTTCTCCTCCACCAGCTGCCGGCCGCGGCGGCCCATCTCGGCAAGCTCTTCCGGAGATGTGCTCAACGCCTCCGAGAGCGCATGCTCAAGGCTTGCTGTAGGCGGCAAGTCAATCCACCAGCCACATTTTAGTTGAGAGTTAAGAGTTATGAGTTGTGAGTTGGTGTAGCCTTCCAGTTCATGCCAAGGGGTGCCTTTTGTTGTGATAACCGGCACTCCCGCCCAAAGCGCCTCTGCAACTACTATGCCGAAGTTCTCGGAATATGTCGGGAGGACGAACAGACTGGCCCGCGCATATGCCTTCCACTTCTCGTCGTCGTTCAAGGTACCCGTGAAGATGAACTGATCTTGCAACCCCAACTCCTTCACCCTCTCCTTTACCTTCGCCTCATATTCGCGTTCAAGTTCCCCGCCCACAGTATACACCAACTCACAAACCCATCCACACCCATCTCTGCCTCTCTGCATCTCTGCGTTAGAAATCTTCTTCCAGACTTCAACAAGCTCCAACACGCCCTTCTTCGGATGCATCCGACTCACAAACAACACTCTCTTCCGTGTCTTCAGTGTATTCCGTGGTTCAAACTTCTCCGGCACATTGACGCCATTAGGACTGACAATCACCGGATTCTTGAATCCCAGTCTCCTGAACTGCTCAGCCTCGCTTTCGGCCGTAGCATGAAGCGCCGCGGCACATTTCAGGTCCCTGTCTTGATACAGCCATCTCGCCAATCTCTTCTTGAGCCATTTCTGCTGCAGCGACCACGGTTCCAGCATGCCCCTTGGCGCGATTATGTACTTGACGCCAACCCTACGACACGCGACCGCGACCTTATGGAGACGCAAATCCCAAAGGCCATGAATATGCACAAGGTCATAGCCAAGAAGTGTCTTGCGAAGCTCCTCTGCGTCATCGAAACGGCTCTGGACGTCACGCACTCCATCAATCCACGGCTTGCCGCCGTTCAACGGCCAAATCCATGCATCGATGCCTGCCGCGCACTCCGCCGCGACAAGTCCCTGGCATGATCGCGACGGCCCCCCGCCCCCGCGGCCCAGTCCAGAGATGACATGAAGAACTTTCATTGGCTCAACAGGGTCCGTATATTATACGCTCTCGCCCCGTGGAGTATGCAGCCGAATACTTCACTTCCGCGTTTTCCGCAGTCTCTTTATCTTGCCGGGGCATTATGCTCCAAACAACAAGCGTGTATTTTAACCTTTTGGTTAACCAATGTCAAGGTGGCGACAGGGGGCATGTGTAACCGGCCAGTGAAACGCAGGTAGCGGTTTAGCCGTGTAGAAGTGTAGAAAATGTAGAAGTTTTGATCTGGGGCCAAGCCCCAGACCCCCACCCAAGGGTAAGGAAAGTGATGAATTGTGAATTTTTTCAACTTTCAAGCTCTCTCGTTTTTTCTACACATCTACACTTCTACACGGCCAAAACCTGACCATGCAGTTGAGTGACCGATTACGGGGCATGTAGATGTTGTGAGTTAAGAGTGGCTCGCCGCCACCTTCATTCCCCTAACACTCTTCTCCATGCTTTCAGAATACTACCTGGACGATCTAATGGAATCCTTGGGGACAGGCCCCATTCGCGGCTTCGTTTTTTGCGCTTCATCCACCATCTTCATTCACTTATCCCTATCGCCATCCGCGTACCAACCAGCCACCTGCCTTCTTCCCATCCCCCCCCCTTCTACACGCTCTACACGGCTAAAATCTGTTAAGCACATGCGTTTCAAATCAGGACGACAGATTGTCCGACACAGACACAAATCCGCTACCCTTGTAGAAACGGTTTCGCCATCGGTCTTCACGGCAAGCTCATTACCATCTGAAGCCTTGTAAACTACAATCTGATTATCCATGTCCAGATGTGCTCGTCTCAACCGCAGAACACGCTCCCCGACAACTTCAGCGGCGCAATCCCAACACACGCATCCATATCGACTTGCATCACGGCAAAACATACTTTCTTGTCGCAGCAACAACCGTCTTTTTGACATTCTCCCAAGTAAGGTTGCCGTCAAACATCTCTGGCATCGGGTCTTCTTCCGCATCGTCGAAATACATCAACCCCCGCAGAGGGAAGGAGAGTTCCGATACGGAAAACTTCTCCTTGTAGAAGGAAAGCATCTGCTCAAGCGAAAATACATCAAATAGTCGCGCAACATCAATGAAATCCTTTTTGCGACCGCGATTGGCGACCGCCGAGAGCTTCATTGCCGCAATATCCTTCAAGCCGGCCAGCCTAATGTCACACTCCTCAATAGCATCGTCCAACCATGGATAAGGATAGTTCACCAAATCAACTTTCACATTATCGACGCGCAATGACTGCACCGTTCCATTCTCAGCCCCTTCGACCGAATGTCCGGCGTCGGCAAGTAGTTTCCTGTAGGACACGATCGCATCAAAGGTTCCGAACATATCAAGATCGACCGACTTCCTATGTCCGAGATGAAGCGCGAGAGCAGTTCCGCCAACCAACCTTGTGTTGGTCAGATCTGGCAGCCGCTGAAGCCGCTTCAGTAGATCCAGGGTGCTTGGCTCGACTGTTTCAGTGTGTAGCATCTGAACGACTCCTTCGGCTGTCCAGAAAGATTCACGATAAAGGAAAACGATACCGGGTCAAGACTGCGCAGGGTCTTCGAAGTGGCAACCACATTGTCGAATCCATACATCGAGAACATATGCCGTATATCATCCAGCGTTCCACGCTCAAGGACACGCTGAACGACATACTTCATGTGCTTGGAAAAGTCCAAATCTGCCGGATCCGCATCCCAGAACAAGTTCTCTGAAAAATCATTTCTGCTCATCTCAAATTCTCCCTGATCCCTTTTCACATTACGCCCTGCGCGCGACCCTTTGTGGCCCTTACCGTTTTCGCGTATTTCGTGGTTCAAACCTTTGTTTTGATTGGCAATAGACTCCGCCCTTCTTGACAATCGCCTCGCCGCCACCTTCATTCCCTCAACACTCTTCATCATGCTTTCAGTGCTTATTATATCATATTTCCGCCGCGCCCACCGCCATCAGCGTTCCCCACCCGCAAAACAACCCACACACATCGCATCTCCCGTTTCTGCGACCCCACCTGCTTCGGCTATCGCCGCCTCCAGGCGAGTGATTTCATCATCACGCAATTCAGGGAAAAGTTGCCGCTTTCTCTGAGAGAGCCGTCCGCCATTCTGCCGAACGAACAAGATAAACTGATTAGCCTTTTTGCCCGGCATATCGACAATGTTTCTCATTGCCACCCGCATTTTATCGTATGCTTTCAAGTAGTCAAGCTCGGATTTCCATTCAGTGCGAATCGTCTGCACAATCACCTGTTGAAAGTATTCAACTATCGGAGTATAGTCAATTGCACGGTAGAAATCCCGAGAATCGTTCCGCACCGACACCTCGCCTTTGTCGTCCATGTCGTAGTCAAGCAACGGCATCAGCCGATTCGAGAAAGATTCGAGCGCCTTCGATTGCAGATACAATTCGCACACATTCAACGAATATCGCTGGATTAAGTACAAATATCCTCTCCTCATTGTTTCGTTCATAGACTGACTGCTGGTTGCAATAGTATTAAGAAATTTGCATTTCCATTAAAACTTCAAACCAAAGTTGCATTTCCATCAAATCTGTATTTCCGCATATCCAGTGTACCACTACGGGCTAACAACAAGCCGCAATCTCCCTCACATTCTCCGCAATCGCCCTCACATCCTCCAGCGACAGTCCATAGTACGTCGGCAGGGTCAATACTCGCGCGGCCAAGTCTTCCGCCACCGGCACGTAGGCCTTGTTCTGCGAGTACGGCACAAGCTCCACGTAGTCCCCGAGCACTTCTTCGCTGCCTTCAACCCGCCGACAAAACTGCCTACATCAACCATGGTCACATTCCCTCAATATATTGGTTCCCAACTATACGGTTATAGGCGTCAATCATCGGCTTAACCACCGCCGGCCAGGTGTACTTCTCATCCACCAGCTGTCGGCCGCGGCGGCCCATTTCGGCAAGCTCTTCCGATATTATACGCTCACGCCCCGTGGAGTATGCAGCCGAATACTTCACTTCCGCGTTTTCCGCAGTCTCTCTGTTTTGCCGGGGCATTATGCTCCAAACAACAAACGCGTATTTTAACCTTTTGGTTAACCAATGTCAAGGTGGCGACAGGGGGCGACAGGGGGCATGTGTAACCGGCCTGTGAAACGCAGGTAGCGGTTTAGCCGTGTAGAAGTGTAGAAAATGTAGACGTTTTGATCTGGGGCCAAGCCCCAGACCCCCACCCAAGGGTAAGGAAAGTGATGAATTGTGAATGTTTTCAACTTTCAAGCTCTCTCGTTTTCTCTACACATCTACACTTCTACACGGCCAAAACCTGACCATGCAGTTGAGTGACCGATTACGGGGCATGTAGATGTTGTGAGTTAAGAGTGGCTCGCCGC
>JAFRBA010000202.1 GCA_017405115.1 Kiritimatiellia bacterium
AGACCTCCCGCAGATGCGCGGGGGATTGCAACGCATTGACGGAAAACGGTCTCTCGCGGGCAAAAGCACCTCAATATTCCAAAATCCCGGGGTGCGGCGCAACGAAGTGAAGCCGCAAGACGGGATTTTTGGAATATCTGTTTTTCTTCGGTCTCCCCTTGCGCGTTGTCCGAGAATATGGTAATATTCACATTGTAAAGGAGAAACCAGGATGAAAAAACCGCTTGTATTCGTCGCGGCCGCGTGCGCATGCGCGCTAGCTCTTCATGCAGATTTTGCCTATGACAATGTGTTCAACGCCATTGGTTCCGGAGCTACCGGCACCAACGACCTTAAGTCGACCGGTGGCAGCTGGGTGTTCACGAACGCTGTCGGCCAGGTCGCATTGGAGGGGGGCTCCCTTGCCTTTGATCTTGAAGAGAACAAGTCGATTGAGTTCACGGTGACTGATGGCGCCGCTCCAGACACGAATACCGTCGTCAAGGTCGAAGTGAAGAGTCTGCTCTCTGAGGTGAATACCAACGACTTCCCGACTCGTGCCGAGATGGAGACGCGCCAAGCCCAGCTGGGGTTCGTCGTCGGCATCAACGCGGCCGAGACGCCCATCGCCACGAACTACTACGCCTGGACGGGTGGAGACTCCTGGACCCTCCTCTCTCACCCCGTGGGGGCCGAGCCGAGCGTCACGAACGAGACGGACTTCATCGTCACCTTCAACTACATGACCAACGGTTCTCACTCCGTGCAGTTTGACATCGCGAGAGGCGGCAAGACATACCCGCTCAACGGCGGGGCCGCACTGCCGCTCACCTCCCCGGCCGGTGCTGCCGCGGGCAATGTTGCGGGAATGCGCTGCTACGGCAGCGGCAACCTCAAGTCGGCAGACGGCTCGGTCGGCTTGTCCGTCGCCACGCTTTCCGACGGCGTCAAATACGGCTCTCTGGCGGATGCGGTCACGGCGGCCGGAACTTCCGCAACCACCGTCACCGTCGTTCGGGAGACAAGCGAAGACGCCGCGATTCCCGAAGGCTCGAACATCACCATTTCCGATCCGGGCGAAAAGGTGACAGGCATAATCACCGTTCCCGGAGGCACTACTGTCAAGGTCGACACCACCGTAGCCCAGTTCAACCCCGCGACGAACGGCGTCTACACGATTCCGCTCAAGACGTCCGGTGGAACGGTTGTCATCAATCTGCCGAGCGACGTCGCGGACTACAAGGAGGTCGCGAGCAACGTCACCGTGTCGGCTGACAATGGGATTGATGTGGAGATCTATACCAAGTCCTCCATCATGCAGTCTCTGAACCCCGGCACCGACAAGGCCCTCGTCGCGGACGAAACCAAGCTCCGCGAATTTATGAACACCTACGCGAACGAGGCGTATGCCGCAGCCCACGCAGATGAGGATAGCTTGACGCAGGGGCTGCAGGCGAACGGCGACAACGGGATCCCGCTCTGGGAGAGCTATGTGCTTGGCATAGCGCCGACGGACAGCGTTGCCCCCGTCACCGTTCCCGCAGGCGATCCCAGCACGTCGCAAATCACGCTCGCGATTCCGGCGATAGTAACTAACAACTACTCTGGCGACTACACCGTCACGTATCAGGCTGTCGGCGGAACAAGTGGAGCTTCGACTGCGGACCCGCAGTCCATCGCGGTTCCTCTTGGCACCGGAACGTATACCATCAAGGCGACGCTGACGCCCAAGTCCGAGTGACGGCAAACCCCTTAAGGAGCAGCAACGATGAAAAAGTCAGTTATTGCAGGTTTCGCGTGTCTCATGTCCGCGGCGACATTCGCCGGCATGGACAACATCCTAGTGACATTCTCGACTCCAGGTCCCGACGCGTATGCGGACGGCACGCTGGTTCTGGACGGCGAGTGCTACGCGCTAGTCTGGACGCGCAGCGGCGCGACTTTCGCGGGCATCAATGCGGACGGAACGGCCGTAGGCGACGACAGCAAGGTCGTGATTGCGGCGCCCGTAGCGAAAAACCACAGGTGCCCCAGCATCACCTACCAGATTGATGAGGGCTATGCCGCGGAGAAAGGCTACACCAACGGCACCTGGGGCGTGTATCTGCTCGACACGCGCCGTTACAAGGCCGATGCGAACGGCGTGATTCTCACAGACGCGAACGGCAACAAGATCGTCGACAGCGTCGGCGGCTCGACCGTGAACGGCTATGGCGAGGTCAAGACGCTTTCCAGTACGAAGATGGCCTCAGATGCGGCCGGCTCGGCCGTGTCGGTCTCCACAACGAGCGCGGCGCCAGCGAGCGCCTCCAACCTCAAGATCAACGACATCCAGTTCGTCGGAGACAACGTCTACATCTACGTGACCGGATCGCTTTCCTGCATGAGCTACGAGCTTAAGTCCGGAGACGCCCCCAACAGTCTCGCCGCGCCTGCGGACGGCAAGGCCCAGTACGGTGCCGACGAGGGCGAGATGATCATCGTAACGCCGAAGAAGCCCGGCGCACAGTTCTTCCGTGTCAACCGCAAGTAAGGAATCGAGGTAACCGAAATGAAGAAACTTCTCTCAATTGCAGTGTGTGCCTCGGCGGTTGCCGCATTCGCCACGACGAATGTTACCTGTGGAACGGTCGGCGTCACGGCCATCACGAGCACGTACACCAACACGGTTGTCGCGGTATCCTACAAGGAACTCGGCAATCTTGACAGCGACATCACGGTTTCGAACATCGTCAAGACTGCAAATCTGAGCAATGGCGATCTGCTCTATGTGTTCAGTGGCGGCAAGTACCAGTCGTACACGTTGACGACGGCTGCCGGCGGTGCCAAGTATTGGGACCGTACGCTTGACTATGTCGTTGGTGCCAATGGTCAGTTGACGACGGACGAAACTCCTGCAGCCAATATTGCGACGCTCGCCTCCGGTTCTGGCATCTGGCTGGTTCGTCCGAACGGATGGGACGGTGCGAACTTCACATTCTACATCTACGGCAAGCCGTCTGGAGTGACCTCGGTCAGTGTCGCTGCTGGCGCGACCGCGCTTGTTGGCAACCCGACGCAGAGTAACAAAGCTCCCTCCATTTCGGGCGCGACCTCTGGTGATCAGATTCTCGTTCCTGCCAACAACAAGGTCGGCATGCAGACCTACAGCTACAACGGATCGGTCTGGTCGACGCGCATAAACAAGAAACGTCAGGAAGGCCTTCCTACGATTAATGCTGGAACAGGGTTTTGGTATGTGGCCAAGGACGCAGTCAAGATTAACTGGTAAGGGTAAGGAGTAGAAGAAGAAACCTCAAGAAAGTGAATGCAATGAAAAAAGCACTCTGTGTTGTAGTTCTTCTTGGAGCAATGGCCGCTTCGGCGGAAGACTCCTACCTCTATTGGATGGTCGGAAGTGATGCGGGCGATTATAGCTACGCGCGGATACGGGATGATCGCGGTAACTATCTGTCGATCTACGATAGTGGGTTTGACAGTGAGTACGCAGATTCCGTAGACAAGTCCATATCTAAAACGAATGTTGACGATCTACGGACATACAACGAGGGACTTTATGCTGCCCTTGCTACAAGTCCTGTTTCGTCGTTCGTGGTCGAGTTGTATAATGCTGACAATAAGTTCGTCTCGCAGGCAGTGCTTCCCTATAGCGAGGGCAGCATTTATACAGGCGGCATTGCGGCCCCTGCGGCTTCATGGGCGACATTCACCTCCTTTGCGGTTCCCGAGCCAAGTTCGGGTCTGCTGATGCTGATCGGCTGCGCGATGCTCGGTCTTCGCCGTCGGAGGCAGAAGGTCGCGTGAGCGTATCGGGTCATATAACGAAAAAGCCCTTCCGCAAAAAGGCGGGTGGGCTTTTTTGTTAGTCAGCTGCTGTACCATACCACCATTCCACTCATAGTTAAGGAGATAGCCCCATGCGTGACATGACCAAAGGAGACGGAAGTCTCGGCACTCACAATGTCTTGCTCGCCCTCGCGGTCGGCATAATCACGTGCGCGGTGATTTTCGTCTGGGGCGTGCCGGGCCTTGATCCGTCGCTCTGGAACGAAACCGCCGTTGCGGCCGGAATTCGCCCGCCCCGGACGATTTTCCCAGGCTACTGGCGCATCCTCTCGAAGTCGCTCTTCGCGGCGGTCGGCGTCGATTCTGCCGTCGGGATGCTGTCGGTAGTCGGCATCGCGCTCGGCGGAATCTGCTCTGCGCTCGTGTTTTTAATCGCACGCCAGGTTCTTGCGCTCCTGATACGCACGGGCAAGACATACCCCGTGTGGCATCGCTTCATTGCCCCATTCTTCGCGTTCGTGGCGGCGTTGCTTTTCGGCATAAGCGATCCGTTCAGCAACATGGCGCGCGTGTTTTCGCCGGATGAACTGCGGTTCCTGATCCTTCTCGTGGGCATCCACCTCACGCTTCGCTGGTTCGTGATCGGCGGAAACTGGCGGATATTCCTCGTGATGGCTCTGATGGGCCTTATGGCGGCGGAGACGCCGTTTGCGTTTCTTCTTCCTGTGCTGTTCTTTTTCGCATACAGAAGCGTCTGGAATCGCATCATGGACGGACTCTTCGAACAGCCGGAACAGCTGCCCGACCCCGAAGACCTGCCGAAGTGGCGCATGTTCTTCCTCTTTCTCGGCGGTCTGGCGCTTGGGGTCTGGGCCAACGCCATGCAGTTCGTGTCCCTCGGCGGGCTGGAGGCGAACGGATGGGATGCGTGTAACATATATTTCCGGTACGGCGGCGGCTATTGGCATGTGCTGGCCGACGCCGGAACGTTGCTTGGCTGGGTGCTTGGCCTTGGCTTCTGCGTTCTGCCGTTGCTGGTCACGTTGAGGCTTTTTCCGTTGGTGGTGCGCGACGACCGGTCGATGCCGTTCAACCTCGGCGTCTCCATGTTCTTCGTCGGCGCGATGGCCGTGATGCAGTGCGGCGCCTTTCCTTCGGCGCGCTTCTGGACGTTCACGAAGGACGTCGCGATGGTGCCCAGCAACTTCCTGCTCGTGTTCTTCGTCTTTTGCGCGATGATTGCTATCGCGCTTTTCGGGGCGGCGTTCGCCTTCGAGTGCCAGCGCACCTACCTGGCGGAGGACGAGGAGAGCGCCCCCCCTCCCGGACCGCTTCTGAAGGCGACGGGTCCCTTGCTCGCGGTTGCTGTCGTCGCCCTGGCTCTCGTCCACGTCCCGAAACCCGTTGAGACGGAGATGCAGCGGATAGTCGACGAGGCCATCGACGAGACCGTGGAGGAATGCGGCGACGCAAAGTACCTGTTCACCGACGGGAATCTCGACACGGCGATTGAACTTGTCGCCGCTAAGAAAGGCAAGCCCCTGCGGACGCTCAACATGATGTCGGGGGCGACCGAATGGGAGATAAACCTCCGCAGGAACCTCTTCGACAAGAGCAGCGAGGACTACAAGTCGGCCGAGACCGGCGTGCCAGTGCTCCTTCGCATTTGGGCTGGCGAAAAGCCAGGCGGGATGGACGACGCGGCCATCCAGCTCGGGTTCGAGTTCTGGAAGCGCGAGAAGAAGCCCCTGCCTACGATTTCAGGCCTCGTCGCGCGGACTCGCGGGCTTGATCCCGCAGCCGTCTCTAACGGCGTCGCGAGGGCGAACGCCCTTGCTGAGCGCATCCTGGAGCTGTCGCCGAAGCTGGACAGCTTCGACCCTTCGCCCGCGCTTGCGAACGCGCTATGGTCGGTGAACTGGCGACTTTCGCGCCTCGCGCGCCTGCGCGAAGAATCGGATCTCGCCGACAAGCTCGATCTCGCGAACACGGCCCTTACGCGAATGCTGTCGATCATCGAGTACGAGCGCACGCGCACGCTTATGCAGATGACGCCGAGGGAGGGGCTTCAGTTTGCGCTGCGGCGCGCGAACTTCGCCGAGGCGCGGCGCTACTCCGCGGCGATCCTCAGCTACGACGAAGACGACCCCGAGGCCAACTTCGCAATGGGCATGAGCGCGCTCATGGCGAAGCAGATGAACGACGCAGAGCGCTATCTGAAGCGCGTGCTGAAGAGGCGCCCGAACGAGCCTGCGGCGCTGAACAACCTTTCCATAATCTATCGCAAGCAGAAGCGCTGGAAGGAGGCGGAGGACTTCGCGCGGAGGGCGATGAAGCTGCTGCCCGACTCCCCGGAGGTGAGGCAGACCCTCTCCGACGCGCTGAAAAAGGCTCCGTGACGGTGGCGTGAAGCCATATCTCGAAATAATCCGGCTTGCGTGGCCGCTCGCGCTCGGCATGGTCAACAATGCCGTCATGCAGTTCGTCGACCGCGCATTTCTCGCAGGGCACTCCATGGAGGCGTTCGAGGCGGTGCTGCCGGCCTCGGCGCTGTGCTGGATGTTCGTCGGCTTCTTCCAGTCCGTGGTGGCGTATTCCGGCGTGTTCGTGGCGCAGTACCACGGCGCAGGCAACCCGAGGATGTGCGGCGTGTGCCACAAGGCCGCCACGCTGATCGCCATCTGCTCGGGCGCGCTCGTGGCGGCGCTCGTGCCCGTCGCGAACTGGGTGCTTCTCAGGACCGCGCCGTCTGCGGAGCTGCTGGCGATGGAGCGCGAGTACTGCGGCATATGCCTCGCGGGCGGCTTCTTCGTGTGCGCGCAGATGGCCGCGGCGTCGTACTTCACCGGCCGCGGGCTGACGAGGGTGGTGTTTTGGGTGAACCTCGGGGGCAACCTCCTGAACATCGCGCTCGACCCGTTCCTGATTTTCGGGTGGTGCGGCCTGCCGGAGCTCGGAATCGCCGGCGCCGCGTACGCCACGGTGTTCTCGATGGCGGTGCAGTGGCTCGTGCTCGCGGCGCTGGCGCTCGGCGACATGCGGCGCGAACGCGGGGGCCAGGGCGCGTTGGAGAGCGTCGGGGGCGTTCTCATGCGCATCCTGCGGTATGGCGTGCCGTCGGGGGCGTACAGCGTGCTCAGCATGTTGTCGTTCACCGTCTTCGTCTTCGTTACGGAGAAGGTGGGGAACCTGGAGTTCGCGGTCTCGAACGCCGTCTTCACTGTCAACTATCTCCTGTACGCGCCGATGGAGGGGTTCTCCGTGGGGGCGCAGACGCTCGTGGGGCAGGCGCGCGGCCGCGGCGACGACGAGGCGGCGACGCTTGCCGCGCGGCGCACCGTCCTGCTTGCCGCGCTTGTCGCGCTTGTGCTCGCGCTCGTCGTGCTGGCGTTCTGCCGCCCCGTGCTTGCGATATTCGCGCCGGCGGACCCGGCGCTGTCGGAGCGGTTCCTCTCGCTAGGGTTCGTGCTCTTCCTCCTGATGGGGTGCTGGCTTGTCCTGGATTCCGTCGACACCGTGGTCTGCGGGGCGCTGCGCGGCGCGGGAGACACGAAGTTCGTGATGCTGTGGATGACGTTCTGCGCCTTCGGCGTGTGGCTCCCCCTCGTATGGCTCGTGTCGGTGGTCAGGTTCACGATGCCGATGCTGTGGACCACGACCGTCGTCTACGTGGCGGTCTTGTTCGTGGGCTCGGTCCTGCGGTGGCGGCGCGGCGCATGGAGGAGGATAAGGATTGTGTGACATGACGGCTTTTCTGCTCCAGGTCCTGGTTCTGCTTGTCCTGTGCGCGCTGTCGGCGTTCTTCTCAGGGTCGGAGACGATCCTCTTCTCCGTGACGCCGGCGCAGCGCCAGCGCATCCGCGCCCGCGACGCCGCGGCGGACGAGCGCATCGGGCGATGCCTGTCGGACTCCGCGCTGCTTCTATCCACGCTCATCGTCGGCAACACGCTCGTGAACTTCGCCATAGCGTCGCTCGGCTACCGGGTCTTTGTGTCCGTGCTGCCCGACGTCGGCGGGTTCGTCGCCGTGCCGGCGATGACGCTGCTGCTGCTGCTCTTCGGCGAAATAACCCCGAAGCAGATCGCCCTGCGCCGGGCCGAGCGGCTTGCGCCCGTGTGCGCGCGGCTGATGCTGTTCTGGGGCACCGTGCTCGCGCCCTTCAACGTGGTGCTGCGCGCGGTCTCCAAGGCGTTCGCCAAGTCGCTCAGCCGCGAGCGCCGCGCCCTCTCCGACGGCGAGCTCGTGTCGGTGCTGGAGTTCGCCACGGAGCGCGGGGAGTTCGCCCCTGCCGACGTCGAGATGATCGAGGGCGTGCTGCGGCTCTCCGAGCTCTGTGCCAACGACGAGATGATCCCCCGCGTCGACATGGAGACGTACGACCTCGACCTGCCGGAAGACGCGCGCTCCGCCGCGCTCGGGCGCGCCACGCACCGCCACCTGCCGGTCATCCGCCGCACGCCGGACGCCGTGGAGGGCGTCTACGACCGCAAGACGGGGCGCATAGAGGACGCGCTGTTCGTGCCGGAGACAGTCCCGCTCGACGACCTGCTTATGACATTCCGCCGCAGCGGCAAGCCGCTCGCCGTGGTGCTGGACGAGTACGGCGGGACCGCCGGCATGATCTCGCCTTCGGACATCCTGGAGATAATCTTCGGCCCGCAGGTCTTCGGCGGCGCGGCGGACGAGCCGGCGATAACCCGCACCGGCCCGCGCACCTGGGAAATCGACGCCAGGGCAAACCTCGACGAGATCAACCGCGAGCTCGGCGTAGAGCTCGAGGCGGACGACGCGGACCGGCTCTCCGGATGGGTCGCGTTCCATGCGGAGAGGCTGCCGCACGTCGGGCAGGAGATCGAGGCCGACGGCTGCCGCGCCACCATCCTGCGCCGCCGCCACAGGCGCGTCACGCTCGTGCGGCTGGAGGTGCTCGACTTCCCGTCCGCGGAATCGGACGCCAGCATCATCGCGGAAACCGACGAAGAGGTCGAGAAGACCGAGGAGGACAACGAATGAGCGTATTGCTTCTGTCTGCGGCGATGGCGCTTGCGCTTGCCGCGGCCGCGTTCTGCGCCGGCACAGAGACTGGACTGCTTTCGGTGAGCCGGGGCCGCGTACTGCACATGGCGCGGCAGGGCGGAGTTCGGGCGAAGGTCGTGCTTGGCGCGCTTTCCGACCTTTCCCGCACGATGACGGCGCTGCTCGTGGGCAACAACCTCGCCGCCGTCTCATACTCGTCCGCCTCCGCAGCGCTTTCCACCGTCGTGTTCGCGGGAGAGCCGGCGGCGCAGGCTGCATGGGGCGCGGGCGCGGCCTTCGCGATGCTGTGCCTTGGCGAGTTCCTCCCGAAGCTATTCCTGTCCGCTCGCCCATTGAGCCGCATGCTTGCGCTTGCGCCGGTCTGGCGGATCGTCGCTCGGGTGCTTGTCCCGGTCGGCAGCGTCGTGCAGAGCGCCATCAGCCGCTTTCTGCCGCGCCGGGAGCAGGATCCCAGCCTCACTCCCGACGCCGTGCTTCGCGTCCTTGAGGACCGCAAGGACGGCGTGAAGCTCTCCGACTTCGAGAGCGC
Organism: Kiritimatiellia bacterium; assembly: GCA_017405115.1. The sequence goes on from JAFRBA010000202.1 coordinate 9,333, forward strand.
GCTGATAGGCCGGCTCATGGTGCTGCGCAAGCGGGGCGAGTTCGTGACGCCCGATTCGCTTCTGGCCGCGCTCGACGGAGATCCGGAGGACGAACCGTGAAAGCCGCCGCATTGCCTCTCGTCGCGGTGTCCATCGTGGCGCGGCCGCTCGCAAACGAAGACTTCCTCGAGCCGAGCGTCCTCAACGAAGTCGAGCACGCGCTGTCCGTCGCTCCGACGAACGCTCCGCCGCCGTCGGTCGCGTGGAAGCCTGCCACCAACGGGCTCTCCCGCACGGCGCTTGCTCTGCATCTCGTCTCGTCGCAGCGAGGCGACGGACGCTGGGTCGTCGGCACCAACGACGTCACCGCGGCGGCCAGGCAGGTCCTCGAGCGCCTTGCCGCGGAGTCCCGCGGGGGAAACCTCCAGCAATGACTCCCGCGCTTGATTTCGGCGCGGCGGTTTTGGTATACTATCTGCGTCTTCGGGCGGGAGACCGCAAGGCGGTTGTCGTTCCGACTGACGGGCGGCGGGCAGCAAAACAAGGAAGGAACGAGAAGATGAAGAACGTTGTGACGGCAATTCGGGTCTGTGTGGCAATGCTCGCGCCTCTGGGTGCGTGGGCTGATACATGGACGGATGGGTCCGGGAATGCATGGACATACACGATAAACGGTGAAGAGGCGACGGTCAACACCGTCAGCTTCGAGACGACCACCCTTGTGATCCCAGACACTCTTGGCGACAAGCCGGTGACGGCATTTGACGCCGGTGTGTTTGCAGGGAAGGCCCGCGCCGTGCGCGTGACGATCCCCGCAACTGTGACGGCAATTCCAGCCGAGGCGTTTCTGAATTGCGGAAACCTCAAAGCCGTGACCATCAATGGCGAGGGATTGACGAGCATTGGCGCACGGGCGTTCAGGGGCTGCGGCAATCTTGAGGCGTTTGTGATGCCGAATTCGGTCTCGTCCCTGGGACAAGGCGCATTTGCAGGTTGTTCTTCGATGGTGTCTGTGACATTGAGCGACGCATTGACGGAATTGCCAGGTGTGCCATATAGGCCGGGCTATACTACAGGTTATGGTGACGACGAGGAGAGCGGTAGAGTGTCCATGTGGAATCATTTGCCTGCACTGTTTGACAGCTGTGCTTCGCTTGAGACGATCAACTGGGGTGCGAACGTAAAGTCCATCGGCAACGTCGCGTTCCTCAACTGCTCGGCGCTGGAGAGCGTAGAGATACCGGACACAGTGACGAACATCGGCTACCATGCGTTCCTCGGCTGCTCCAGCCTTGCGAACGTGAAGATCGGCGACGGCGTGACGAGCATCGGGCGCATGGCGTTCCGCGCCCTTCCCAATCTGACGAAGGTGACGTTTGGCGAGAAAGTGGACGAGATAGGCCAGCAGGCGTTCCAGGACTGCGTGAACCTCCAGAACTTCACGCTGCCCGACACGATACAGAACCTCTGCTACCGCTGCTTCGCGGGCTGCAGTAAGGCGCTGACGGAGGTGACGATTCCGACGAACAAGGACGAGATGGAGACGAAACTGCAGGAGGCGGTCTTTGCGGGGTGCTCGAAGCTGGCGACGGTTACGTTCGGCGACACGGTGAAGACGCTCACCGGCGTTCCGTATGCGCCTGGCTACACGACATCCTATGGGGACGCCGCCGAGAACACCACACTTTACATGAGGTACTCCGACGGGCTTTTCTACAACTGCACGTCGCTTGAAACGATCAACTGGGGCGTCGGCATTAAGTCCATCGGCAACATTGCGTTTCTCAACTGCTCGGCGCTGGAGAGCGTGGAAATACCGAACACGGTGACGAACATTGGCAACCATGCATTCCTCGGATGCTCCAGCCTTGCGAACGTGAAGATCGGCGACGGCGTGACGAGCATCGGGCGCATGGCGTTCCGCGCCCTTCCCAATCTGGAGAAGGTGACGTTCGGCGAGAAAGTGGACGAGATAGGCCAGCAGGCGTTCCAGGACTGCGTGAACCTCCAGAACTTCACGCTGCCCGACACGATACAGAACCTCTGCTACCGCTGCTTCGCGGGCTGCAGCAAGGCGCTGACGGAGGTGACGATTCCGACGAACAAGGACGAGATGGAGACGAAACTGCAGGAGGCGGTCTTTGCGGGGTGCTCGAAGCTGGCGACGGTTACGTTCGGCGACACGGTGAAGACGCTCACCGGCGTTTCGTATGCGCCTGGCTACACGACTTCCTATGGGGACACCGCCGAGGGCACCACGCTTTACATGAGGTACTACGACGGGCTTTTCTACAACTGCACGTCGCTGAAGACGATCAACTGGGGAGCCGGCATTAAGTCCATCGGTAACATCGCGTTCCTCAACTGCTCGGCACTGACAGACCTTGTGATTCCGGCAGGTATTACGGATATTGGCAACCATGCGTTCTTCGGGTGCTCGTCGCTTAAAGTGGTAACGGTGATGGGTAATGTCAATTCCCTCGGACGTTATGCTTTCGGCAATTGTCCGGCGTTGCACTACGTTGATTTCCGCGGCGCGAAGATGACCTCTGCGCCTGGCTATATGCCGTTCAAATTCGATAATGATCGCGTGACTGTTTATGCAGCCGAAGGTTCTACCGGCTGGAAGGGCGTTGCCGAGGTTGAGGGGCTCCCCGACGATGGCACGTGGGGAGGTGCGAGAATCACCTACGCCCCTCCTCCTGAGAACGCGGATGCGCCTTATGATTTCTACGTATATCCGGCCACGGCTACGATTTCGCGGGTCAACCATTATTGGTCGCTGATGGTGACGACGAACCGCTATGTACATGGCAAGACCGTGCCGCAGTCCGTCGCGAGAATCTACGAGGGCGATCCAGTCTACCTTTCCTACGCCTTCAACGAATACTGGCGCGGCGAGGCTTTCTCCGTAGTGAACAGAATTACGCTTAGCGGAGCGAAGTCCGGCTCCGTCGACGACGTCTTTCACTGGAATGCGCATGCGACGGCGGCCTATGGCTGGACGACCAACGCGGCGCCGGCCCTGCTCCAGAAGCTTCCCAAGGGCAGCTACACCCTCACGCTCCAGCTGAATGGCGACAACTCGCTTGACGAGACGGACTACTCGAACAACACAACGTCCATCGCGTTCAAGGTCGTGGCGGCCACCCACACGGTTACGTTCAACGGCAACGGCGGAAGCTCCGAAGCGGCCTCCCGCAAGGTGAAGGACGGCGCCGCCGTCGGCAAGCTTCCCGCCGCCAAGAAGAGCGGCTACATCTTCGACGGATGGTACACGGCAAAGACCGGGGGGAGGAAAATCGCGGCGTCGACCACCGTGCTGGACGACATGACCGTCTACGCCCGCTGGGCGGCAGCGTGGACGGTAACGTGGAACGCAAACGGCGGGAAGATCGGCAGCGCGACGACGAGCAAGGTCCTCGTCCGGAAGGGCGCTGCGGTCGGGACGCTGCCGAAGGCGACGCGCAAGGGATATGCGTTCAAGGGCTGGTACACTGCGAAGAGCGGCGGAACGAAGGCAAAGACCACGACGAAGATCACCAAGAGCGTCACGTACTACGCCCAGTGGACAGCGAACAAGTACACGATCAAGTTCAACAAGAACGGCGGCAAGGGCACCATGAAGACGCAGTCCGCCACGTACGGCAAGAACGTCACGCTCCGCGCCAACGCGTTCACGAAGGCCAAGTACAAGTTCGCCGGCTGGGCGACGAAGAAGAACGGCAAGGTCGCCTACAAGAACAAGGCGAAGGTGAAGAACCTCACGGACAAGGACGGCAAGACGGTTACGCTCTACGCCGTGTGGAACAAGGCGAAGTCTGGGGACGTCAAGGCGGCGGCGAAGCCTGCGGCATCCGCTGCCAGGCCGGCGGCGGCCGTTGCGGTGGTCCCGGCGTGGGCCGTCGGGACGTTCTACGGCGGCGACGAAGGCGCGTTCACGACGATCACCGTGTCCAAGGCCGGCAAGGTGAGCGGCAAGGTGCTGTTCGAGGACGGTGGCAGGTGGACGATCGTCGGCAAGGCCGCAGGGCAGCGTCTTGAGACGGTCGTGACGGATGCCGGCGGGAACAGTGCGGAAGTCGTCTTCGCCATCGGCAAGACGCCGGACGGGCGCTGCCGCATCGAGTCCGAGGACGGCTCAATCTCCGCCGAGAACTAACCTGATCGCAAAGGCGATATTATAGTGCAAAGCTTATAGCGAAGAAACGCCTCTGCCGAAAAGCAAAATGGAGGTTCAACGATGAGCTATGCCAAGACGGTTCTTGCTGCGACGGTCGCGCTCGCGGCCATGCAGTCGGCGGAGGCGGCGGAGCCGCCGGTGGCGATCAAGGACTTCGAGTTCCGCAGGAACCCGAAGCTGGCCGGGAAAAAGGCATTCTTCTACATCGACGACGTCGTGTGGGTCTTCCGCGACCTTACGCGGCAGCGCCCGAAGTCCCTTTTCGACAATGCGTTCCTCGGCGTGCTCAAGGCGGCCCACGAGCGCTACGGAATGAAGGTCCAGCTGAACTGCTTCTACAGGACGGACTTCTTCTACGGCACCGACGAGTTCACTCTCGGCGACATGACGGACGCCTACAAGGCCGAATGGCAGGCCAGCAAGGACTGGCTCAGGCTCGGCTTCCACTCCTATCAGGAGTTCCCCGACTATCCTTTCATCAACCTGGACTACAAGGACGCCCGAGTGGTGATCGGGAAGATCGCCAGGGAGATCCGGCGCTTCGCCGGCGAGGGTGTGTTCGCGACGGGCGCGGTCACCCACTGGGGCGCGGCCAGCAAGGATACCTGCCGCGCAGCGGCGGACGAGGGAATCAAGATACTGATCGCGCACTGCGGGCCCCGGCGCGCCTGGGACGGCAAGGAGGATGCGCTTCCCTACGGGCATTCGTGGCGCCTGCTCAACAACCGCAAGCCGGAGACGGCCCTGTTCACGCGCTACGGCGCCGGCGACGACATCGCGGCGTCCGTAAGCGGCTACAACCACTTCACGATGGAGGATGGGTGGAAGATGTTCGGGAAGTTCGACTACGCCTACGACCGCGAGACGCGCCTCGGCTACAAGGAGATGGAGGACCTCCAGCAGATCGGGGCCATAAACATCTACAAGCTCGAGGAGCTGCCCAAGATGCTCTCGAAGGTCGTGGGGAACGAGTTCATCACGTTCGGCGACCACGAACAGTACTTCTACCGCGACTACTTCCACTACCAGCCCGACTACGCCGAGAAGATATTCACGTGTGCAAGGATACTGATGGAGGCGGGCTACGGCTACATCTTCCTGGGCGAACTCGCGCAATAGCGCTTGGTGAAAATACCCCCTTGCGCGTCGAGGGCAGATTATGATATAATACCATTTGTTTTCGCGGTGCGAGGATAACTCAGTTGGTAGAGTGCCACCTTGCCAAGGTGGTTGTCGCGGGTTCGAGTCCCGTTCCTCGCTCCAGAGAACGATGTGAGATGGGGGCGTAGCTCAGCTGGCTAGAGCAAGTGACTCTTAATCACTGGGTCCAGGGTTCGAATCCCTGCGCCCCTACCATCTCAAGCGCGTGCTGGCTAGGTAGCTCAGTTGGTAGAGCAACGGACTGAAAATCCGTGTGTCAGCGGTTCGATCCCGCTCCTGGCCACCAAGAAATCCCAAGAAAAGCCCGTAAATCGGGCCTTTTTTGTTTTAGGGCGGTTGGAGCATGATTGTTGCCGATTGCTCTTGATTGCATATGATGTGCATGAAAGATGGACAAAAGATGGACAAAGATGGACAAGCCCCTACTCCTCTCCATGTCCCTTGCCGGTCTCTGGCGAGTCTTGCTTGCCGAAGTCGCGGACGGACTTCAACGTCACTCCTATCGCTCTCGTCTTCCCCGGCGGGATGACGGGGGTTAGAAGTCCACCCCTGATGTATCGTTCGATGGTCGGCTTGGACTTGTCGAGCGTCGCCGCCGCCTTTGCGATACTCACAACCTCGTCCCCGTTCTGCTCGCGGAGTATGTTGGCGACCGTGTACGAATCATTCATCGCGAATTGCATGATGCCTTCACGGTGCTCTTCCGATATTGTCGGGTCGAGGTCAAGAATCGCCCGGATTGCCGATATTGCCTTGCTTAACATCTTGCTCCAATGCACATGAGTTGTCCGACTCATGCCTGGAAGTCAAGCAAGAGAAAAAAACAACCCTCGCGCGCGCGTATGACGCAGTGCGCGAGGGTAGGATAGAACGACAGACTACTTGCCTACCCTATCCGAAGCGGCCATCCTAAGGAAATACTCCTTCTGCTTGGGGTGAAAGCAGTCGTATTCAGCGAGCCAAAGCCAGTCCTCCTTCTTCATCCCCTCCATTATCATGGGCATGTCGGGGTCTGGTCCGTCTGGTGGCTCATCCTCGCTCTCCGATGCGGCAAACTCACCCTCAAGCCACCGCTTCGCCCCTACCGGCGCGGACTTGTACAAATCCCGCCAGTATTCATTCTCCATGAACGCATCAAGTCCCTTCTGGAACTTCTCTATCTGTGCCTTTATCTTCTCCGTGGGATTGCCCATAAGACCCTTTCTCAATCACAAAAGCCACGAGCCGAACTTTACCTCCGGCTTCCCCTGCATCTTGCTCCGCGCTATGTACAGCCCAAGCGCCTCCGCATGCCCGGCATTGGCAAGCACATAGCCCCAGGATTCGTCGTCCATCGTGTGGTATATCCGATCCCGCTCCTCGTCCGTTCCTATGCCTGCCATGTCCACCTGACCATCCTTGGCCACTGTGCCAAGCAACGTCATGGCAAACATCAAACGGTAGTAGGACTTCGCACCTTCGGGTGCATCGCCGTACCGTTCCTTCCACTGGGGCTTGGACATAAAGATGCCCACTCCCTTGTCCTCCAGTTTCTGTAGTGTCGTAGTCATTCCCCATTCTCTCGCTTATGGGCCGCAAACATAAGCCTCTTGATTTTTGCCCGTTCGTACCCATTGGTAGAGACGCCCAAGAGCTCCGCAAGCGCCTCGAAGGACATCTTCTCCTCGTACTCGTGGGCCTCCTTCGCAACAGCATCTCTATCTTCGCCTATCTCATCGGCCACTGAAAAAAGAAACGAGAGGTCGTACCATCCCTTTGCGCTCGGAGACAGCCCCTCGTATAGTCCCTTCCAGTATGGGTTCTTAAGAAACATTGCCCTCGCCTGATCTATTTTTTCTTTCGCCGCCATAAACAATTTCTCCTTACCTTAGTTCTCGCCTTCATCATCGAAGAAGTGTTCCTTGTCGTCCGAGGCTTCGTATTCCCCAAGCCTTTCCACCATGCCGGGCAGCATCGTCCTTCCGAGTTCCCTGCACTGCCGCCCGATGGAGTCCTCTTCCATCGGGATGTCGGTGTCGTCCTCGTGCCGGAGGCGAAGTTCGAGTATGTCGTGCTGGTAGTCGGGACGGTCTCCGGGGCCGTCCAGCATATACACCATTTCGTCAAGGGACATCTTGGAAGTGTCCATCGCGAGTATTTCCTGCAGTGTCATCGTTTGAATCTCCTTGTCTTGCGGTGAATCACCGAGTGCCTTGCTCCCTGTCCTCGCGAAGCGTCTGCCGTTTGAGCCGCTGGGCTTCGGTCTCTTCGCCGTCGATTTCCTCCGGGTGGTACTCCGTCTCAATCGGTTCCGCGACGAATGTGTAGCCCTGTAGCTTCTTGAAGCAGTCCCAGAGGGCGGCTATCTGGAACGGCTTGCCCCATTCGGCATCCTTGTTTAGGAATCGTACGGCCACCCTGACGTACATCCATTCTTCTTTCGGGAATGTCCGCACTTCGTGGAGCTCCGCAGTGGCGAGAATGTCCTCAAGGAATGCTGCGAGCGGGTCGTGCGCCCTTGTGAGGACGGGCTCGAAGTCTTCGATTATGCCCCTCTTGGTGTCGTCCCCGTAGTGGTGGCAATCGTACTTGCCCTGATCGCGAAGGAACTTGAAGAACTGGTCGTAGGTCATGTACTTCGACTGCGGATTGCTCCGTGCCTCGACGAGCTCCCGGTAGTGCTTGGCGACGGCGAGCAGTCTGGTGTTGTCTGCTAGGAATGCAAGGTCTTCGACACTCATGCGGCTTTCGAGTTCGTCACGGTAGTCGCTGTACCGGATGAACCGGTCGTAATCCACGGGATCGCTTTTGCCGAAGAGAGAGAACCAGAACGAGAGTTCAAGCCTCCGCCTTGCTCCCTCCGGGGCAACATCGTAGAGTGCCGCCCACTCTCCGCTCTTGAGGAATGCGGTCTTAGCCTCCTCGAGTTCCTTTTGTCCGAACGGAAACTTGGGCAACTGCCCGCCGTTGCTGATGGTCTGCGTCATCGTTTGCCTCTCCTTCGTCAAGGTTCTCAAGAGGGGGACAATCCCCGCAAACGATCGGCCGCCCACCTTGCATATCAAGACGAGCGGCCTGCTCGGAACATGTTTCCCTTTCGGGCACATCGCCTCTCGGCTACCACCGTGGTGTTCCAACTCGGTTGGTGCGACTCGCCTTTCGGCTCATCGTCTCCTGATGTCTTGACGGTGTGTATTATACCATATTTCGCGGCGGATTGGTAGGGGGCAAAACAGGCTCGAAAACAGACGGGAAATATAGAAAAATTGTTCGTAGGGCGATAAAGGTCTTGATTTATGCTTATGGTTTATGTTATAATACAATACCGTCAGGCGGGTTAAAGGAGACGGTAAGAGCAGCGAGTGTTGATTCGACCTATAACTAAAACCTAAGTGCTGACGCATATAAGTAAATAAGGAAGGCAATGAAAAATAGGAACACGAATAGAGTAGAAAGAAACAACGATAAAAATCTTCCAGCTCTTCAACGGAATAAAATCAAGCGAGACCTGGCACAATCGTTTGTTAATGCGAGATGTGCCAATATGGCTGTCATGGAAGGTAAGGCTGAATGGTCTTACTTCATTCAGCAAGGCGAGAGAACCGCTAAGGTCATAGAGGAATCAATGGCATCGGGCGATAATGAACTTATAAATATCGCACGTTGGGCCAAAGATGGCCTTATGTCAATGGCTTGCCTTGCGAAAGCAACAAAAGTTTTAATTCCAATCTGGATGGAGACGATGCCAAAGGAGTTGAGAGAAAATCTCGAGTCTACGGTTGTAGCAACAAGATAAGTTAGAAATAAAGGAGTTCTAAATGCAAGCAAAAACCATAGACGAGGCAATAAAGAAAGGAGCCGTCATGATTTATGGAGCTGACTGGATGGCGATTAAAGATAGTAACGATAATGCGATTGCGAAAGCCATACTGCTGGTGGTTCGTGATTGTTGGAACCAAGATGTTCAAGATGAGCTTGGCAATGGTTTTCTCGGCGAACCAAAGGATCGATCTGATGAAGTTTCGAGAGAACATCCCGGAGAGATTGCTATCATATATCGTCTTCTTATGCAATCTAATAGGAATGCACGTAAGGCGTATATTCGAAACAACTCTGCCCTAAAAAAGGCGATTGATAAGTTAAGCATAAAGGCGTGAGAGTTGGCATAGTCTGTTTGATGTCTTGCGGGATATCCCGTAGGATATCCAACATGAAACCAAGCCTAAAACAAAATAGAACTTGAAATCATAAAAGAGAAATTGGAAAAAGAAAGAGAAATGCCATCATACACTCCACAAGATAGACCGCCATCTGGCGGTGATCCTGCTGTGAGGAGGCTGGATCCGAGTGTTGCTGTTGTTGATGTGCCGCTCAATTGGCCACATGGAGAAGACAATACGGTGCCGTACACACCACCGCCGGAGGACTATGAAAAAGTGGTAGAGGCGTCTTTAGGCGTCCCCGTTGCCAAACTTGGTGTGCTTGCCAAGATGGAAGTTGAGCGGATATACTTTGAAGGTCTTTGCGGAGGGGCTAGGGGACACACCAAGAAAGCAACTCCGTTCAAGAATTGGGTTGCGTATGTGGTCAAGTGTCTTTGGACAGCATACAACAATGGGCTTCTTCGCGGCTGCCGTCAACCTAAGACGGTCGTTGTCAAGGAGTGAGAGAGTAGGGTTATCGAGAGAACGGCGACTATACGGGACGACATCGGGTTCTCGCTTTTGAGCAGCGATTGGTGAGATCCATCCGCGGCTGCGGAAGTGTCGTTTATTGTGGTGCTTCTCAAGAGCCGTTATAGAGGGGCGCTGTCGCTTTCGGGGCTTGGAATGGAGAAGGAGCCGTCCAGCCTGCCCGGAGGGCTTGTAGGCCCCTCCTGGTGCGGCTATGGCGATGTTGTGGGCGGCGACGGCGATGACGGCGGTAGACGACAACTTCCCGACGACGGGCGACGGGTAGGCGAGCCGGAATTATGGTATAATATGGCTGTCGAGCCGGTTGAATGCCGGTGAAGACCAAACTTCGGGAGGGGGCGGGGGAGAAATCCCGTCAACGACCGGGGTGGGTAAGCCGTTTGTCCGAAATAGTTCCACATTTCAAAGCAAGAGCGGCACATGGGTAGTAATACCCCCGCATGGGGTGTACTATGCCTTGTGCAATCTTGCTAGCCCGTGGAACGGCTACGGACAGGTGCATGGGAAACAGGTACACCCCGCCATCATGTACGGAACGGTCCGCGGCTGTCAAGGGTGGCAGGCTTGGATAGCACGATGGCGAAGAGCGAGACAGCGGCGAATGTGCAGACGGCGGAGAAGCCGACACTTCGCAACGAGCGAGCGGAGGTCCACAAGGCCATTTGGAAGATTGCCGACGACTTGCGGGGCAAGGTGACGGGTTGGAACTTCATGATCTATGTCCTCGGCACCATCTTCTATCGCTTCATCTCGGAGAAGCTTGAATGCGGCATGAATGACGATCAGCGGCGGGCGGGAGCGGGGGCCGACTTCTCCTACGGAAACCTTCCCGACAAGATGGCGGCGGCGGCGAAAGGCATAATCCTCAAGAAGTTCGGCTACTACATCCCGCCTTCGCACCTCTTCCGCAATGTCCGCGAGAAGGAGCGGGACAATCCCGACCTCAACATCTTCCTTGGCGATGCCCTTGCCGCGATAGAAGAATCCACCAAGGGGACGGAGACGGAGGCGGACTTCAAGGGCTTGTTCGCCGGCATGGACTTCAACAACTCGCAAATCCTCGGCGATACGGTGCCGGAGCGGAACAAGTACATAGTCAAGATACTCGACGGAATAGCGAGCATGGAACTTGGCGGATTCAACGAACATTCCATTGACGTGTTCGGTGATGCCTACGAGTTTTTGATGACGATGTATGCCTCCAATGCCGGGAAGTCCGGCGGAGAGTTCTTCACTCCGCAGCAGGTGTCACGGCTCCTCGCCCTTATCGCGACGAGGGGGAAGAAGAAGATTTTGAATGTCTACGACCCCGCATGCGGCTCGGGCTCGCTCCTCATGCAGGTCGCAAAGGTAATCGGCAAGGACAATGTGACGGATGGCTTCTACGGGCAGGAGACGGAGCCGACCACACACCGCCTATGCCGCATGAACCTCTTTCTCCACGGCATATCCCCGCACAAGTTCGACATTCACAAAGGCGACACTCTTCTTGCGCCAAGCGAGTTCCACAAGAGCCGCAAGCCATTTGAGGTGGCCGTCTCGAATCCTCCATACGGAACCAAATGGGACGGTGATTCCAATCCGCTCCTTGTGAGTGACGAGCGGTTTGCCCCGGCGGGAGCACTAGCACCAAAGAAGGCGGCCGACTATGCCTTTATCATGCATGCCCTGTCTTGGCTTGCCGTCAATGGCACGGCGGCGATAGTGTGCTTCCCCGGCATTTTCTATCGTGGCGGTGCAGAGCAACGAATACGGAAGTATCTCGTCGATAACAATTATGTCGATGCAGTCATAGACCTTGCATCCAATCTTTTCTTTGGAAATTCAATAGCCGTCACGATACTTGTTCTTCGCAAGAACAAGATGAATGACAACACGGTTCTTTTTGTGAACGGAAAGGATCAGTTCATCAAGACCGGCAAGAACAAGAACTTGTTGACGGAAGAGAACATTGACAATCTGTTTCGGCTATATTGCGACCGAAAAGATGTGCCGTATCGGGCGAAGGTCGTACCGTGTGATACAATCGCGGCAAATGAATACAATCTTTCCGTGCCTACCTATGTCGAGGCCGAGCCGCCACCGCCTCCCAAACCGATAGAAGAGCTAAATGCGGAAATTGATGGCATAGTCAAACGACAGAATGTAGCTCGTGCGAAAATCAAGGAGCTAATCGCGGAGATTTCGTCATGAGCCGTCTTTCGGAGTTGATGGCGGAATTTTGTCCAAATGGTGTGGACTATAAGCCGCTTGAAGAGATTGCCACAAGTTTTGCTCGCGGCAGCGGAATCAAAAGAGATGAGGTGACGGCAAAAGGTGTGCCTTGTGTCCGATATGGAGAGATATACACAACCTACAACATCGGCTTTGACACATGCATCTCACATACTACATCCGAAGTCGCCAACCGAGCAAGATGTTTTGAGCATGGCGACATTCTCTTTGCAATCACAGGCGAGAAGATAGAGGACATAGCCAAATGCACCGCCTATCTGGGGCATGAAAAGTGCTATGCGGGTGGCGATGTTGTCGTGATGAAGCATGAGCAGAATCCAAAATATCTTGTTTATGCACTATCGACGGAAGCAGCTCAGAAGCAAAAAAGCAAGGGGAAAGTCAAGAGCAAGGTAGTTCATTCTAGTGTGCCGGCATTGAAGTCAATAGTCATCCCTATCCCGCCGCTCGCTGTGCAAGAGGAAATTGTACGACTTCTTGATGCCTATACAAACGAAGTCGAAACATTGACCGCAGAACTTGAGGCGGAACTTGCGGCACGGCGAAAGCAATACGAGCAGTATAGGGATAAGTTGCTGACATTTGGGGACGATGTGGAGAGAAAGTCGCTGGGGAGTGTCGCTGAAATCTTCCGTGGAGGCTCCTTGCAAAAACGAGACTTTGTATCATCAGGTATTCCATGTATTCATTACGGCCAAATTTATACAAGCTTTGGTGTCTGGACGGACAAGCCGCTATCATACATGGCTTCCGAGAAAGCTACAAATCAAAAGTTTGCAAAATCAGGCGACATAATTATGGCGGTGACGAGCGAGACGGTGGAAGATGTTTGTAAATGTGTGGCTTGGATGGGGGACTCTCCTATCGCAATCAGTGGCCATACAGCAATTATTCAGCACAATCAAAATCCTAAATACCTCTCGTATTACTTTCACACCAGCCAGTTTGCCACATTGAAAAGGCCATTGGCTCATGGTGTAAAAGTCATTGAAGTTACACCAGAAAAATTAAAAAGCATAGTCATCCCCCTCCCGCCACTCGCCGAGCAAAAGCGGATAGTTGAAATCCTCGACAAGTTCGATGCCTTATGCAATGACGAGACGGCGGGATTGACGGCGGAGATTGCCGCCCGAAAGAAGCAGTACGAATACTGCCGCGACAAACTTCTAACCTTCAAGAAAGCGAGCTAAAGCGATGTGCAAGACCTTGGACAAGATAGCAGAGATGCCGTGCTACACGGTGGTGAATGCTTACGAGAAGGTGTCCGACGACACGGGCGGCGCCTACGAGGACGAGAAGACGATGGAGCTGCGCTTCATCAGAACCCTCTACGAACAGGGATATGAATACCTCAAGGGCATCAAGACCGAGAAGGACTTCAAGACGAACCTTCGCAGGCAGATGGAGAAGTTGAACCGCGAAGTGTTGCGGGGCGGTATATTCACCGACGGCGAATGGGCGAGGTTCTACGGCGAGGTCTTGGCGAAGAAGAGCGACGGCATCGAGGAGAAGACGGCGAAGTTCCAGGAGGAGCGGCGGTTCTCATTCGTCTTCGACGACGGGCGGACGGACAACATCAAGATATTCGACGATCAGAACATCAACAACAATTCCTTGCAGGTCATCAACCAGTACCGCGAGACCAAGGCCGCGGGCGGCAGGCAAGTCCGCTACGATGTGACGGTGCTCGTGAACGGGCTGCCGCTCGTGCATGTCGAGCTCAAACGGCGGGGAGTGGCGATCAAGGAGGCCTTCAACCAGATAAACCGCTATTCCCGCGACGGCTTTTGGGGCGGCGATGCCTTGTTCGAGTGGGTGCAGATATTCGTCATATCCAACGGCACCAACACGAAATACTATGCGAACACGACGAGGCGCGGCAAGGTAAACGAGGCGAGCAAGGCGGCAGCCACAGGAAGCCAGTCGCACACGTCGGAGACATTCGAGTTCACGAGCTATTGGTCGGATGCAAAGAACGAGCCGATAAAGGACATCCGGGACTTCGCCCGCACCTTCTTCGCCCAGAATGCATTGAGGAGCCTCCTTGCGAAGTATTGTGTCTTCACGGTAGACAGATGCCTAATGGTGATGCGGCCCTACCAGATTGCGGCGACGGAGAGGATTTTGGAGAAGGTTCGCTATGCGGCGGGGAAGAAGGACATCCTCGGCACGGTCGCGGCGGGCGGGTACGTCTGGCACTCCACCGGCAGCGGCAAGACCCTCACCTCGTTCAAGACGGCACAGCTCGCATCCAAGCTCGACTATGTGGACAAAGTGCTTTTCGTCGTTGACAGGCAGGACTTGGACGACCAGACACAGCGCGAATACGACAAGTTCCAGAAAGGGTGTGTCGCGGGGACGGCGAACACGAAGGCATTGACGGCGCAGTTGAGCGACGAGGTGAAGAGCGAGAAGTCGAAGATTGTCATTACGACGATACAGAAGCTCTCCAACTTTGTGAGGGAGAATCCGCCCGGCAGCAAACATTCGGGGATATACGACAAGCATGTGGTTATCATCTTCGACGAGTGCCACCGCACACAGTTCGGCAAGATGCACCACGACATCGCCAAGCGATTCAGGAAGTACCAGATATTCGGCTTCACCGGGACTCCGAGGCTTGAGGAGAACCAGTCCCAGGCCTTTCTTCCAGGTGGAGCGACGATGACGGCACAGGTGTTTGGCGAAAGGCTCCACTGCTACACGATGGCCGATGCGATACGGGACAACAATGTGCTTCCGTTCCATGTAGAGACTATCGGATGGGCCAAGCCTGCGGACGATGGAGCCGACGGGAAGGTCGAGGCGGAACGGCAGCCAGATTCCCCGGAGGAGCTGCTGCTGGAACCAGACGAGGAGGAGCGAATCAAGAAAGTCGTCACCTACATTCTCGACCACTATGCCGCTAAGACGTTGCAGACACGGACGTATAGCCACAAGTCAGAGACGAAGAGCGGCAAGGTCGAAAAGAGGATTGTAAACGGCTTCAACTCCATCCTCGCGGTGGATTTCATAGCCGAAGCCAAGGCTTACTACCTTGAGTTTCAGCGGCAGATAGGGGAATTGCCGGATGGCCACCCGTGCAAGGGGCTCAAGGTCGCGACCATCTTCACGTCCGCACCCAACGAGTCCGAGAAGGACAGTGGGCTGGTGGATGGCGAGGGAGATGTCACCGCCCTCAATAAAACCTCCAGGGAGTTCCTTGAGGCGGCGATGGCGGACTACAACCGCCTCTTCCCGTCACAAGGGGCGACGGGCTTCTCCGCGAAGGACGGCGACACCTTCCACAACTACTACATCGACATCTCCACGAGAATGAAGAACCGCGAGCTCGACTTGCTCATCGTGGTAAACATGTTCCTCACGGGATTTGATGCAAAAACACTAAACACCCTTTGGCTCGACAAGTGCCTCAAGCATCATGGCCTCATACAGGCATTCTCCCGGACCAACCGTGTACTCAATTCGGTCAAGGTGTGCGGCAACATCATATGTTTCAGAGACCTCGAAGAAGCCACCAACGAGGCAATTGCCTTGTTCAGCGACAAGGAAAGCCCTAACGACTCCGAGATCGTCAGAATCAAGACATTCGAGGACTACTATTCCAAGGGCTACACCAACTCAAAGGGCGAACATGTCAAGAGCTACACGGAGATCGTGGACGAACTCAAGACGAAGTTCCCGCCAGACGGGGACATAGAGGGCGACGATGCCAAGGAGGAGTTCGCAATGCTCTTCGGAGACTTCCTTAAGATGTATAACATCCTGCGGGTCTTCGATGAGTTTGAAGACGACAAGGCCAACAAGCAGATTCTCACGGACCTTGAGATTCAGGACTACAGCAGCAAGTATCACGACATCCACGACGAGATGGCGAAAGCCAATCCGCCGCCGCCTCCAGATGGCTCCGGCGAAGGTGGCGAAGGTGGCAGCGAGGATGAAACAAGCAATGGGAGCGAGCCGGAGCCGCCGGGCAAGGAAGTGGTGTTCGAACTCGAACTTCTCCGCCAGTTCGATGTGGACTTCGACTACATCCTCATGCTTATCGGCGACTACCACGAAGCCAAGGACGCGGACAAGCAGAACATATTGGACAAGATAGTTCGGACGATAAAGGCCAGCGAATCGCTCCGTCCGAAGATGGACCTCATCATGGAGTTCATCGAGAAGCACAACGATTCCGGCAAGTGGCAGGCCTTCATCAAATGGCGGCTTGACGAGGACATAAAGGCGGCTGCCGCCGGACTCGGACTTGATGCGGAGGCGACACGGGTGCTGCTTGAAAATGCATTCGGAACGAGGCGGCTTGTCACGGCGGGACCGGACTTCGACAAGATACTTCCTCCGATGCCGCTGTTCATGTCGGACGATTCTGCGGCGGCTGCGGAACAGAAGCGGAACGATGCGGCGGCCAAGGTGACGGAGCTCTACAACCGCTACAAGGACGACTACTCCGGGGAAGCGAATCGGATTGAGTCGTAAGGCGAAGGCGCAAACAAAGGAGCAAGACATGATAATAGTTTGTCCAAAATGCAAAGCGGAGCTCGAGCTGCCGGCTTCGATGGTTGGCGAAGTCGTCAAGTGCGGCGCTTGCCACGACCATTTTGCGGCTACGGAATGGAGTGGAGCGCTGCTGACGGATGCCGAGCTGTCGAAATATCGAAAGGATCGAGAAATTGAGAAGAAGGTAGAGCTGTTCGAGAATTACTTCGATGCCGACGATGGCTATGTGTCGAGAATGGTTTGCGGTACGATGGGTCTTGCCCACGTTGAATTCCAAGTTCAAACTCACTTTGAAGCCGGGACGATTCTGATCACGGTAAGAATGGACAAGGAAGGAACATGGGCAATCCCTACTCCGCAGTTGCAAAGGTTTATAGAGTCCGTAATAGGATTCCGAGTGCGCAAGACGGACGAGCGAAAATATCCCTCGGGCAGTATTTGCAGGAGCAGTGTCCGGT
Organism: Kiritimatiellia bacterium; assembly: GCA_017405115.1. The sequence goes on from JAFRBA010000202.1 coordinate 26,526, forward strand.
ACACGACACTGTTGGATGCGCCTTGCGAAAGGCTGCCCCTCCCGAACGTGCGAAAGAGTGTAGACAACGAAGACGAATCGGACAAAGACGATTGGACCAAGAATCGTGACTTCGAGTATTTCAGGGCGAAAGACCTTTTGGAAGGCAACGACATCGAGCGGTCCTATTCATCGCAATTTGTGGACTACGGCAAGCGGCTCCGCTCTAAATATAGCTTTGGACACATGAAGGTGATGCGGATCGAAAGGAGTGCCACATATGGGAAATACGTCAAGACGATGCTGAGCGGTGTTGGTCTTCAAATCGACAGCGCGGAAGGCGACATCGTTCTACCGGAGGGTCTTGTCCCAGAATTGGAAAGACGGCTTTCGAGGCGGCTTAAGCTCGTAGAGACCATTAACTTCGGCGGAACGAACATGTTTACATTCGCTGTTTTGAGATGAGGGTCGTAATTTGGGTGTCAGAAAATTATCGCAAGCGGAAATATCAAAAGGGAGGAGTGATGCAATGAAGGAACTCGAAGACAAAGATTACGAGCTTGTCAACGAAGTGGTGGCAAGAGCGGCAAAGAAGTTCGGCATAGCAGACTACATTGCAGAACAGAGGAACCCATTCCTCCTTTCGCTGTTTGTGCCAATAGCGGCCGACAAGCGAAAGGTTGAGGCGGCGGCGAACGAAATCTTCCACGACCTCGGCATCCTTTCCGCCGACCGAACATTGAAGATGGGCGGCGGCGATGATTATTGTTGCATGTTCGTCATAGGCGATGGCGATTATTATGCATTGCTATTCAACCATCCCAAGGCCCTTGCATTCAAGGAAGGCGACGAGGAGTATCAATATACTCTCAAGTACGACAACGAGCGGCAGCAACGAGAGGCCGAGGAAGACGAAGCCGAGACGCGGAGACTTGTTGAAGGCATCAAGGCGGGACGGCTCAAATCGAAGAGTCCGGACGGCTATCTCGTCCTCGCGGGCGAATTCTACGATGCGATAGAGGCGGGGAAGAAGAAAGTAGAGTACCGCGACTTCACGGAAAACAACCTTAAGCGAACGATAGGCTTGAAGACCATCCGCTTCAATCGCGGCTATGGCTCAAAGGGCAAGCCTCCGAAGCAGATGCGATGGGAAGTCAAGAGGGTGGCACTCGTAGACGACGAAAATGAAGAGTGCAACCCAATGAAGGTGCCGGAGGATTTCTGGCCGACGACAATTGCAATACATCTTGGAAAACGACTGGATTGATATGGAGGAAACATGAAGACACAATCAAAACCTAAACGGTGGCCGACGAAGGTTTGGGAAGACCCCGACCCCGATGTAGAAATGACGGACGAAGAGCGGAAGGAGTTCTTCGGTGACGGCAGCCCGGACACGAGGACGGACGAGGAGAGGCGGAAGGACTTGGAGTCTTGGAAGTTGGATTAGGGGGAATCGCTGTCCAATGGAAGGAATGTATGGCATGACAACGACACAATCAAAACCAAAGCGGTGGCCGACGAAGGTCTGGGAAGACCCAGACCCGGATTTGGAACTAACCGAAGAAGATAAACGCCGTCTTCACGGAGACGGCACTCCCGACACACGGACGGACGAGGAGATTCGCAAGGAGTATGAGTCTTGGGATTTGTACAAGGACAATTGAAGGGAGCGGCACATGGCAAAGGCATTGGTTACATGGAACACGATAAAGAGGTTCAACGACGCCGGCGAGGTTGTCGACGAGGAGATTATTGAGTTTGCAGAGCCGAAGGAAGACCTTATGCCCCACCCAGAGGGGACTTGCTGGTATCCATTGCTTGGCAGATACCTTCCGGAAGACTTGTCCGACACCCCCATGCTGGTGGACGAATCGGAAATCGTTTTAGACGATGAAGACGACGATAACAATGAATCGCCTCGCCGAATCCCCCCGCCGGCCGATGCTTTCAAGCCTATTGTTGATGCGAATGGAGACGTTGTAGAAGAGCAGCTCGATAGAGATGAAACGGGGGCGGAGAAAGACGAAGAGCTCGTGACATCTACAGAGCCGGTCTTTGTAAGGCTTAGGCCAAAGTTCTATAAAGGCGAAAAGGAGAATCCTTATGCGGGTCTTGTCGACCCATTGCCAAGTCCCCAGGAGTTGGCGAAGCACTACTTTTGGTATTGGGAAAGCACCTTGTATAGGGATCCGAATTTTGTAGTTGGGAAGGTGAATGATTTCATAGAGCATGGCATTAACATCTTGTTTCGCGAATATCGTGAGTTGGAGAGGTTTGTAAAGGTTGTTGATTCCATCAAGGCGGCAGATGCTCCTCTTGAAGAGAAAGCCTTTGTGGCATTTGCTTTTGCTGGAACTATGACTTGGGCGGCGGAACTAACTTTGGAAAAAAATGACAATGCCGTCGATTGGCTATGCTATTTCGAGGCCGGTAGGCATGAATGACATTGGCATCAGGGAAGATTGTCTATGTGATTCCGTCACCGACTTGTAAAACAAAGGAAAAAACAAAATGGACGAAGAAGCACTGTATTGCGTAAGCCAGAAGGCGGGCATCGCCTACTGCACCGGAGAATACGGGACGATGGGGTACGACCCACGTATGGGCGATTTCATCGCCCCGATTGATCCCGAGACGGTAAGGGAAATGCGAAAGGATAGTGTACTAGTCGGATATGCAAAAGCCATTGACTTCGCAATGGCAATGATACCGCCAAGATTGCTGCCGGAGGCGCCTTCGCCCGACAGCGAGGCATACGACGCGTACAAAAAGCAAATCGAAAGCGGGGAGTGGGCGAAGCGGGCCGCCGTGCAGCGGATGGCGACCCTCGCCTACGAGCGGCACAAGGGGCAGTACCGCAAATGGCCGGACGGGAGGCCGTACATCGTCCACCCACAGGCCGTCTACGACATGCTATACAAGAAGTGGGGCTACACCGAGGAGAACGATGTCGTAAGCCTTTGTGTGGCATGGGGACACGACCTCCTTGAAGATGCGAAGCCGGAGAATCGCGAGACGATTGAAAAGGAAATCGTCGCGGCCGGCGGCAAGTGGGGCGAGGAGGTCCTTGCGGGGATTAGCACACTGTCGCTCATATATCCAGACGGCCTTCTCGATGATGAGTACAACAAGCAGAAGAACGAGTACATAGAGAATGTGGCGAACAATGCCCCGCTTGCGGTTCTTGCCGTCAAGATGGCAGACCGGCTATGCAACACATTGGATTTCGCACAGTTGAAGAAGGACAAGGCCCGCGGCTATCTTGACAAGGGCATGTGCCTCTTCCGGAGGCTTGACCAGATGCCTCGGCCAGACCTCATCCGCAAGTCCCTTGCCGAGGTGGAGGCGGCGATTCGCGAAGAATAGGATGTGTGGAGGTCGAAACTCGTGTTATGTAGAAAGCGAACGATAGGCTTTTATCGACGATGAATAATATGCAATTGTGAAATCTTTTTTCACAGAGACATTGTGTTTTTGAGGCATAAATGCTATAATATCCGTCGTTTCACAAAGAAGGGAGTGGAGGCGACATGGCATTTAGCTATAAGAAACTGTGGAAACTATTGATTGACCGCGACATGACTCGCGCGGACCTGCGCGAGGCTACCGGTGTTTCGCCCGCGACGTTTGCGAAAATGTCGAAAGGCGAGGCCATCGGCGCGAACGTTCTCGCCCGAATATGCGAAACCCTGAACTGCAACGTCGGCGAAGTCATGGACTATGTGCCGGAAGGTGGGAGTTCCGAACATAAATGAGTAAGCGTAAGTCATCGCCAGCGGTGTCAAATACCCAGCCGTGCCCGAATACGCCTTATAGAGTAAGAAGATGAAACCGGAAGAAATCAAGAAACTTGTCGCGAAGAGCGAGAACGACGCCGTCGAGTTCAAGAGGGCGAGGGGCGGTGTTCCCACCGACTTCTGGCCGTCGTACAGCTCGTTCGCCAACACGGATGGCGGCGTAATCATCCTCGGCGTCCGCGAGAAGGACGGCAAGCGCGAGATTGAGGGTCTGGCGGACACGGAGAAGATCGTGGCCGACCTTTGGAACGCGGTGAACAACCCGGACAAGGTCAGCGCAAACGTCCTGTTCAACGAGTCCATTTATCCTGTTGATGTTGACGGAAAGGCCGTGGTCGTCGTCGAAGTGCCGCGAGCGGAACGGACGGTTCGTCCGGTCTTTGTCGCTTCCGACGTGTTCAAGGGAACCTACCGCAGAAACGGCGAGGGTGACTACCATTGCTCGCGTGAGGCGGTCGAGGGCATGATTCGCGACAAGTGCGCGGAGACGGCGGACAACTGCGTCCTTGACGAGCTGACGATTGCCGACCTTGACGCCGATTCTATCCGCCGGTATCGGATGTATTTCAGTCAGCTGCGCCCCGGACACGTCTGGAGCAGCCTTGCCGACGACGGCTTTCTCATGAAGATCGGCGCGGCGGCTCGTGGACGCGACGGCAATGTGCATCCCACGCTCGCGGGGCTTGTCTGCTTCGGTGACTTCAACGAGATCACGAACGTGCTGCCGTACTTCTTCCTCGACTATCGGGAACACCTCTCGCCCGACGTCCGCTGGACGGATCGTGTGTGTTCGGGCGACGCCAACTGGAGCGGCAACATCTTCGACTTCTTCTTCCGCATCAACCAGTCGATAACGGCGGGTGTTAAGGTTCCGTTCAAGATTGCGTCGGACAACGTGACGCGGGATGACGACACGCCTGTCCACAAGGCTCTGCGCGAGGTGCTGGCGAACGCGCTCATTCATGCCGACTACCACGGGCGGCGCGGCATCGTGATCGACAAATACCCCAAGCGTCTTGAGGTGTCGAATCCGGGAACGCTGCGCATGAGCAAGTCCGTCGCCATCGCCGGCGGCACGAGCGACGCGCGAAACGGAAAGATATTCAACATCTTCTCGCTTGTCCGTATCGGCGAGCGTTCCGGCATGGGGCTTTCAAGTCTCTACGGTGTTTGGGAGAAGGAGAGGTTTGCCGAGCCGTCTATCGTCGAGAGCTACGAACCCGACCGTACCAAGGTAATGGTTGAATTCGAGGCCGACGATTCGGAACTGGGGGCGAAAACCCCGGAAGTGGGTGTGGAAACTGCGGAACTGGGGGTGGAAAACCCCGAAGTGGGGGTGGAAACCTCAGAAGTGGGGGTGAAAAAGACAGAAGTGGGGGTGCATCCCGACTTTAATGTCATGATGGGTGCATATCGTAACGATTTCAGGACTAATGCCCGCAGAGTTCTTTCGGCACTTGCCGAAAACCCAGAAATGGACTTTGTCCGCGTTGCCCAGATGCTGAACATATCTGAAAACAGCGTGTGGCGATCTGTCCGCGCTTTGAGGGAAGTCGGTCTCCTTGTGCGCGAAGGTGCTGATAAAGGTGGCAGGTGGATAGTTAAGAAATGATGCGGATGTCTCATGAGAATAATGGCCACATCCGATCTGCACGGCAACCTTGAGGGACTTGACCCCAAGGGGGCGGATGTCGTCATCCTCGCGGGCGATGTCGCACCGCTGCGCGGACGCGGGCCGTGGCACATCAATGACCAGAAGAAATGGATCAACAAGAAGTTCCGCGAATGGACGGCATCGTATCCCGACATCCAGTTCGTCGTCATCCCCGGCAACCACGACTTCTACCCGATTGCGCATATACTCTTCAAGGGGCAGGGAATCGACTGGAAGTACGAGTTCTCGCCGAATGTCCATTTCCTCGGCGACAGAGGGACGGAAATCGAAGGCATCAAGTTCTATGGGACTCCGTGGGTGCCGATTATCTCCTACTCATGGGCGTTCGAGGGCGAGCCGGACACGCTGAAGAGCTGGTTCTCGAAGATTCCAGTCGGTCTCGATGTCCTCGTCACGCATTCACCGCCGCGAATACCGGGAAGCGATGTCGACCGTTCGCTCCAGACCGACTCAGAGCATTTCGGATCGCCGGAGTTGACCGAGGTCATCATCGAGAAACGTCCGCGTCTTGTGTTCTGCGGGCATATCCACACGGGGCAGCACGGTGGAGTCGATTTCGAGGGAAGCCGCATCTATAATGTCTCGCGTCTCGACGAACGTTACGAGATAGCCTACGAACCGACATGGGTGGAGGTGTGAAACGTATGGGCAAGACATACACAGACTTCTCGCAGCTGTCCAGGAGGATGTTCAGGAAGAGCGATCCCGTGGCGGAAGTCAAGCCGATTCCTAAGAAAACGGCTGGCGGAGACGACGCTCTTGCCTACTTTGGCCTGAACGCGCCAGAAGCCCCTACACGCGCTCCGGGCGGTGGGGCGGATGACGGGCGCATTCAGTCGCTCGAAGCGAACGTGGCGGCTCTACGCGCCGAATCTGCGGCCTTGGGTGCGGCAAAGGCGGAAGCGGAGCGCAAATCGGCCGATCTTGAGCAGCTGTTGGCCGCAGAACGGCAGGCGCGGGCTTCTGCGGAGGCCGAGCGCGACCGGCTGCGCGGCGAGGTTCTGCGGCTTAAGAACGAACTGGAGGAGATGTTGACAGCGTCGCGCACACAGCCTGTCGAAGCCGAGCCTGTCCGAGAAGTGCGGGTTGCCGGCCTGTTGAAGCCGCCGGCGACGGTGGAGGTGTTTCCCGGCGAGGCGCGGGAACACATACTTGCCGTGCTGTCCGAGGGACTGGAGGCGGCGCAGAGTTCCGAGCGCGAGCGGCGGGCGGCAGTGCTGGAAGAAGTGCTTGCGGCGAACAAGCCGGGTTCTGAACTCGAACGCCGCCGCAGGGAACTGAAGCAGATAATCAAGGACACTGGCTCGTTCGTCGACGCCCGCATGATAGCCGCGCTGGAGAAGTTGGGCTTCAAGTGTGTGTCGGGCAACAAGCATTGGAAGATCGACTATGCCAATGTCCGCATTCCGATGTCCAAAACACCGTCCGACCATCGCGCCGCCTTGAACACGGCGACGGACATCGCCAACAGATGCTTTTGAGGTGGCCGGATGATCATCTGGAATCCGTGGCATGGCTGCCATAAGGTGAGCGAGGGGTGCCAGCATTGCTATTACACGGCCAAAACCTGACCCGGCAGTTAAGCGACCGATTACGGAGCTGTTGGTCGGGCTATTGACATATTCTCCGATAAGTGATATAATTCGCGCCGTCTATCTGAAATACGGAGAAAGATGAGGCGATGAAGGAAGTAAATGGCGCGTTAGACGCTAGGGGAATGAAGACTGCGTTGGTTGTAAGCCGATTCAACAGTTTTCTGACAGAACAGCTTGTGAAGGGCGCTATAGACGCGTTTGTGCGTCTGGGCGGGAGTGAAAAGGACATGGTGGTCGTCCGGGTGCCAGGTGCCTACGAAATACCCGTTGTGGCGAAGCGGCTTGCGTCCGGGGGTTCCGTTGATGCGGTTGTAGCGCTTGGCGCCGTAGTCCAGGGCGCGACGGCGCATGCCGCGCTCATAAACGAGACGACTGCGCGCGCGTTCAGCGAGATTTCGCTTGAGACAGGAGTGCCGGTAGTTGACGGAGTGGTTTCCGCAGAGAGCCTGGAGCAGGCGGTCGAGCGCTGCGGAACGAAGCAGGGCAACAAGGGATTTTCCGCCATGCAGGCGGCGATAGAAACAGTAAACGTGCTGAAAGGCCTGAAAAAATAAGAAAGCAAGAAGAAAGAAGCAAGAAGAAGATGAAAGAAGTGAAGAAGGTTGCGTTTTTGACCGCTGGAGGGCTTGCCCCATGCCTTTCCAGCTCGATAGGGTTCCTGATAGATGAATACACTAAGAAGGCGCCCAATGTCGAGATGATTGGATATGTGAATGGCTACATGGGTCTCCTGAAGGGCGAGTCGATTCCCGTCACGGATGAAGTTCGCAAGGGCGCGATGGTGCTCACGAAGCATGGCGGTTCGCCGATTGGCAACAGCCGCGTCAAGCTCACGAACGTCAGGGACTGCGTGAAGCGCGGCCTTGTCAAGGAGGGCGAGGATCCGCTCAAGGTCGCGGCCGACCAGCTCGTCAAGGACGGCGTGGACGTTTTGCATACCATCGGAGGCGACGACACCAACACGACGGCTGCCGATCTCGCGGCGTATCTTGCCAAGAACAACTATCCGCTCATCGTCGTCGGTCTGCCCAAGACGATTGACAACGACGTCTACCCGATCAAGCAGTCCCTTGGCGCGTGGACGGCGGCGGAGGAGGGGGCCAAGTTCTTCCTCAACGTCGTAAAGGAGAACTCCGCCAACCCGCGCGCGCTCACGATCCACGAAGTCATGGGGCGCAACTGCGGCTGGCTTACCTACAAGACGGCGCAGTACTACCGCAAGATGCTCAAGTCCAAGGTCCGCTTCCTGCCGGCGTTCAACCTCACCATGGAGCGCCAGGACGTGCATGCCGTGTACGTGCCGGAGTCCAAGATAAACTTCGCGGCGGAGGCTAAGCGCCTTCTTCCGATCATGGACAAGTACGACGCGGTCAACATCTTCGTAAGCGAGGGAGCGGGCGTCAAGGAGATCATCGCCGAGATGCGCAAGCACGGCGACGACGTGCCGGTCGACGCGTTCGGGCACCCGCGGCTCGACAAGGTGAACGTGGGGCAGTACGTCGGCCGCCGGTTCGGCGAGCTGCTTGGGGCCGAGAAGGTGCAGGTGTTCAAGTCGGGCTACTTCGCGCGCTCGGCCGCTCCCTGCAAGAAGGACCTCAAGCTCATCGAGAAGTGCGCCCGCAAGGCCGTCGCATGCGCGCTTGCCGGCGAGTCCGGCCTGGTCGGGCCCGACGAGAACGCGGCGGCGAAGATTCGCGCCTGCGAGTTCTCGCGCGTCCGCGGCGGCAAGCCCTTCAACGTGCGCAAGGGGTCGTTCCGCAAGATGCTGTCCGAGATCGGCCAGCCGAATCCGCGCAAGAAGCGAACCACGAAGTAGTCGAAAGGCGGGCATATGGCAGACAGGGGGGTTATCGTCGAGTTTGACTTTGCCGCGATGAACGGCGCGGAGCTTCTGTTTGAGACGACGCGCAAGTTTCTTGCGGATCTCGACGGAATCCCCTTCGACGCCATGACCGAGGCTCGGTACCTCGCGGGCGGCAACTACCAGGGCGGGCTTTCGGAGCTCTTCTCGATCGTGAAGACGAAGAAGACCGCCCAGAAGGCGGCGCGCGACCTCGCGGCCGCCTTCAACGCCGCGCTGACCGAGGCCGTGCAGTCGGCGGTCTCGCCGTCTTTCCGGAACTTCGTGAAGGTGCTGTCCGACCGCGGCGTCCGGGTGGTCATAGCGACGAGGGCCGACGTGGCGGCCGTGAGGATGGCGTTCGCGCAGATACTCTCGGGCGACGTCGTCCTCTACCAGGAGACGTCGACGTGTTATGGGTCCGTGAAGTGGGACGCCTGGCGACGGGCCTGCGTGGCCAACCGCCTGCGGCATCTTAACGCCGTGGCCGTCACCGGCTCCGGATTCGGCGTCAAGTCGGCCCTTGTCGCGGGCATGGGGTCGATGGCCGTGGTCAACGACCATGTGTCCTGGCAGGACTTCGGAGGCGCGGACGAGGTGGTCGAGGAGCTGTCCGCCCCGACTGCCCGCCGTCTGCTGGAAGTATTCCGCATGTGACGACTGAACCTTTCCGGCTTCGGCTCCGTTCACATGTTTGATGAGAAAGTACTGGATTTCGGCGTTCACCCTGCTGGCGGCGTTGCTTTCGGCGCCGCGCGCGCATGCGTTGGCGGGCAAGACACTGCTCCACTACGTCGCGTATGACGTCGCGTTCTGGCCGAAGAACATGCCAGTTTCGGCCGAGAACTTCGTGAAGAACAGGCTCAAGGGGCTGGAGCGCGTTCCGGCGGACACGCTGGTGGTCGCCCCTGCGCTCGGGTTCGGCGCGATGGCGGCGAACCTGCGGACCTCCGATCCCATAACGCACCAGCCGGCGTCCGATTCGGTGTGGATGCGGGGCTACAAGAACGCAATGGCGGAGATGCTCAAGTCGGATTGGGACACCATTTCCGAGACGTCCAAGTGGTGCCGCAAGAACAAGCGCGGCATTGTGGTCGCGCTTCCCGTGAACATCCAGACCCACGGGCAGAAACCCGACGGCAAGCGCAGCCCGGCGTCGTGGTATTCGTATCTGTGGCCTCCGTTCAAGACATCTAATCCCGACTGCCTGATGGCGGGGAAGGACGGCAAGGGGCCCGGCGGCACGAACGTCGACTACGGCGAGGCAAAGGTGCGGGACAAGTTCGCGGCGATCGCCTCTGAGATAGCGTCGAAGTACGACATAGACGGCATCATGGTCGACTTCATGATGCACCCCCGCCTGTTCAAGTCCGTCGCGGCTGGCGGTGCCGCGTCCGCCAAGGAGGTTGGCCAGGTCACCGAGATGATGACGAAGATCAAGGCGGCCTGCGCCGCGGCCTCGACGCGTCTCGGCCACAAGGTCGAGTTCGGCGCGCGCGTGCCGGACTCCGTCGGCTACTGCTCCGCCGTTGGCATCGGCCTTCAGGCGTGGTTCGACTCCAAGCTGCTCGACTTCGTGGTGCTGGCGGGGCCGTTTCAGCTCAACAGGTGGGACGTGACTGGCGCCCTTGCGGCGAAGGCCGGCATTCCGTACTACGCCTCGTTCTGCGCGAGCGGCATCTACGTGGGCAACGACTCCGGCTACGTCGGCGACGACGAGCGCTGCCCGCGCCACAGCAGGGAGGCGATCCGCGCGCGAATCGCCGACGCGATGCTGTGCAAGGCATCAGGCTGCATGTACTCGCTCGGGACGCACCACGAGCACTCGCTGTCCACGGGGCACGTGGTTCCGTTCGACGAGAAGGAGCTCCGCGCGCGCGACAAGCGCTATTTCGTGTCGCCGACCAACGACCGCGCGGCGGGCGGCTATCTCAAGGAATACTCCAAGTTCCGCGCCCTGCCATCGCTTCTGTCGGGGTCGCCGATCGACCTCGCTGGCGGCATGTCAAAGCAGACGATATGCGTGTGGGACGACCTCGCGGCGCTTGGCAAGGAGGGGGTCGTGCCCAAGGTGACGCTGATCACGGAGGTCTCGATTCCCAGCGGCGTCGAGACGGTCGTGACATTCAACGGCAAGGAGCTCAAGCCCTTCAAGAAGCGCGCCGGCACGCAGCTCTACGAGCTCCAGCCGTCGCTTGTGCGCTTCGGCGCCAACGAGGTTACCGTGAAGTCCAAGGGCAAGAACCGCCGCGGCCAGACCGCGAAGTTCGGCAACGTCGCCGTCGAGGTGTCGTATCCCAAGCCCGCCGCGAAGGAGCCTGCCAAATGAGCGACGAGGCGATAGGCGAGGAGGAGGTCTTCGACGAGGAGATTTCGCGGGAGGAGCTCATAAAGGAGCATCTCTCCGAGATCGACGCGGCGTTCGAGGAGGTGGGCTTCTTCAGGCGCTTCTCGCGGATGATGAAGGGCCTCGGCAAGCCCCGGTCGTCGGCGGAGTACAAGCTCGCCCGCACGGAGCTCCAGCGCCTCGTGGCGCCCATGCTCGCGATCCTCTGCCCCATTCTCTTCATCGTCGTGCTTTGCGTCATGACCGAGATATCCGGCCGAGCCAAGGAGACGATCCAGGTCGACATCGCCCGCACGCAGGAAGACGACCCCCTCGACGACACGACCGAGCAGCAGGACATCGACCAGCCCACCGAGGAAGTCGAGGTCGACATCAGCGTCGACACGCCGAACGACATGCCGACGCAGGTTACGGAGGTCGTGGCGCCGTCCCTTTCCGCCTCGCCCACCGACCAGGCCCTCCACCAGCCCGATCCGACCTCCGTGTCGCTGGTCAAGTCGCCGGTCTCGATGAAGTCCATCTACGGAGAGACGCGCAGCGCGGCGTCGCGGATGTCGGCCCTGCGCAAGTACGGCGGCGACGCGCGCACCGAAGCCGCCGTGGTGAACGCTCTGCGCTGGCTGAAGACGGTGCAGCGCCCCGACGGCAGCTGGGCCGGGACGACGGGCGCCGACGGGCAGAGCGTCACGGGGCTGGCGATCCTGACGTTCCTCGCGCACGGCGAGCAGTCGGGCGGAGGGACCGAGTTCGGCCTGTGCGTCTCGCGCGGGCTCGAGTGGCTGATGGCGCACCGCGACAACCTCGACCCCGTCGGCACGCACGCGCTGGCCGAGGCGTACGGCTTCCTCAAGAACCCCAACCTCAAGGGTGCCGCGACGCACGCGGTGAAGGTGATGGCCGACCGGCTCTGCAGCGTGCACTGGGGCCCGGCGGACGAGCTCGGCAAGAACACCCGTCCGCTGCTGCTCAGGATGGCGTTCCAGACGATGGCCCTGAAGTCCGCGAAGATGAGCGGCATAGAGCCGCCCAACCTCGGGGACGCGTTCAAGAAGCTGGAAGAGGGGTTCCTCATACAGGGCAACAAGAAAGACGGCGGCTTTTCGAGCGACTACTACGGCCCGCCGAACGCGAACTACCGCCGCACCGGCATATGGCACTTCATGGTTGGCGTCATCGGGCTGCAGTACCTGGGGGCGGGCGACCTTCCCATCGTGGAGCGCACAATGAGGATCCTCGACGACGACTGGGAAGACCCCACGCTGTCGTCGATCGACAGCTCGTGCTGCCCGGTCCGCGGCAACTACTGGGCGACCATGGTCTTCTTCAACGGCGGCGGCAAGCGCTGGCAGAACTGGAACCGCAAGATGATCGACGTGTACTTCAACGGACAGACCGTGCTCAAGGGACAGTACACCGACAGGCAGGGCGTCCAGCGCGACATGGGCTACTGGAAGTGCGAGGACATGCATATCGGCACGCAGCCCGTCTCGCCAACGTGCTGGGTGGCGCTGCAGCTCATGGTCTACTACCGCTATCTCCCGACGTCCTCGAAGGAGGCGCGCGGCGTCTCGGCGAAGCCCAAGCCCGAGCCGCCGAAGGAGGAGAAGCTGGACGTGGACATCGAGGTCGACATCTGACGCGACTTCGCCATGCGCGGCGGGATTGTGGTATAATCCACGCCATGAGCGGAATAGAAAGACTGCATGAGATAATGACCCGCCTCCGCGATCCGGAGACCGGGTGCCCCTGGGACAGGGAGCAGACGCTGTCGTCGCTGAAGCCCTGCCTCCTGGAGGAGACCTACGAACTCCTCGCCGCGATGGACCGCCCCGAGGACAAGGCCAACTACGTTGAGGAGCTCGGCGACGTGCTTCTCCAGGTAATGTTCCAGAGCGTGATGGCCGAGCAGGAAGGCCGCTTCACGTTCGACGACGTGGCCAACGCCATAGCCGACAAGCTGGTCCATCGGCACCCCCACGTCTTCCCGCCTTCGCCACAGGAGAGCCTCCCGGATGGGCTGCGGCGGGCAGGCGGCAATGTCGACGCGAAGGACTCCGCGACCGTCCTGCGCAACTGGGAGCAGATCAAGCAGCTCGAGCACCGCAAGGAGTCGAGGCACTCCGCGCTGGACGGCGTGCCGTCGACGCTCCCCGGGCTGCTGAAGGCCCAGCGCACGCAGGAGAAGGCAGCGCGCGTCGGCTTCGACTGGAAGGACGCCTCAGGCCCCCTCGCCAAGATAAGGGAGGAGCTCTCCGAACTCGAGTCCGCAGTGGCCGCCGCGCGACCTGCCGGCGGCGACAGGCGCTCAATCCCACCGAAGGACGCGGACGCGGTGAAGGAGGAGCTGGGCGACGTCCTGTTCTCCGTATGCAACCTCGCCCGGCACCTGGGCGTCGACGCGGAGTCCGCCGTGGAGGGGACGACCGCCAAGTTCTCCCGCCGCTTCCGCGCCGTGGAGGCTGCGGCCAAGGCGCGCGGGCGGAGCCTTCGCGACATGTCGCTCGCCGACATGGACGCCCTCTGGGAGGAGGCGAAGGCCTCCGAGGCAAAGGCGTGAAGATCGAGGCAATAGAGCCGCACGGCCTCTGCGCGGGCGTGAACGCCGCGATATCCAGGGCGCTCGCGCTCAAGAACGTCTACTGCCTCCACGCGCTCGTCCACAACGAGATCGTCGTCGACGAACTGCGCGCACTTGGCTTCAAGTTCGTTGAGCGCATAGAGGACGTTCCAGAGGGCGAGACTGTCGTCTTTTCCGCGCATGGCGTCTCGCCGCAGGTGCGCGAAACCGCCGCCGCGCGCAGGCTGAAGGTCGTCGACACCACGTGTCCGTTCGTCGCAAGGGCGCACCGCGCGGCGAAGCGCTTCTCGGACCGCGGGCTGCCGGTCGTCATACTGGGAGACCCGAACCACGACGAAGTGAAGGGCATCGCCGGCGAGGTGGAGACCCCGCCCCCGCGGCCTGGCGACCGGGTCGGCGTCGTCAGCCAGACGACGATGAACGCCGACGAGGTGGCGGAGCGGATCGAGAAACTTCGCAGGAAGTATGTCGTGGAGGGGACGTCCGGCGTCTGCCAGGCGACGAAGGAACGCCAGGACGCGGTGCGCGCCTTCTGCGCCGGCCATCGTCCGCCGAGGTCGGGGGCGTTGGGAGTGCTGGTGCTGGGCAGCGGGACGTCCGCCAACTCGAGAAGGCTGGCGCAAATCGCCGCGGAATGCGGGGCGAGGGCCTTCCTGGCGGGGACGATGGACGAGCTGGAGGCGCTGGACTTCGGCGGAGTCGAGACGCTGGGCGTCACCAGCGGAGCGTCCACGCCGGAGCGCTTTTTCGACGAAGCGATGAAGTTCCTGCGCCATGTGCCGCGCCACGTCGCGATCATCATGGACGGCAATGGGCGCTGGGCGACCCGCCGCGGCAAGCGCAGGGGCGCGGGCCATGTGGCGGGCGCCGACACCCTGGGCAGGGTGCTGGAGTGGTGCGGCGCGCGCGGAATCCAGTATCTCACGGTCTATGCCTTCTCCACGGAGAACTGGAAGCGCCCGAAGGAGGAGGTGGACGGGCTGATGAAGCTCTTCGCGAAGATGCTGAAGGCGAAAACCGGCGAATTCATGAGGCAGAAGGTCCGCTTCCGCATGATAGGGCGCAGGGGCGACCTGTCGGAGAGCCTGCTCTCCGTCATCACCCGCCTGGAGGAGAAGACCCGTTCGTTCAGCCGCGAGTTCATAGTGGCCATCTCCTATGGCGGGCGGGCCGAGATAGTAGACGCCGTGAATGCCGCGCGCACGGCAGGGGAACCGCTCACCGAGGAGACGTTCAGGCGATACCTCTATGCGCCGGACGTTCCCGACCCGGACCTCGTCATCCGCACCAGCGGAGAGCTACGCACGTCGAACTTCCTGATCTGGGAGGCAGCCTACAGCGAATACCACTTCACGGACGTCCTGTGGCCAGACTTCTCCGAGCGGGATTTCGACCTGGCCCTAGAGGACTACGCCTCGCGCCACCGCCGCCGCGGCGGAGTGTGAGGGAAGCCCAGACCTATCTTGTCCTTGCCAGGACGTGGTCGCGTCCGTCTGGCGCGTATACGCGGTGGACGAACGCCCCGGGTTCCGCCTCCACGGATTCGACGCGGACCTCCTCCCCGGCGAGCGTCTCCGACTTGAACACGATGTCGAGTTCGCGGCACGGGCCCGCGGCGGCCGGCCGGCCCTCCATCAGCCATTCGACGTAGTGGACGTTGTTGACGTGGCCGTTCAAGTCGATGTCGCCACGCCGTGCGCGGAAGGCGAGCGCGCCGGGCGACGCCTCGCGGCAGTCCCATCGCAGCTTGGCGAACGGCTCGTCGCCGAAAACCGGCGCGCGGACCGTGTTCGCCGCCGCAAAGACCCCGTCTGGGATCGCAACGACCTTGCGGGATGCGAGGTCGATGAGCATCCATTCGCTTGCCGCATGCCCAATCGCGCGGCTTTCCGCGTCGGAAAGGACAAAGTCGCGGTATGCCACAATCTTCCGCCCGCCTCGCGGGAACGTGAGTATGGAGACCGTCTCGCCCCATTTGGGGAAGCGCAGCATGCGCACCTTGAGTCGTGTCAGCACCCACGAGATGTTCTCGCCGGACGCCTCGAAGTCAGACTTGGAGAACGCCAGCGCCTCTGCGTTGAGGCTCGCGGCCTCCTGTAGCCAGTTGCAGACGGACGCCATCGTCGCCATCCCGTCAGGTCCGCACTCGTACGTCCTGACCGCCCACGAATACTCTCCGAACACGTCGCTCATGTTTAGATTCCCTTGCTTCGCCGATTTCTTTTCTCTGGTGCCTTTGAAGTCATGGCGGGTATTATACTATTTTGAGTGAACCCCAAGTCAAGGGGGCAAATTTCGCGGTTGCGGAATGACTGGGGTTATGATAATATGTTGCGGGTTCAAAAATGAGGGGAATGGAAAGCTTTTGCCTTGTCTTCGCCGCGCTTGCCGCCTTCGCGGACGAGCCGCCGCCGTTCGTGCCTGGCCTTCTGCCCAATGCCCCGGGGAAGGAGCTCCGCGTGCGTGCGCTCGCGTCCGCACGCCGTGCGTCGCTTTTGCGTTCCACGCCGGAGACGCTGCCCGCGTACTGGAACGCCGCGAGCAACGGTTGGTTGACGTCCGTCAAGGACCAGGGCGGCCTCGGGAACTGCTGGTCATTCGCCACGCTCGCGACGATCGAGACACAGCTCCTCAAGTCCGGACGGGGCGAACACGACTTCTCCGAAAAGAACCTGGCCAAGCTCTGCGCTATGGAAGGCTACTTCGGCAACGGCGCCTACGCGCACAATCCGGCCGGCTACCTGCTGCGCTGGAGCGGCCCCGTGGCCGAGGAGAGGGATCCGTACGTCGGCACGGAATATGCGTGGAACGCCACCGACAGCCCGGCGCTTCCGAGCGAATGCCATGTGCAGGACGTCGTGTGGATTCCCGTTCTCGATGGAACCGAGGAGCGCCGCGCGGAACTCAAGCGCGCCATCCTCGACTACGGCGCGATTGCGACCTCCATGTATTGGAACAACGCATCCACCAGCTCAAACAGCACGTACCACTGCCAGAGGAGCGTCACCAGCGCGAACCACGCCATCACCGTGGTTGGCTGGGACGACAGTCTTTCGAGGAAGCTTTTCAAGTATCCGCCTCCGTCCGACGGCGCGTGGATCATAAAGAACAGCTGGGGTACCGACATTGGCGACGGGGGATTCTGCTACGTGTCCTACTGCGACGCTGGTTTCGCAAGGGCTTTTTGCTCTGTGTACCTGCCTTCCACGGACGGCGCGGCGGCGTACGACGCCGTGCATGGCTACGCCATAGCCGGGCCCCAATACGATACATCCACCTCGAGCGACGGTTGCTTTCCGCAGTTCGACAGCGACCTCCAGGCAGTTGTCTTCACCGCGGCGGCCGGCGAGAGCCTGGCGGCCGTAGGCATGTGGACCGCAGTCTATCCATACGAATATGAAATCTCCGTCTATACCAACGTCGTGCGCCACTCGACTTCGCGGTGGAACGAGGTCGTGCCATGCATTTATTCCACGGAGACCTACGGCACAGTCTATCCGTCGGAGGATCCTCTTGAAGGTGGCGCCTGCGCACTGACCCAGGCCGGAGTGCTCACGCGCGGCGGCTACACCACCGTTCCGCTTGAGAACGAGATACCTCTCGCGCCCGGCACGTCCTACGCAGTCGTATTCAGGCAGACCGGCAGCGCCGCCTCGCTCATCGTCGCCACGGACACGCCTGTTCCTGAAGACCCGATCTACGGCCAATGCGCTTTCCGTCCGGGCGATGGATACGTTGGCTGGTCGAAGAACGACGCCACCAACATGTGGTACGACGCATACGACTGCGGACTGTACGCCGCCGATGTCAAGGGCTGGGCTCTTTGCATCAACGCCTACACCCGCTTCTCCGGCGAGGTCCGCGCCTCCGACCTCCCGTCCGCGGCCGACGACGGCGCGAAGATGCTCGCCGAGCTTTCCGACACCAACACGCTCCATTCCGCGGCGAAGTACTTCAACGAGACATACGGCTTCGAGCCGCTTGCGAAGCTCGTCGGCGCGAACGGCCGCTCGCTCTGGGCGAGCTGGCTTATCGGCCTTGACCCGTCGGATGCCGACGTGCGCGACATTGCGCTGTCGATCGACATGTCCGGAGGCTCGCCGCGAATTTCGTGGGCGCCCGACCTCCCTGACCGCTCCTATGCGATCTACGGCTGCGATGAGCTCTCGCCCGCTGCATCGTGGTATGTGGTCCCGACAAACGAGCTCGACACCACCTCCGCCCGCTTCTTCCGCCTATCCATCGGGCTGTAGGCTCTTGCGACACACAAAATCTGACAGCAAAGCGACTGTAGGCATTCATGGGGTTTTTGTGGTATACTATCCGCAACAAGCAAGTAAACAGCAAAGGAATATGCCATGGCAAAACGTTTTCTTGGTTTGGCGGTCGCGCTGACGGCGGTCGCGATGGTCGGCGGATGCTGCTGCGACAAGTGCGGCTGTAGCAAGGCGGCGGCGCCCGCGAAGCGCATCGTCCTTGTGGGCGTCGACGGGATGGGGGCGCGCTGGATTCCATGGGATGTGATGCCAAATCTCTCCAAGCTTCGCGCGGAAGGCCATTATGCCGTCGGACGCGACAACTACCCGACGTCTTCCGGAATAAACTGGGCCACTGCGATGTTCGGTACCGTCGTCGAAATCCACGGCTACCGCAACTGGAACAGCCGCAAGCCCGACGTGCCGGCGTTCGAGGTGACCGACAAGGGCATCCCGCCGTGCATCTTCCACGAGATCCGCAGGCAGGATCCCTCGGCATACACGGCGTCGCTGTACAACTGGGACGGCATCGGCTTCGTCCACGCCACCAACGAGGTGTCGTACGTGCGGTATTTTGCGGAGGGGTCGCTCGAGCAGCGCGACGACGACGCCCTGGCCGACTGCCTCGCGCAGCTGAAGGAGCACCAGCCGAAGCTGACGTTCCTGTACCAGCATCTCCCCGACTGCTACGGGCACAAGATCGGCTGGGGCTCCCCCGAGTTCACCAACGCCTGCGTAAACGTCGACAAGAACATCGGGCTGCTCGTCAAGGGGCTCGCGGAGCTCGGCATGCTCGACGACACGGCGATCATGCTCGTGGCGGATCACGGCGGCCTCGGCAAGAAGCACGGCATGGACAACCTCGAGTGCTTCGAGATTCCGTTTCTCGTGAGCGGTCCGTGCGTGAACAAAGGCTGGCGCCTGCGCGAGCCCGTGCTATTGGCCGACACGGCGCCGACGATCGCCTCGCTGCTCGGCTATGCCGTGCCCGAGACCTGGCGCGGCCGTCCGGCGCTCGTGCCGGCGAGGTAGGGCGGCTTGATTTCCGGCGGCGAATCGTGGTATAATCTGCGCCATGACTATCAAGAAGCCTATGAAAGCCCCTAAGCCGGCGGCTGAATCGGCGGAGACCGTGCCGTCGTCTGGCTCGGCGGTCCTTGCCGACCGTTTCAAGCTCGACCTGCAGGATCCGAATTCCAAGCGCGGTTCGGCTGGCGCCGCCACGACTGTCGCGGCGGTGGCGGGCCTGATCGCACTGGCGGTTGCCGGCATCCTGACGTTCGTCATCTATCAGCACTGGGAAGCGCTCAAGGGCGCCTGAGATGGCTGCGCCGAGGGATGTGATGCGCCTGGCGGCCGCAAAGGCCGCGGTGCGTCTTGCGCTCGACGAAGACCTGGGCAGCCCGTGGTGCGATGCGACGAGCGAGGCGCTCGTCGATCCGGCGGCGACGGCGACAGGCGAGATCTACGCCAAGGGCGCGGGGTGCGTGGTCGCGGGCGCGACGGTGGCGCGCGCTGTGCTCAAGGCGGTTGATCCCCGGGTCTCCGTGAGGATCCTGAGACCCGACGGGTCCGCGGCGAAGCCCGGGGTGCCGATACTCGCTTTCCGCGGCAGGGCGCGGTCCATACTCGCCGCAGAGCGCACCGCGCTCAACTTCATGCAGCGCATGTGCGCCACGGCGACGCTTGCGCGGCGGTTCGTCGACGCCACGAAGCGCTACGGCACGCTGATCCTCGACACCCGCAAGACCACGCCGGGGCTCAGGGTCTTCGAGAAGTACGCCGTGACATGCGGTGGCGGAACCAACCACCGGTTCGGCATGTTCGACAGGATACTGATGAAGGACAACCACAGAAGGCTCTGGCGCGGCGGCGACCCCGATGCGCTCGACCAGGCGGTGGCGGCCGCACGCAAGGCGTTCCCGAAGCTCGCGGTGGAGGTGGAGGTGGAGAGCCTTAGGGAGTGCGCGAGCGCGCTAAGGGCCAGGCCGGAGTGGATCATGCTCGACAACATGTCGTGCGCAGACATGAGGAAGTGCGTCAGGATGTGCCGCGGCATCTCCAAGACCGAGGCGTCGGGAGGCATCACGCTCGACCGCGCGAAGGAAGTCGCCGCGACCGGCGTGACGGCCATCTCGCTCGGCTGCTTGACGCATTCGGCGGGTTCGGTGGACCTGTCGCTCGAGTGGTCCGTCGTCTGATTTTTGGTATAATAGCGGCGATGGCAGGGTCGTTTCCAGTTACGTCGGTTACGCTGATAGCGAAGATAAAGGACCTCGCTCCCGGTGAGGACGCCGCGGCATGGGTCCGCTTCTGGGACATGTACCAAGGCGCGATCCGCCAGTTCGCCGCGCTCAAGGGCGGCGATCAGAACGCCGACGACATAGTCATGCAGGTGCTGGGCAAGCTCGTCGACGTGCTGCGGAGCGGGCAGTACACGCCGGAGAAGGGCCGCTTCCACTCCTACCTCGCCACGATGATCGTCAACGAGGTGCACATGATGCACCGCAAGAACATGGCGCGCGCGGGCGACCGCAAGGTGTCGCTGGATGCCGCCTCCGAGGGGCAGGACGGCGAGCCGGGCGGGTCGATAGCCGACAAGCTCGCCGCCCCAGAGGAGCCGCCGGAGAAAATAGACGAGGACTGGCGCAAGGCCGTCCTGCAGAGCGCGGTCAACCACGTGCTCATGCACACCGCGCTCTCCGACCGCGACCGCCAGGTCTACAGGGCATACGCCCTCAACGGCGAGGACATCGCCGAGGTCTCGAAGCGCTTCGGCATCTCCCGGAACCTAGTCAGCCAGATCAAGACCCGCGTCGACCGCCGCATCGTGGCGGCCGGCCGCGAGATGGTAGAGAACACGGGCTTCTGACAATGCTGCACGTCATCGCCACGCCGATCGGCAACCTCGGCGACGTTTCCGCGCGGGCGCAGGAAACCCTGCGGTCCGCGGCCATCGTCGCCTGCGAGGACACCCGCCGCACGTGGCAGCTCCTCTCCCACCTCGGAGTGCCGCGCCCCGAGATGATCTCGTACCGGCAGGGGAACGAGGAGCGGCTTGTCGACCGCATAGTCGCGGCGGCAATGGCGGGAAAGGAGGTCGCGCTATGCTCCGACGGCGGGTATCCCGGGATCTCTGACCCCGGCTACCGGCTCATCCGCGCCTGCGCCCGCTCCGGCGTGCCGTACGACGTGATCCCCGGCCCGAGCGCGGTCAACGTGGCGCTTTTGATGAGCGGGCTCCCTACGTCGTCCTTCACCTTCCGCGGCTTCCCCCCGCGTGGACCCGTCTCGCTCCGCAACTGGTTCGCAGAGGACCGCGACCGTCCGCACACGCTCATCTGCTACGAGTCGCCGTTCCGCGTGGCCGCCACGCTCGAGGCGGCCCTCGATGCGCTGGGCGACCGCGAGGCGGCGGTCTGCATCGAGCTCACTAAGCTGCACGAGCGCGTCTCGCGCGGCTACCTCTCCGACCTCGTGCGCGAATTCCGCGGCGCAGTCGTCAAGGGCGAGGTGACGATCGTCATAGCAGGCGACAACCCGAAGTTCAAGAGGCAGGATGCACGCGACGATAGCTGACGTAATCGCCGACACGGCGCAGAATTCGATCGAGGCCGGCGCCTCGCGCGTCGACGTGACGCTCGTCGAGGACGGCGCCACGGTCTCCGTCGTCATAGCCGACAACGGCAAGGGCATGGACGAGGAGACGCGCGCGCGCGCCTTCGACCCGTTCTTCTCTGAGGCCGGCAAGCACGACAAGCGACGCGTCGGACTCGGGCTCCCGATCCTGAAGCAGCTCTGCGAGGCATGCGGCGGCGGACTCTCCCTCGAGAGCGAGAAGGGCGTAGGCACGACGCTCAGCTACCACTTCGACGCAAGGAGCATCGACCTGCCCCCCATGGGCGACCTCGCCGACACGATGACGACGCTCTTCAACTACCCCGGCGCCTTCGAGCTCGCCTTCTCCCACCGCACGCCGAACGGAGAATACTCCATATTGCGCAGCGAGCTCTCCGAGGCCGTAGGCGGGCTCGACTCCGTGGAGGGCCTCTCGCTGGCGAAGGAGTTCCTTCGCGGACAGGAGGCGGAGCTGTGACGGTGCTAGGCATCGACACCTCGCTCAGGAGCACGGGCTACGGAGTGCTGGAGGCGTCCGGAAACCGCCTGCGCATGCTCGACTGCGGCAACGTCCGCAACCCGCCCAGGCTGCCGCTGACGGCCTGCCTGAAGGCCATCCACGAGAAGGTCGCGGAGCTGATCGCCTCCTACAGCCCGGATGTCATGGCGATTGAGTCGGTCATCTACGGCAAGAACGCGGGCACGATGCTCGTACTTGGCGAGGCGCGCGGCGCGGTTCTGACCGCGGCCGCGGCCGCCGGGCTCCCCGTCTACGAATACGAGCCGCGGCGGATGAAGAAGGCGATCTGCGGCAACGGGCTCGCCGAGAAGGAGCAGATACAGCGGATGGTCAAGACGCTCCTGAGCCTTCCCGAACTGCCGCAAAACGACGCCGCGGACGCCCTGGGCCTTGCGATCTGCCACGTGCACTCCAATTCGCTGATCACCTCCTCTGCGGCAATATAGGCGAAGGGCGCAAATGCAATGGAACACCAAGGAAAAGGAGATGTCATGCGCAGTTGCATGATTTGCAGGATTCGTCGTGGAGCCGTGGCGGCTCTGGTCTGCATGCTCGATTGTGCCGTCAGCGCCGTGGCGCTGCCAGACGAGGAATGCGATGTTGTCGTTGTCGGCGCCGGCACGGCCGGGGTGGCTGCGGCTTTGCAGAGCGCGCGCTCCGGGGCGAAGACGATAGTGGTGGAGCAGGGGTTCCAGGTCGGGGGCACAATGACAAGCGGCGGGGTCAACTTCCCCGGGCTGTTCCACGCCTGGGGGCGCCAGGTGATCGACGGCGTCGGCTATGCGCTGGTAACCAACTGCGTCGCGTTGTCGGGCGGCCGCCTGCCGGACTTCGGCAAGCCGACTGGCCCTGCCCATTGGAGACACCAGATATCGATCAACGTGCCGCTTTACGTTGCGCTTGCGGAGGAGTCGCTTCTGAAGTACGGCGTTCGGATACACTATCACGCCGCCCCAGTCGAGGCGGTCTTCTCCGGAGGCGCCTGGCGGCTGTCGGTCGTCGCCGTCGGCGACACGCGGACGATCCGCGCCCGCCAGGTAGTCGACTGCACCGGCGACGCGTCGGTGGCCGCAATGGCCGGGTTCGCGCGCGAGCGGGCGGCGGAACGGCAGCCAGGTTCGTTCGTGTACACGCTGGACCCTGGCGTGGACATCAGTCGCCTTGACCGGACGCTTCTCAAGCGCGCATTCGCGGAGGCGCTTGCCGACGGCCGCCTGAACGCCTACGACGCTCGACACGGCATTCTTGGATTGCTGGAATGCCGTGGCGGCACGGCCAACTACATCGACGACGCCGACTGCTCTACGGCGGACTTGCGCACGGAGACGAACCTTCGCGGCAGGGCATCCATGCTGCGCATGTACCGTTTCCTGCGGAGCGTCCCCGGCCTCGAGAAGGCGACGATTGTGTCCATGTCGCCCGAGGTCGGCGTTCGGGAGACTTACCGCATCCGCGGCGAGTACACCATTACGCAGGACGACTACACCACCGGGCGGGTCTTCCCCGATTCGCTGTGCTATGCTTTCTATCCCGTAGACTTGCACGACAAAAAGTCGGGAGTGCGCCCTGCACACCTTGCCGAAGGCGTTGTGGCGACGGTCCCGCTGCGTGCGCTTGTCCCGCGCGGCGCAAGGAACTTCCTGGTCGCCGGCCGATGCGTCAGCAGCGACCGCGGGGCGAACTCCGGGCTGCGCGTAGAGGCTGCGTGCATGGCCATGGGGCAGGTCGCCGGAACGGCCGCTGCCCTTGCGGCGAGACGCGGCACGAGCCCGTTGGACCTGCCGATCGGCGAGCTGCGTGAGGCGCTGGCTTCAAGCGGAGCCGTCGTGCCCAGCTCGCAAGCCGCCGAGACGAGATAATTCACGTTTCGTGCCGTGGCGTGGATAGACAACAACTTGGGAAAAAGAGTATAATCCAAACCACAAGAAAAGCAGGGCTGTTGACATTCCCATGAATTCATACCTAAAGCGCATTACGGAGCTTCTCGCAAAGATAGAGAACGAAGACGCCGCTTCGATGGCGGCCGCGTCCGACGCAGTCGCCGACGTCATCTGCCGTGACGGCTTAGTGCATGTCTTCGGATGCGGACATTCGCACCTCCCCGCCCTTGACGCGTTCTACCGTGCCGGAGGGCTGGCGTGCGTCTCCCCTCTGCTGGACGAGGACCTGATGCTCCACGACGGCGGCGCGAAGTCCAGCCGCATGGAGAAGATGCCCGGAATCGCCGCGGAGGCCTTTCGCCGCGCATGCGTCGACCCAGAGCGCGACGTGCTGGTGGTGATCTCGGCGAGCGGCAAGAACGCCGCGCCGGTGGAGATGCTCAGGACGGCAAAGGCGGCGGGGGTAAGGACGATCGCCATCTCGTCGTCCGAGTACAGGTCGCACGGGGCTGTTCTCCTTGACGAGGCGGACATCCCCGTCGACTGCTTCGTGCCATATGGAGACGCGGTAATCGACGTCGGCGGGAAGAAGATGGGGGGGCTCTCCACATATGCGTCGCTGTTCATACTCAACTCGATCCTCATCGAGGGGGCGCAGAAGGCGCTGGCGATGGGGACAGTCCCCCCGATATACACCAGCGGCAATGTCGAGGGCGGCATGGCCCTCAACGCCGAACTCGAGCGGCGCTACTTCGGCCGGGTGAAGAGGCTGTAGGGCGGACGGCATGGCGAGGATCGCGGTCATAGGGCTTGTCGGCAGGTCGATGTTCTTCGACGTGCCGCGCTTTCACGTCGGCGGGGAGACTGTCCACGCGACGGGCTTCCACGAGGAATGGGGCGGCAAGGGCTTCAACCAGGCCGTAGCGGCGGCGCGGCAGGGGGCTGTCGTCGCCTTCCTCGGCAAGGTCGGCAACGAGGCCGATTCCCGCGCCGTGAGCGACTTCTGCAAGACGGAGGGGATTGTGCCAGTCGTCTACTTTTCGGAGCCGTCCCTTTGGCCGACGGCGTGCGCGGCAATCCTGACGGACGGCACCGGCGAGACGCGCGTCACAGTGGCGCGCGGAGCGGAGCTGGACGAGGCGGACGTGGATTTCGGCTTCAAGGACGAGATCGCCGCGGCTGACGTTCTTCTGCTGAACAACGAAGTTCCCGAGGAGGTAAACCTGCGCGCGTCTGAAATCGCCGCCGAGCATGGCGTCAGGATAGTGTACAATCCGGCGCCGGCGCGGCCGATTCCTGCGGAACTTGCGTCGCGCGTGTTCCTCTTTACCCCGAACGAATTCGAGGAGTCTTCGCTTGGCGATGTCTCGTGCGAGGTCGTAACGACGCTTGGGGCCCGCGGCTGCCGAATCAGGTCCACGGGAGAGATCGTCCCGGCGGTCTTCTGCGGAAAGCCCGTCGACTCGACCGGCGCAGGGGACACGTTCACGGCGACGCTCGCCGTGCGGCTTGCGGAAGGGGAGCCCCTTCTGGACGCATGTCGCGCGGCAAACGCCGCGGCAGGGCAGAGCGTGACCGTGCGCTATGTGATGCCGTCGCTGCCGCGAAGGAAATGAAGGGGCGTGACGAGCGCCGATTCACTCTTAGTCATTGTCTACGAACTCGACGAATTCGGCTTTGACCGACTTCACGGGGCCGTTTTCCTTGCTGAGCTCGATGGTGACCTCGAGGATGTTGTCGTAGTTCGCCTTGTAGTCGACCACGTATATCTGGTAGTAGAAGGTTCTGGGATAGCCCATTACGAATTTCAAGGGATCCAGGAACATCGGCAGGGTCACAGTCGAAAGCTCGACGCCGCCGACGGTGCTGCCCTCCTTGATGTAGGCCACGTCGTTCTTCAGCCCGATCGTCAGCTTGTCGCCGGACGAAAGACCCGATCTCGGGGTTGAGCCGGTGAAGGTGAATGTGCGGAGGTTGGCGCCCGCAAACTTCCCGCCGTTGCGGACATACCCCAAGCGCTTCTGTGCGTGGAACACAAAGCCTTCGTTCCATGCCTCGGTAATGGTGAAGCCCTGTTCGGAGAGGTCGAAGACAATGCCGAGCTTCAAGGTGCCAGGCGTATAGGTCCTGGAGCCGAGAACGAACGTCGGCTTGAACTTCGTCTCCATCTCGGAGAAGGTCGAGCACTTTGACGAGAACGAGTACGACTTGCCCCTGTAGGCGACCTTACCGGAGATTCCGCCGGACGAGCCGACTGTGAACTGGAGAAGCGACGGCGGCGCGCCCGCTCCGTCTATGTACGCATAGCCGTTGAACGTGCCCATAGCCCAGTCGGGCATCACGACTTTGAACTTTACCTTCTGCGAGATCTTGTTGCCGGCGGCGTCCTTAACCGTCACGGTGGCGGTGTAGGAGCCGAGCTTCTTTGGAATCCCTGTGATCTTGCCGGTCGTCTTGTTGATGGAGAGCCCACCCGGCAGGTCCTTCGCCGTGATGGTTGGCAGCGTGGCGGACGATATTCCGAGCTTGAGCGAAAATTCGTTGCCCGCCTCGGCCTCTACGGCGGTCTTTGCGTACTTCTTCGTAGCGGAATTGAACTTCAGGGACTTCTTGGCGTCGGCCTTGGAGATGAACTTGCCGTAGATGGTGGTGTTCTTCTTCGGCATCTCGATCTTCACGGTCGGCTTGCGGTAGTCGTACCCGGCCGGCTTGAACTTCTTTGTGCAGCCCTTGTCCGTGAACCACCCGGCGAACGCATAGCCGCTCTTCTTCACGGCCTTGACCGTCACCGTTTCCTTCTCCGCGTACGTTCCCGACCCGCTCACCGTTCCGCGCGAGCTGCTGTTCGTCTTGACCGTCAGCTTGTATGACGCGGCCTGCGCTGTGCAGGCAATCGCGACCGCTACGCCGGCGACAACCGCCCTTGCAATTCCGCCGAGGCCTTGGCACCTTCTGCACGTCGAATGCGAACCCGCTGTGATTTTCATGGCTACTTTTTCCTCATTGTAAAGCCCCTCTTCCGCGAGTTTGACGGGGCAAGCCGCCTGGCTTGCTGACGCCCGCAAACAGACCTCCATGGCCGAAGAACCTAACGTCTACATTCTATCATTTTCGCAGACCTTCCGCAAGGGTGTGCTTTTGTTCACCCTTATCCCGGAAAATCCTGGATAAGGGTGATATCATGCCGCTACCTTACCCTCTTCCACACGGCGTAGAGCGTGACGATCCTGCCGTTCGTGGCCGTCAGGTTCTCCACGTATGCTATGTCAAAAAATGGCAGGTTGTCGCTCGCGTTCTCCGATTTCTGTGCTTAATCCTATAATAAGACAGACATTAAGCACTGAAATCAGGTTGTATGCCGCGAACCATTGACTTAATCGCCAAGATTTGATAACATTCAGACATCGTAAGCCAAGGAGTGTGGAGTCATGGTTGGTCGTACAAAGGAAATCGAAGAGCTCCGATGACGACGAACTCCGTCCTGTTTCGCCGCGCGAACTCCTCGAAAAGCGTCGATATCTGTCAAGACAACTTGATGTGATCTGGTACGGGCAGCTCCGCAATGCGACATGCTCGCTACTCAGCCCATATCATGCCGCTACCTTTTCTTCGATTCCTCTGCTTAATCCTATAATAAGACCGGCACAGGGGACACGTTCACGGCGACGCTCGCCGTGCGGCTTGCGGAAGGGGAGTCCCTTCTGGACGCATGTCGCGCGGCAAACGCCGCGGCAGGGCAGAGCGTGACCGTGCGCTATGTGATGCCGTCGCTGCCGCGAAGGAAATGATGCCGACCTGGCCGTGCGCTCCAGCGCTGCAGGTTTGACATTTGCAGACATTCGCCGAGACGTCGGTGCTTCTCGCCGCCGCGCAGATGGACCCTGCCATGAAATGATTTGCACCTATTTCGGAATATTGAAATAGGTGCAAGAATCTAGTGTTGGCGCGGCACTTGTGCCGCGCTCTCGTTTTTTGGTATAATGTCATTGCAAACGGGAGAATTGACATGCCGACAATAATGAGCCAGATCGACCAGTTGGGGGCATCCGAGAAGATGCGCTTGATGGAATATCTTGTAAAGTCGATTTCGGCAATCGTCGAGAGGCAGTCGGTGGACAGCAAAGACCCTCGCGAGGAGTATTTTGGATGCCCTCGGCCTGATTATTCCAAGCTTGTAGGCTATGGAGCGAAATTCCACACTCCTCGCTCTACGGAAGAATGGATGAAGGAACTTCGTGAGGGGGAAGAGGGATGACTTGGGTCGTTGATACTTGCATCGTCATAGATTTGGTCGAGCGTGACAGCGAGTTCAGTGCTACGTCAGCGGCTGCGTTGGAGTCAAAACTTGATGATTCGTTCGTCATCGCCCCGGTCACCTATGTCGAACTTGCGCCGGTGTTTGATGGCGACTGCGAGCGGCAGAATGCTTTTCTCAGGAAGGCTTGGATTGATTTCGATTTTGCAGGCAATGGAGAAGCTGTCCTTGCGGCGCATCGTGCATGGTACAATCACGTCATACGCAAGCGGGCTGGCAAGGAAAGGAGACGTCCAGTTGCCGATGTGTTCATAGGCGCGTATGCCATGCAGAAAGGCGGGCTCATCACGCGCAACGAAGACGACTTCCGCGCCCTCTATCCGAATTTGACAATCTTCAATCCGACAAAGCAATGAAAGGAAATTCATTCATCAACTAAACGGGATATAGACGGGCAACGACCCGTCGCATAGACAATTTGCGCTGCAAAGCGGTCGTCGAGAGAAACGTTCGAAATTTCACGATAGACGGCACTTGGCAGAGGAAACGCGCAAGCGTTTTTCCTCTCTTTGTGTTTCTATCAAGGCAATTCGAACGGCCTCTCTCGAGACACGAGGAGAGGCTTTCTTATATCCTTGATTCGTGTTTGACCGCCGCGTAAGCGGAGCAACACGGAACGAGGACTGGCCCGGTTCTCGCGAAGTGAAACAAAACAAGGGCAAACAAGACGTAAGCAACGCAGGGAAACAGAAAGCATATGCAATTTCAATGCGATCAATGTAAGTCAATACTTACCTCGCATGCTGTGGCAGATGGCGCGAAGATAACGTGCCCGGTCTGTGGTGCGGAAACCGTCTGCCGTCCGTATGGTGCGAGTTCCAGGCTTAGCGGTGCCGATGCAAGTGACGCCAGGTCAGACGCAGACGCGAATCCGGCAGGAGTGATTCACGCGAAAATGGCATCTGCGATTGGCATCGAGAAGCTTAAGGGATTCAGTCTGTCGGATTTGTTCTCCGAGGTTTTCTCAAGACATTCTAGGGCGGAGGTCGAGAACTACTTCACCATAGGCACCGAGAAATCTACGCCGGACATCCTCGAAGTCGATGCATCATGGCCAAAGCCATGGCTGTTTACGCGGATGATAATCGCATCTCTTGTCCTTTATTTTCTGATGTGGTTTGGGTGGAAGATGTGGGCGAACACAACGCTTCTTCCTGGATTGATGCTGGTTGGCTCATTTGCGATTCCCATTTCCACCCTTGTTTTGTTTGTGGAGCTAAATGTGAGGCGAAACGTGTCGCTTTACATGGTGGTGCGATTGGCCTTTCTTGGCGGTATCCTTTCGCTGCTCATAACGCATTTTCTCCCAGTCACAATCGCATTCCTTTCTCCTTTGTTCGGCAACTTGAGCGGTTTTTTGGGGAATTCCATCGCAGGTCCGCTTGAGGAGTCGGCCAAGGTCTTGGCGATGGTTGCCGTGGCAAGTGCGGCAAAGTATCGCTACAAGTTGAATGGATTGCTTGTCGGTGCCGCAGTTGGCACGGGGTTTTCCGCTTTTGAATCTGCCGGGTATGCTTTTAATATTATTCTCGTTGGTGGTGGTGTAGATGCTATGGTGCAGAACATCAATATGCGTGGTCTTATGTCGCCATTTGCCCATATCGTTTGGTCGGCGATTGCCGGATGTGCGTTGTGGAGGGTCATCAACGGACAGAAGTTCAAGTGGCGCATGCTTTGTGACGAGAGATTCATTCGGCTGCTTCTGGTGTCCGTCATACTGCACATGATTTGGAACACTCCATGGCAACTTCCGTATTTCGGGAAGTTTATCATTCTCGGTTTTGTTGGGTGGTTCGTCTGCCTTTCGCTTGTCCAGGAGGGATTGCATGAAATAGCGGAGGAACAGAAGGATGCGTACAAGATTTCTGTAAAACGCAGTGATTCACAAACAGAAGGAGTTGTTCCATGAGTTACGGCAATGTGAAATTTCGGTGCCCTCACTGTGGGAAAATCTCTGAGGGGCCGGCGCGGTACATTGGCACAGAGGACAAGTGCCCGTTCTGTGGCAGGAGATTTCGTTTGATGGCAACGGGCGATGCTCCGGCGTCAACACCGAACTGTTTGATGTGTTATTTTGGGATGTTTGGGCAGTATTTCGGCTTCCGTGGTCGTGCTCGACGTCGTGAATTCTGGTGGGCGTTTCTCTTCAATGCAATAGCGAGCTGCATTGCCGCATTTTTGGAGGGCTTCTTTTTTAGCGACTATGACAGTCACAAATACAACGGTCTATTGATTGGAATCTACTCAGCGGCGTCCTTTCTGCCGTTGCTTGCACTTCAGGTCCGGCGTCTGCATGACACGAACAAAAGCGGATGGTGGGTATTTCTCAGCCTTATGCCAGTACTGAACATCGCCTATCTCGTATGGCTTATGACCGACGGCGACAAGGGCGTAAATCGCTTTGGGAGAGATCCCAAAGGCAGGAAATAAAACACGGAGGAAGCATCATGGGTTATGCAAACAGAAGACTTCGGCCTGCGAACGGAAACTTCAATAGCCGTGTGCTGAAACCCGCAAAGAAGATGTCTTATTGGATTGTGTGGGGCGGAGCACTGTTGTTGTTACTTGTTGTTGGTGGTGCGGCGGCTTTATGTCTTTCTCCGAGAATCGAAATCCAGATGCAGAGAAAGGCGGCGGAAGCGGGTGATGCAGAAGCAATGTATAAACTAGGTTTGTGTTATAAGGAGGGCAAAGGTGTTAAGAAAAATGGAAGTGAGGCTGCGAATTGGTTCCTGAAGTCTGCAAAGAAGGGGAATGTCGATGCGATGTTTAGCCTTGGAGAGCTTTATCATAAAGGTGAGGGTGTTGAAGCAGATATTAGTGAGGCGGTAAAATGGTGGCGAAAGGCGGCCGTGGGGCGTATGGGGAGTCGTCTGGCGATGAGTAGTCTTGGCAAGTGTTACTATCTCGGAGAAGGTGTGGAGCAGGACTTTGTCGAGGCTGTGAAGTGGTTTCAGAAGGGGGCCGAGGGGTGTATGGGAAATTCTTTGGCAATGAACAGTCTTGGCTGGTGTTATTATCGCGGGAAAGGTGTGGAGCAGGATTTTGTTGAAGCAGTTAAGTGGTTTCGGAATGCAGCGGATCGGGGGAATGTAAGGGCGATGAACAATCTTGGCTGGTGTTATTATCGCGGAGAAGGTGTGGAGCAGGATTTTGTCGAGGCAGTGAAGTGGTGGAGGAATGCGGCGGACCGGGGGGATGTAAATACGATGAACAATCTTGGGTTGTGCTATTTCTGCGGCAATGGCGTGGAAAAAAATTTTGATGAGGCAGTTAAGTGGTTTCGGAATGCGGCGGACCGGGGGAATACATCGGCGATGAGAAATCTTGGGTTGTGCTATTTGCGGGGGAACGGTGTTAAAAAGGATGCAGATACGGGATTATGGTGGTATCTTAGGTCGGCGCGGTATGGGGAGGGAGATTGCGATGATGTCGTTCATGTACCTGTTCATGAGGGATTGCATGAAAACTCAGAAAAAGTGCTAACCGAATTGATGAAACAGGAGCAGGAATTGGAAAGAGATAGATGGGGGAAGGCTACGAGATCGCCCAGTGGATGTATGCAGAATAATGAGGATGTTCGACTCTTTAGAGATATGGGTTTTAGGGAAAGTACATCACGAGCGATGGCCGAAGAATATAGCGATGCGCACTCTCAGATGAAGGGCAGAGGTGGTGAGGTCAGGCTGAGTGATAGGGAGATTCGTATTCGGGCGGATGCTCAGCGGTTGAAGAATTCTGGAAGATGTGATAATGATAATACTGCACGAGCGGCGGCAGAGGCGAAGGAGGCAATGCGAAACCTCTTTCGATGAACATATCTAAGTTATAGTTTCAGTCAACAAAACGCAAACTAACTTCACAAAGGAGAAAAACCATGGCATGGAATCAGTCAATAACGAATACCACGAACCAGAACAAGGAATCTAAGATATTGAAAAAGCCGGAATGCAAACGGCCAAAATGTGTTACCTTTGTATTTTGGTTGTATATTGTGTTGGGCATTATCGTCCCGGTCTGCAAACTTGATCATCTATTTTCCATCTATCCGTGGACGGATTTTGCTAGTGCTTGCATCGTCGGACTCCTGATGCTTGATTGTGCGAGGATGATTTCAAAAAGAAACATGACAGCGGTGCTTCTGTCCGCCCTTACATTGTTCGCTTCTGGATGGATTCTGGGTGGTACGATGGTCTCGGCTTTTATTTGTATAATGCCAATGATATTCCTGATGTTGCCACATAGCATAAGTTGGCTCAAACTCAACAATCGATTTTCAGTGTCTGCACTGCTTGGCTCAATCGTCATGGTCTCTGTTAGTTATCGGCTATGTTTTGTGTCGAGTGTCACGCATAATGTTATTTCAAATACGAACCCACTCTCGGTTGTCGTGCCAGGTGACAAAGCACGCGGTAAAGAATTTCCGTGGCAGTATTATTGGCTGCATGGTCGTATGATTGGTCAGTTCTATGCTCGATACAATCAGGATGGCGAATGTTGTTATGTAAAATTGGATGGATCGGGCACGCCTTTCTGGGAGAATGTTATTGGCCTTTGCAACGAAAGATTTGACAATCGGATTCAATGGTCTGATGCCGTCACTGCCAAAGGACGTGAAACAGAAGAAGGTCTTCCAGTGTTGTGTGGGACCGTTGATAAAAAGATTATTATGATTTTCCCGAGGGATAAAGATTCTGTTTCTGGGACGCTGTTGGTTTGCGATTCGCAATTGGATTCAGAATTGGACTTCTTGTTTGCATTGCCGGATGAGAATGAAGCAATGGCACTACTGAATTATTTTCTGGACAATCGTGACAGGCTTCTTTCCGTGGAACTTGATGTCGATGGGGCGCAACGTAGTAAGCTGGAAGATATATGCAAAGGACTGACGATACTGCGTGATCAGGCGGAGATGCTGGAGGATCTGGCATTGGCGATTATGCCTCCAATTGGTAGGATCGAGGATCTACGGGTGGCAAAGATGGTGGAATCATTTGAGTTGCGGCGAAAGACAATGCATGAGCTGGCATGCGGCATCTGGTGGACTGCGAATATGGCGGTGACGGCCATTGAATACAATACAAAGGCGCTTGCGATGCCGCGACATGAGCGAATGCAACTTCGCAGGCAGTATTTGGAGAAAGACCCTCCTGTTCCAGATGAACTATTGCCAATGGATCCGAAGGATCATAGTGGCCAAAATAGGGTTTTCGATAATCTTGCAAGACAATTCAAAGAGGGACGGGAGGCGCTTTATTGGGAATTGCATGAGAAAACCGGATACAGCTTGGGTAGGCCATATAATCCTGAACATGGGAACCAAGGTCGCCGACAGTCGTCTGCCGCTCCAGACCAGAGTGCGCACAAAAAGAACGACCCGATTGATTCCTTTTACGGAAGCAAAGATCGGCAGAAGCTGTACGGCCTGCCGTTCCGGAACGGGCTGGGGACGTACTGATGGAGAGGATGGCGAGAGTTTCCTGTCGCTGGATAAAATAGGAGTAAAATTCTTATGAAACGATTAGCAGTGTGGTTGTCCGTGATGATGTGTTTCTTCGGCTCTTGCCAGTTGTATGCAGCGCCATCCGCTGGAGGACTTGTTTTCCTGTACCGCTATGCCAGAGAGCATAGTTGGCCACGGTGGGTGTTTTTGTTAATTGGTGTCGCGTGGATTTGCTTGTGGTTTAGCGACAAGAAAAAGAAAGAGTAATCCGTGAACTGTCATGATGAGAAAGGTACAACATGAAAAAAGAAATGATGGCAACGATAGGAATGCTTTGCGCGGCGGAGCTGTTCGCGCAGTCGTTTAACACGACCTACTACGCTCCGAATGGAGTGTATTGCGGGTCGGCGCAGACAATTAGGAATGGAAACTCCACACGGACGACGTTTTACAATCAAAACGGCATGTATGGCGGAAGTGCCCAAACCTTCGGGACTGGTACGCAGACGACATTCTTCAACCAGAACGGCTTGTATGGCGGTAGTGCACGGACGTCCAAGAATGGCAATACGGTCAATACGACATATTACAATGCAAACGGCTTATACGGAGGAACCTCGCAGAGCACGACTTTCGGCAACCAGACGACTACCCAGCACTATGGCGCGAATGGCATGCCAGCTGGCAGGTCTGTCACGACGACATTCGGCAACCAGACAACAACCAGGTACTACAATCAGTACGGAATGCCGGCTGGGTCGTCGACACAGAACAACAGCACCTTCGGGCAGCCGTAGCGGGCGAGAGGTTTTTAAGTCCGCTGAAAGCAAGCGCCGTGGTTTGCGACGCGAGCCGCTGGCGACGATTTCTGTGGTATAATGTGCGGAACATGGCAAGGAGAGAGATACTGTTCGTTTCCGGCATCGGGACTGGTGTCGGCAAGAGCGTCGTGACCGGGGAGCTTGCGCGGCGGCTGCGCGCCGCCGGCCGCGACGCGATCACTGTAAAGCTCGTGCAGACCGGCAACGTCGGTCGCTCGGAGGATCTGGAACTGCACCGGCGCCTCATGGGCGGAGTGCGCTTCCCGGAGGATGACTCCGGACTAACTGCGCCGCAGATATTCGCCTATCCGGCCTCCGCCGACCTGGCCGCGCGCCTCGAGGGCCGCAAGGTCGACCTGCGCAGGATGGTCCGCTCGGTGAACGCGTGCGCGCGGCGCCACGAGATCGTGCTGGTCGAGTCGGCCGGCGGGCTTTTCGTGCCACTAACGGCGAAGACGCTAACTATCGACCTCGCCGCCAGGGAGCGCTGGCCCGTCGTCCTCGTCACGAACGGCTGCCTCGGCTCCATCAACCACACGCTCGCGGCAGTCGAGGCGATCCGCAGACGCGGCCTCGAGATCCGCCGGGTTGTATACGACTGGGCGCCCGACGTCGACCCTGCGATAGACGCGGACACCCCCCGCACCATAGAGCGCTTCCTTCGGCAGTGGGGCGTCGATGCGCCTGTCGAGACGCTGGGGCGGATCGAGGTTCCGGCGGACAAGGACTCGCTGGCGAAGGCGCAGTCCATTCGCCGCTACGACCGCCGCCGCATCTGGCATCCGTATGCTTCGCTGAAGGACCCTCCGCCCGTGCGCGTCGCCGTGTCGGCCTCTGGGGTGGACGTATCGCTTGCCGACGGCCGCCGACTGGTGGACGCGGTGTCCAGCTGGTGGTGCGTTGCCCACGGCCACAACCACCCCGCGATAGCGGAGGCGATACGGCGGCAGAGCCGCGAGATGTGCCATGTCATGTTCGGCGGGTTCACGCATGCGCCCGCCGTCTCGCTGGCGGAACGCCTTGCGGCCATGGCCCCGCGCGGCCTCGACCGGGTCTTCTTCGCCGACTCCGGTTCAATTGCCGTCGAGGTCGCGGTTAAGATGGCGCTTCAGTACCAGCACGCGAAGGGACGTCCTCGCCGCACCAAGATGCTTGCCCTTAAGGGCGGGTACCACGGCGACACCGCATGCGCGATGGCGCTTTCCGACCCGGACGGCATGCACACACTCTTCGCCGGCATGATGCCTCGGCACTTCTTCGCGGACAAGCCGTCCGTTCCGCTCGGAGGGCGCTGGAGCGATGCCGCGGGCGATTCGATCCGCGATGCCGTGCGCCGGCACCGCGACGAGATCGCCGGCATCGTCTGCGAACCGGTGATGCAGGCCGCCAACGCGATGAACTTCTACCATCCGAACTACCTGCGGCTTCTGCGCGCCATTGCGGACGAGAACGACTTCGTGCTCGTCTTCGACGAGATAGCGTCCGGATTCCATCGCACGGGGCCCAGGTGGGCGGCGGAGGCTGCGGGCGTGCGGCCGGACGTGATGACGGTCGGCAAGGCGCTTACCGGCGGCCACATCACGCTTGCGGCGACTCTGGCGTCCGCAAAGGTCGCGGACGCGATCTCCAACGGGCGTCCGAGCGCGTTCATGCACGGCCCGACCTACATGGCGAACCCGCTCGCGTGCGCGGCGGGCGTGGCGTCGCTCGACCTGTTCGCCAGGTCCGACTACAAGGCGTCCGTCCGGCGCATCGAAGGCGAGCTGCGCTCCGGGTTGGAGTCCGCGAGGTCTCTTCCCAACGTGCGCGACGTGCGCGTCCTCGGCGCCGTCGGCGTGGTCGAGGTCGAACGAATGCCATCCCGCGCCGACATCGACCGCGTCATTGACTCACACGGCGTGTGGCTGAGGCCGTTTGCGAACTTCATCTATACGATGCCTCCGCTCGTGACGGACTCCGCGACCGTCTCGCGCATCACCGCCGCGATGCTCGACCTCGCGTCTGCACCGCCAGGCCCCGAGCCTGCGGACGGGGACTTCCACGAATAGCTACACAGCAGATCTGTAGCGGTGGAGGGCGTCGGGTTCGCCTCGCACGGTTGGAGACTGGCTGCGCGGCAGGTCGAGGCGGCGTGAAAGGGGACATGCCGATGCAATGCGCCCTGCATACACCTTGGAGACGTCCCCGGAGGATTGCAACGTAAAATACCGCAATTTTCAATGAAATGACGCGATGAATCGTGCCCTTGACGAGTCTCTGGGGGTGTGCTACAATACAGTTCATGATGAGCAACAGTAGGGCTACGGCGTTCGTGACGGCGCTGATTTTATCAGTGTACGCGGCGTTTGCGGCAGATGCGGCGTTAAAAGCGCCAAAGCCATCGGCAAGTGATGGCAAATACAGGTGCAGGGTGCGCGTGGCATGGAAGTCCGTTCCCGGGGCCGTCCGCTACAAAGTCCGCCGGGGAAACAGCGGAAACTACTCCAAGTCGCGCGTGATAGCGACAACGAAGCGTACATCGTACATGGACTGGGACGCCAGAGAAGACGCGAAGTGCTATTATTGGATTGTTCCGGTCGACAGTCGAGGGAAAAGATATGTTGGCAAGTCAAGGTATGATGCCGGACATGTCAAGCCCGTGGTTCGAATATGGGGTGCAGAAGCGCTGTGTGCCGGCGACAAGGAGGAGTACGCTCTTGTATTCTCATGCTCGGAGGCAATTGGCAAATATGGCTGGAAGATTGTCTCCGGCGGGAACAGGGCGACGATTTCAAAGTCCGGCGTTTTGCATGCGAAGAAGCCTGGCAAAGTGGTCATACAGGCGAAAGTGCTCGGTAAAAGTACGAGATTGGTTGTGACTGTGAAAGAGAAGATTTGGGTGCGGGACAACGGCGATGTCGGCTGGCTTTTCAAGGCCAATGATTTCTCAAACTGCCTGTCGCGGGCGGAGAACGACCATGTGCCGCTTGTCGCGATTCTAGGTACGTATGAGTGTCAGCCATGCAAGGAGTTAAAGGGTGACATAACTAGCTATGCCAAGATGCCCGTGGGTGCAATTGTCTGCCTCGTTGAATATTATGGCTCAGCCTATGACTCGTGGGAGGAAAAGGCTGCGAACGTGCCTGGATGGGACTGGTTTACGTCGCATGGCACAGGACATTTTCCAAAAGTGGTATTCTATTGGAACAAAGGCAATGGAGAAGTTGTTGACGAACGCCAGTGCTGGACTGTTGACTGGCCGGAGAAGGAGCATTCCTACCATGCGCGGACTTCTTCTGAACTCTTTAAGCGCGCCAATGAACTTTTCATGGGTGTTAGGTTCCGATAAAAGAAAGGGCTGCTGAATGAAGCTGAGATTGATTGCCCTTGTGTTGGCGGCGCATTGCGCGGCAATTGCGACGGCAGACATTGCGTTCGGAAAGAAATGGTACGAAGCGAATGCCGACAAGCATGGCACTACGCTTGTCGGATGGAAGCAGTTCTACATGGGTGCCAACGTGGCGATTCCGGTCACGGTCACGGACGCCGGCGGCGAAAGCGTTATGCTGCAGCCAAAGGACGTGATCGTCAAGCCAGGCACCTACATCGACTACGGAACGCCGCGCATCTTGTCGGAGGCGGATATGTGGGAAACGTATGGCGCGCCGATGTTCGACGTCCGCAACGCCGGAAGCCGCATAGACCTTGAGAAGGATGGCGGCGTGTGGGTCTACAACAACTGGGACTGGGAAGACATAACCGGAGTGACATACGAACTTGAGAGGGGAATATGGCCGTTCTTCGACAAGAAGGACAGCAATTACGACGATGTAAACGACTGGCTTGAGGCGCACGCAAACAGGCAGTGGGTGCTGATTCCGACGGGCAAGCTGCCGCAAAAGGGAACGCACACGTTCACCGTGCGCGTTTCCGCCGTTGGCGCAAAGGCGGACTTCGCAGTCTCGTTCACGATGAATCCCGACCAGAAGGCAAAGGCGGCGACGGTTTTCTTCAACGCCAACGGCGGCAAGGTGTCCGAATGCGGGCGCGTAGTGAAGCTGAATGCGGCGGTTGGCGATCTCCCCGTGCCGGAGAAACGCACGGGCTACAAGTTCAAAGGCTGGTACACCTCAAAGACCAAGGGGACGAAGATCGCCGCATCGACCAAGGTGACGAAGTCGATGACACTCTACGCACAGTGGACGCCCAGGAAGTACAAGGTGTGGAGCTGGAGCAGCGACGGCAGCTGCAATGAATATGCCAAGCTGACGGGGCTTGGCAAGTACGCTGTTGGCAGCAAGGTGACGATTAAGGCTACGCCGCGTAGCAAGGACTGGGTGTTTGGATGCTGGGACTGGGGCTTCGAGTCGGAAGAAGGCGTTTCGTGGAAGAAACTGGTGGAGAACATCCAGAATACGACTCTGACGTTCACCATGCCGCCAGGGAATGTGCAGCTGGTGGGGTATTGCCTCAAGAAGGGCGAAGACTATGCGCCGAAGTTCAAGTTTTACGGCGCTGAAGATGAAAACGGCACTTGGCTTGTGCGAAAAGACGCAAAAGAACTTGGCATTTACATAGAGTCGCAGTCCTACGCAAAACTAAACACCAACAAGTCGATTCCTGCTGGGATGAAGCTCGTCAAGGATGTCGCGAACTCGTCCGGTTACTATTGCCAATACATCTTGAAGGTGTCCGACTGGTCGAAGTTGCCGAAAGGGACGGTCAAGACAGTCAAGCTGACGGCGACGAACCGCTCCGGCAGGAAGACGACAAAGTCGTTCAAGGTCATCATGCCGAACAAGACGCAGGCGGTAGGCAAGGGAGTTTTGGAACTCGACACTTCCATCGGGTACGAGCTTCGGGCCGGGATCAGGTTCAACTGGAAGGATCTTGGCATCAGTGCGGCTGAAGGGTGGACGATTTCATCCATCACGGGGATTCCCGGACTCGCCTGGAATGCGGCGAAGCAGAAGATGACGGGGGTTCCCTCGAAAGCTGGAATATATGCCGCGACGTTCAAGGTGACGAATGGCAGGACGACGTATGTCGCCACGGCGACGTTTGAAGTCTACGCGCTGCCGAAAGCGATGGTGGGCACGTTCTACGGAACGACGAAGTTCCTCTCGCAATGGTGGGAGCACAGCGAAGAGGCTGGCGAAGACATCAAGGTCGAGTCATACGACATGACCAAGTGGTCAGAGCGTGTAGTCGTCACCGTGTCGTCAGACGGCAAGGTTACGGCGAAGGTTGGGTCGGTCACCTTCTCGGCGACAGGATTGACGGAAGACCAGAAGCACGACACATACACAGTTTCAATGGATGCGAGCAAGGAAACCAAGACGGCAGTCTCGGTAGAGAGACTGACTCTGTCGATCAGCCCGTATGCATCGTCGTTTGAAGATGCCGTGACAGGCAGATACGAACGCGGAGGTTGGACAAAGGACCGCCCGACAGGTGCCTTGGAGGAGTCGTATGTATTTGCTCGCAAGAATGCTGCAGCTACGGATAAGAAAGCGAAGAAGATTGCCGCGAAGTACGCGAAGTTCGGCAAGCAGGGTCTCATAGTGTTCAAGAACAGCGGAAGTGAGGATGGAAGTGCGTACAGTCTTGGATGTCCCAACTGCGTAAAGGACGGCGACAAGCTGACGAAGAGCGTGTTCGTAGCGATAGACAAGGCAGGCAAGGCGACGCTTTCGGGCAAGATCGGCGGAACGACGGTAAGCGGAACGGCGTATCTATCGTATGAAGGCGAACGCGTCTATGCGAGGTTTTTCAGCAGCAGGTTCGTGATTGAGATCGAGGGATTGACGACATACATAATCAAGGATGGCTCGCTGGACGGTCGTGTGTGGAAGAGGTAGCGGACCTGGGGGGGGGGTACATGAAGAGATTGCTCATGATTCGGTCTCTGGCGGCATTGACGCCGGCAACGGTCAAGGTGCGCGACCCCGCCGGGAACAGAATCTCGCAGAAGGCGAAGATCAAGGTGCAGGCGCCGTCAAAGGCGTAGGGATGCGCTGTCGTCAGAAGAACATGGAAGAACGTCTCTTCAGCGTCAGGATGCGGGCGTCGCAGTCCGGCAGGCACATCTCCGGCGCGGAGCGCATCGTGCCGTCCGCCGGCATAGCTCCTGCGTTCGCCGCGCTGGCGGACCGCGCGCTCCACCATGCGAAGGGCGTTCCCGACTTCATAAACCTCAAGGCGGAGGCCGTTGGCGACGTGCTTCGCATACCGGCGCTGCCCGTCTCTACCGTGGAATCCGCCACGGCGGAGGAGGGCTGGGCGAAGGTCGAGGAGACGCTTCTGGCGGCAGGGTTCTCCCGTGCGGGGGAAATCCGCAGCCTTTTCCGCGAGACCTACGCGATGCGCGGGGCGATGCTCCTCGACGCCGACACGCTCGAGCGCCTTGAGCCGGACCGTGCGCGCGGCGTTCGCGCAAGCGGGATGGATTCCGACGCGCCGTCGCCGGCCAACGTCAAGAACCACTTCGCCGAGGCGCTTGTCCTTGCGTCCAAGGTCCTTTCCGCGCCTGGCATAGTCGGCGAGATCTGCATGTCGGACGACCCCGACTACGTGACCGGCTACGTGGCGACGCGGCAGTTCGGCTACAGGCGCATCACTTGCATGAAGGAGCGCGGCGACGATGCTGGAGGGCGGATATTCCTCTACCGGGGGGGGCGCGAGGACGTCGCCGCCGCCATAGACTACATCGAGCGCCAGCCCGTGGTAGTGGAGACTTCGGCAGGGGCCGTGCCCGACCGATTCGCCGTGCTCGATCACGACCGCGCCGCCATCGCGGCCGCCGGCCTCGAGCGCGCCATGCGGACGGTCGACTCGCGAGACGGGAGCCGCGTCGTCATCGGCGGGCGGACGCTCGTCTCCTTCGCCTCGAACGACTACCTCAACTTCGCCTCGGACGCGGCGCTTGCGGCGTCGGCGGCGAAGGCAACGGGGCTTCTTGGCGTCGGCAGCGGGGCGTCGCGGCTTGTGACGGGTTCGCTTCCTCCGCACCTGGAGCTGGAGCGGCGCTTCGCATCCTTCAAGGGTGCCGAGGACGCCATCGCCTTCGCCACCGGCTACATGGCGAACCTGGGGGCCGTATCGGCTCTCGTCGGACCCGGCGACGCTGTCTTCTCGGACGCCCTGAACCATGCGTCGCTGATCGACGGATGCCGCCTGAGCGGCGCGGAGATCGTAGTCTATCCGCATCTGGACCTTGACGAGCTCGACAGAGCCCTTGCCAGCCACCGCTCCTGCCGGCGCCGTCTCGTAGTCTCCGACGGGGTGTTCTCGATGGACGGCGACATGCTCGACCTGCCGCGGTTCCTTGAGGTCTGCGCGCGGCATGACGCCTTCTCGCTCGTCGACGAGGCCCATGCGCTCGGAGTCGTGGGCGCGACGGGCCGCGGGCTCTGCGAGCACTTTGTATGCGGGCTTCCGGATCTTCTGGTTGGGACGCTTTCCAAGGCGCTCGGCTCTGCGGGTGGGGTGGTCGCCGGTTCGGCGAAGGTCGTCGGCTATCTCCGCCAGAAGGCCCGTCCGTACATCTTCAGCACGGCTCCGGACGTCGCCGCGATGGCGGCGGCGTCATCGGCGCTTTCGCGCCTCGAGGCGGATCCGGGGCGGGTCGTGCGGCTGCGGGCGAACGTCGCGGTATTCGTGCGCGCGCTGGCCGAGGCAGGCGTCTCCGTTCGCACGGAGTCCGCCATAGTTCCGATACTGGTCGGCGACGAGCGCAGGGCGGTGGAAGTCTCGCGGGAGCTTGAGTCAATGGGGTTCCTCGTTCCGGCCATACGGTATCCGAGCGTCGCGCGCGGGGCGGCGCGTCTGCGGGCGGCCGTCCAGCACGACCACGCCGAAGGGGAACTCCAATCCGCCGCCCGTGCCATAGGCGAAGTGCTCCGCTTCTGAGAGCGCCGAAACCGGGGGCCCGATTACCGGCACTTGTTGTCGCGCTCTCGTTTTGGTATAATGCGACTCGTAGGCGGCAGAAAGGAGGGAGATATCATGCCGATGCTAATGGAAAAGAAGGACTGGATGCAGACGGTGGCGAACGTCAGTTCCGCCGAAAGCGTTTGGTATGAGAATATTTCGTCCGATACCGACACTATCCCGCTTCCACTGCCTGGGCGCGGCAGCTATCAGGTAATTCTTGTAAAGATTGGCATGCCTTCACAGGTGTCTAGAAAAAGTCCTGTTCGCATTGGCTCGAAGAAGGGTGTCTGGAGGATCCCCACAGATGAAGAAGATCGTGCGATGGATGAGGAAATCGCCGCCGCGGTTGATTCGGACGGAGATCTTTGATGGAACTGCTACTCGATACGCATATCCTTTTGTGGCTAGTCACCGACAGCCTGCTACTCTCGTCTAAGGCGAGAGCTATGATAGAGGATGTGAATAATACGTGTTTGTTCAGCCCAGTGTCGATTTCAGAGATATCGCAAAAGCACAAGAAACATCCAGACCGTCTTTCTTTTGATGGAGAGGCGGCGCGTAATGAGTTCCTGTCTGTCGGAATATGCGAACTTCCGTTTACTGCAAAAAATGCCGCAGAAGCGGACTCGCTTGAGTTGTTCCATAGCGATCCGTTTGACCGTATGCTGCTTGCCCAGGCCAAAAGCGAACGGATTAAGATTATGTCGCATGATCGTCAATTCCCTCAATACGGCGATTTCGTCATTGCTGTGTGATTTACAACGTCGTTAAATACAACCCGAAATGAAGGAACCAGAACAATCAACTAAATGGGACATAGGCGGGCGCGGGCCCTTGCGGCTGCTTCGCAGTTCGTGCTGCGCACTCAGCCAGCCAGACGCCTTCGGCGCTGGCGCATTCCGCCCCGCCGCAAAATCAATTTGCGTTGCAAAGCAGTCGTCAGTAGATGTTTGGTTCGGTGGGAACCCTTCTTTCCGCCATCGCAGAAGATGCGAAGGCTCGATGGTTGTGCGTCGTGTTCGACGAATTCCAGGATGTTCTCGGCATGCAAGACGGGGCGCGCACGCTTGCTGTCATGCGCGGGAAGATACAGCTGGACTCGGCAACGCCGTATATATTTCTCGGCAGCGTTCGGAACAAGATGACGGACATATTCTGGAATCCGGACAGCCCGTTTTACCATTCCGCGGCGGCGCTTCCCGTCGGCGAGATACCGGACGACGATTTCTACCGGTTTGCCGCTGCAAAGTTCAAGGCTGGCGGAAGGAATCTGCCCCGCGAGTCCTTTGACTCGATGTTCGCGGCATCGCAGCGGATTCCGGGATATGTCCAGGAGCTTTGCGATGCGATCTGGGACTACACAGACAATGGCGTGGAGATTGGCGAGAGCGAAGTTAACGAGGGCCTTCAGGGCGTGTTTGCGCGCGAGCGCGAGCATTACGAGATATTCATGGACCGGCTTACGCCGATACAGAGGAAGGTCGTTATGGCACTGGCCGCGCACGGCGGCAAGGGTGTGTACTCCGGGTCGTTCATCGCGAAAGCCCAGGTGTCCGGCATAGGCACGATGCGTCGCTCAATGATAAAACTCATTGCGGAGAATCTAATCTACCGCTATAACGATGAGTACAAGTTCTTCAATCCTTTCTTTGCGCAGTGGCTTAGGAGAAAGCGCAGGGGCTAAAGCCATGACAAAATCGCATTCTCGACTCGGGCAAGAACATGAAGGGTCTGACATGAAGA
Source organism: Kiritimatiellia bacterium (assembly GCA_017405115.1). Next base: position 70,849 of record JAFRBA010000202.1, read on the forward strand.
GGAAAACCAAGGTCCTGGCGGCCGGGGTCCTGGCTGCCGTTCTGGCGTCTGCGGCGTCCGGCGCGGACGTCGAGAAAATCTGCCGCGATTCGCTTGTCAGGGCGCTGCCGTCGGCTCTCTCCCGCATACGGCATCCGTCCGGCGACAAGTCGCTCGCCTACTACGGCCCCGGCGAGTCGGGGCACTGGGCCGTGCAGATGAACCAGCAGGTCGCCGCCGCCCTGGCTGTCCTGGCGGACACGCCGGAGCCCGAGCTGTCTGCTGCGGGGCTGTCGGCGGAGGAACTCTCGGACATGGCGCTCGCGCTCTTTCGCTATTCGCTGCGCACCCACGCCACTGGCGACCTCGCCTGCACCGACGGCCGCAAGTGGGGGCGCACCTGGATAAGCGTGCTCGGGCTGGAGCGCAGCGTCGCCGGCGAGCTTCTGCTGGAGAGGCGCTTCTCCGCAGACGACTTCTCGCGCCTCAAGTCGCTGCTTGTCGAGGAGAGCCGATTCAGGCTGAAGGACTACCCCGTAAAGGCAGGAGTCTTCAGCGACAACGTGCCCGAGTCGAACCTCTGGAACGGCAGCGTCATGTTCAGGACGGCGCGCGCATATCCGGATCTCGCGGACGCCGCGGCGCTGCTGGAGAAGTCCGCAAAGCTTATGCTCAACGGGCTCTCGTCGCCTGCCGACTCCTATGAGAACTGGTTCGTCGGCGCGAACTTCTCGCGCAACTGGGCCCTGGACCACCACGGCTACATGAACGTCGGCTACATGTACGAGTGCCTCTCGAACATCGCGTTCCTCTACTTCGACTGCCTTGAGCGCGGGCGCAAGGTTCCGCCGGAGCTGATGCACAACGCCGAGGAGCTTTGGCGCGTCTGCAAGAGGCTCACGTTTCCCGACGGGCGGATATGCCGGATAGGCGGAGACACGCGCTCCCGCTACACGTACTGCCAGCTCTTCGCGATGCAGGGGTGGCTTCTGGCCGCGCATGCGTTCAAGGACGAAGACGCCGTCCGATTCGAGCGCGAATACCTTGCCAAGATGTTCGCCGAGCAGGCCGCAAACGCGGACGGCTCGTATTTCGGCACGCGTCTCGGGAACGTGCGCGACGCCAGCTTCTACTATTATTCGCGGCTTGAGGCGGACGCGCTTCTCGCCGTCTCGACGTCGCTCCACTGGCACCGCCGGCACAAGTTCCCGTCCGTCGATGGCGGCGTGGACGTGTCGCGAACCGAGGTGTGGCGCGACGAGGGAGAGCATGCGATTTTCCTGAGGGGGCCGAAGAGCTTCCGCTCTGCGGCGTTCAGGTCCCAGGCGGGCTTCGGGCAGCGCGGCAGAATGCCGAACATCGTCTGCGCCCCGACGGACCGCAGCGACCTCGCCGAATGGTCGGCGAACCTCGTGGGGATGGTTGGCCTGCAGAACGAAAACGACGGATGGAGCGGCGCACCCGACAAATGGCCTGATGGCGCCGTCAGCGAGCGCTTCTACCGCGATGCCGGAGGCGAGGCGTTCGAGCAGGTCTTCTCGGCCCCTGTGGAGGAGGGCGCGGCCTTCGGCGAGGGCGAGCACGGCGACGGCGTCGGGACGAGGCGCATGGAGATACACGCAGTCGGCGACGGGACGACGATGGCAATCCGCGACAGGGTGGAGATTTCCCGCGTCATTCAGCTCGAGCACGGCTGGTCGGCAGGGCGGCTTGTCATTCCCGCTCCCCTGCCGGGATGCAAGGAGCGTGTCTATGCCGGGCTCGGCACGCGATGCGCAACCGTCGACGACGCGCTATCGATCATCTCCGTGAACGGAGGCTCCGTTTCCATCAGAAGGGGAATGGACATTGCCTTCAATCGTCCTGGCGCGCAGCGCCTGATGCATCCGCTCGTGTCGGACAAGGCGGACGAGCTGCGCGTCGCGGCGTTCGACGGGCCGATGCTGGCCGAGCCCGGGTCGGTCCTGTACGACGCAGTCTACATCGTGGTGGCTGGCGCCGACGCGGCGGCGGCGCGGAAGGTGGCGGAGTCTGCGGCGTGGGACGGCTCTCGACTGGCCTTCACCGGCACGGACGGGGTGCGCCGCTCGCTCGACCTCGACTTCGCGCCCGGCGCGGACGAGGGGCGCTACGATCCGAAGACCGTCAGCCGGCGCATCACCGAGCAGTTCCTGACCGTCTCGCCCGACGACTACCTCCCAGTGGGCTATTCGGCTCCTGGCTGGCTTGCGAAAGGCTATGGCTGGAAGCAGCGGATATTCTATGCGACGGCGAGCCTCTGGGCGACGGCCCTCGACAACGCCCGACAGTTCGGCGAGCGCGACCTGGAAGACCGCCTTGTCGCGGCCTTCAGGCCTTATCTCGGCGAAAAGGCGTGGATGCTCGCCCCGAAGTTTCACGTAGACTTCAACGTCGTCGGCGCTGTGCCGCTCGTCGTGGCGCGGCTTTCAGGCGACGAACAGGCGCGCAAGATTGGCCTTGAGCTCGCCAACTTCCAGTGGAGCGAGCCAACGGAGAAGACGGAAATTGTCATGAAATACGCGACGCTCGAGGAATGTCGAGCTCGGTGGAAGGACGGCTACAGCGGTCAGACGCGGCTGTGGATCGACGACATGTACATGATCAACCTCCTGCAGACGGAGGCTTACAAGCTTACCGGCGACGCGAAGTACGTCCGCAGGGCCGCGCGCGAAATGTGCCTGTACCTCGACGAGCTGCAGCGCCCGGACGGGCTCTTCAACCACGCACCGGACGTGCCGTTCGCTTGGGGGCGCGGGGCGGGCTGGATGGCCGCAGGGATGCCGCTCGTCCTCTCGCAGATGAAGCAAGGCGACGAGTTCTACGACCGCATCCTCGCCGGCTACCGCAAGATGATGGGAAGGCTTCTCGAATGCCAGCGTGCCGACGGGCTGTGGGGGCAGCTCGTGGACGACCCGGAGTCGTGGTCGGAGACGTCCGGCTCCGCGATGTTCGCCTACGCGATTGCGATGGGCGTGGAGCGCGGCTGGCTCGAGGGCGACGAATGGCGCCGCTCGGTTCGCCGCGCCTGGTGCGCTCTCTGCGACCGGCTCGACGGCTTTGGCAACATCTCGGACGTCTGCGTGGGCACCGACAAGAAGAACGACCGCGCATACTACCTTGCGCGCGGAAGGGCGAACGGGGATCCACACGGCCAGGCGCCGATGCTGTGGCTCGCCGGCGTGCTGGGGCGGCTCAACGGCCTTGGCTATAGGTGCGAGCAGACGGCGACAGGTGTTCGCCTAGTGTGCGACGGCAGCACAGTCTGGAACTTCGAGATCGACACGCCGGAGGGACGCCCGTTCATACACCCGATGCTGCTGCCGTCCGGAGCGCCTCTCACCGGCTTGCGCCCGGCGGACCACGTGTGGCATCTCGGCTGCTGGTTCTCGTGGAAGTACATCAATGGAGTCAACTACTGGGAACCTGCGGACGAAAGGAGAAGGGGATGCGAGCCTGAGGGCCGCACACGCGTGGTAAAGAAGTCGATAGCCTGCGACGGCGCCGCCTGCAAGGTGTCGCTCGACCTATCGTACGGACCGCGGGCCGGTGGCGAGACCGTGCTGGACGAGGCGCGCACGGTGGAGTTCGGCCAGCCGGACGCGAACGGCGGCTATGCGGTCACGTTCCGCCACAGGTTCACGGCTCGCGAAGACGTTACGCTCGACCGCACTCCGCCGCACGGCTCCACGGCGACGGGGAAGTGGGGCGGTGGATACGCCGGCCTCACGCTGAGGCTCGACCCCGCCGCCGCGAAGTCCTTTGAAGTGCGCGGGTCTCATGGCGGCGCTACGCCTGCCGCCGTTACCGGCGTCGAGCGCATGAGCCTCGAACTTGCCAATCCCATTAGCGGCGAGGGCGTTACGTTCACGCAGCTCGCCGGGCCGGACACGGCGCGTTTCTATGTATGGCCCGACAAGCGGATGGTCAACCCGTCGCCTCTCTATGCCGGGCCTGTCGCGCTAAGGAAAGGCGAGACCCTTGATTTGGCCTATCGACTCGTCGTGCATGGCGGGAATGACGCCTCGTCCGTCCGCTGGCCGGAGGAAGTGCGCATGCGCTACGAGAGGGAGCTCTACGACCGCATCGTGCCTTTCTGGGAGAGGCATTCCATAGACCGCGAGTGCGGCGGATACCTGCACTGCCTCGGCAGGGACGGCGCGGTGTACGACACCTTCAAGGACATGTGGCTGGAGTGGCGCGAGGTCTACATGTTCGCCGCGCTCGCGAACCACAACGGAAGGAAGCCCGAGTGGGTCGACCTGGCGCGGCACGGCTACGACTTCCTCTTCGCGAAGGGGCGCCTGCCGGACGGCTCGTACCGCACGCGCCTCAACCGCGCCGGCACGGAGGGGACGACGGCGACGGACGGATCCGAGGTGTTCACCAGCGCCTTCGCCGCCATGGCCTGCGCGGAGCTCTTCAAGGCGACCGGGGATGAGCGGTACCGCGCGGAGGCGCTCTCGTGCCGCGCCGCGTACTGGCGTCTTGCAAATGGCCACGAGACGTCATACCGCCAGCTGGCGCACCGCGTCATAGGGCTCAACGTGGCGAACGTGTTCAACGGCGCGTTCGCCGGAGCGTTCATGGACGAGGCCGAACGGCTCGCTGCGGAGATGCGGCGGTTCAGGGAGCCGAAGACGGGGCTTCTGATGGAGAGGGTGCGGGCGGACTGGTCGTTCGACATGGACTCGCAGTACGGGCGATTCGTCAACCCCGGGCACGCGGTCGAGGCGATGAGCTTCCTCTTCGCACACATCGCGGCAGGCGGCCGCCGCGAGCATCTCGATTTCGCCAGAGACACCGCGCTCAGGATGTTCGACTTCGGGTGGGACGCCGAACGCGGCGGGGGGTTCGTATACCGCGACGCATGCGGAAAGCCCGTCGACAAGACGGACTGGATGCTCAAGACGTGGTGGGCCAGCTGTGAAGCGGCCACGGCGATGCTGCGCGGCTGGCGCCTGACGGGCGACTCGCGATTCCTCGATCGGTTCCGCCTCGTCGACGCATACGACTGGGAGAACTTCCGGGATCCCAGCTTCCCCGAATGGTTCGCGTATGCGCCTGTCGAGGGCAGGAGGGCCCATTCGTACAAGGGAAACGTGCGCAAGGGTTTCTTCCACCTTCCGCGCCGTCTGCTGGAATGCATCGACGAGCTTTCCGCCGCCGGGGATGATCGGCAGTGACGTGCAATGCAACGAGAAAGGCACAATGATGAAGCAAAGTAGATGTGCAAGCATTCTGGTCGGCGCTGCGTTTGCGGCGGCCTTCTTCCCGCCGGCTGAGGCTTCCGGCGTCCGCGTCGTAGACGACAAGGTCGTCGTCGGCAGCATGTTCGCCCCGTTCTGCCGAACGGAGGCGGCGGACTCGTCGGAATGGCCGGCCGACCTCGCCAAGATGAGGGAGCTCGGTTACGAGTGCCTTCACGGCTTCTGCGAATGGAGCCGCATCGAGAAGGAGAAGGACGTCTACGACTTCTCCGAGACCGACCGGCTTGTCGAGCTGTGCGCATCGAACGGTCTTCACGCCATCCTCAACGTGGCCACGCAGAACACCGTCGGCTACCATATGCCCGCCTGGATGGAGAACGAATACAAGGGGCGCGGGTTCGTGGACAGCGACGGCTTCGCCATCCCATTCAAGAGCATCCACAACGTGCCGTGCCTCGACGACCCGTGGTACCGCGACCGCGCCGAGAGGTACCTTAAGGCCCTTGCCGTGCACTACGGCGGAGACCGCCGGGTGGCAGGCTGGGTGGTGTGGGGCGAGCCGGTGCTCTCCAGCCCGCACGGTCTTCCGATATGCTTCTGCGAGCACACGTTGGCGCGATTTCGCTCGTGGCTGAGGGAGAAGTACGGCGAAATCGGCCGCCTCAACGCGGCGTGGGGCACCGAGGGACCAGTGGACTTTGCGGACTTCGAGTCGGTGCGTCCGCCGCGCGGGGCGCTTGGCCATCTCGGCGGGTATGCCGCGTGGAGCGACTGGGGGAACTTCATGTCGAGGAACTTCGCTAGGAACATAAAGTGGGCGGATTCGCTTCTGAAGCAGGGCGGCGCAACGCAGCCGACGATCGTCGAGATGTTCTGCAGGCTCTCTCCGGGCGGGGTGGTGAACGACGTGTGGACGCTTGGCAAGTCCGCCGACATCGTGGGCGCCAGCTGTTTCATACGCCCTGGGGTGCGCCTCGAGGTGTCCATGACGGTGGCGGCGTCCGTCGCCGCCCGCGAGGGGAAGACGTTCTTCGTCGTCGAGCAGACGGGCGGAAGCCGGGGCTACAGCTACGACCGCGCCACCCCCGGCATAGTCGAGATGCTGAGCGAGGTGGTGCAGTGCGCCGGGCTCGGGGCGAAGGGCGTGATGTACTGGTGCTGGCGTCCGCGCCTCACCGACTTCGAGGCCGGCAACTTCGGCCTGTGCCGGGCGGACGGCAAGCCCCTGCCGCGTGCTGTGGCCGGCGGCCGCCTGGCTGCCGAAGTGGCCGCGCTTGGCAGGCGCCTCGCGGACGCCGAACGCAGGCCGCAGGTCGCGATTCTGCATTCCGGCGCGGTGTTCTCCGACACCGACAACGTTGCGCAGCAGATACGCGACGCGGAGACCGGGGCCGTGCGCCTTTTCCTCGACGCCTACGTGACTCCGCAGGTCGTGACCGTCGACATGGTGCGCGACGGGCTCGACCCGTCGCTCCGGGCGCTGGTGCTGCCGTTTTCGTACGCGCTCGACGCCGACGCCTGCGCGGGCATAAGGCGCTTCGTGGAGCGCGGCGGATGCGTGGTGGCCGACCACAACCTCGCCTTCAAGCAGACCGACGGACGCGCTTGGCGACTTCTGCCTGGCGGCGGGCTGGACAAGGTGTTCGGGTTCGAGAAGGAGGAAAGCCAGTATCTCGAGCACGAGTCGCATCTGCCCAGGGTCAACGCCTACGGCATACCGCTTTCGACCTTCCTCGACATAGTGACGCCGACCACCGCCGAGGTCGTCGAACGCGACGGCGAACGCGCGCTTGTCCTGCACAACCGCTTCGGAAAGGGCGATGCGTACGCATTTGCGTTCAGCGCGTTCCCGGCATATGCGCGTGCGGAGGGGAACGCCGCGCTACGACGGCGCGTCATGAAGATGCTCGAGCCGTACGGCGTGAAGCCGTATGTGCAGGTCGGCAAGTCCGACGACGAGGCATGTCCGGCAATACGTGTCGCGGAGCTCGTGCGCGTGGACGGCTCGAAGGTTCTCACTTTCACGAACCCGGGCTGGGCGGAGAATCGCGTGGAGGCGACGGTGCCAGGGGCAAGTTCGGTATCGGCGTTTCTCTGCGGCGACGTCGCGGTCGAGACGTCCGGCGCAACCGCGTCGTTCACCCTCATGCCGTGGCAGTCCGTCATGCTCGAGGCCAGGTAGCGACTGAAGTTGGAATTTGGGGCGCATCCGCGAGGATGCGCAATTCACTCGCGTCGCCTTTGCTCCTGCGCCACTGCTCCAACCCAATCCAATCGGGGACAGTCCCCTCGAGGATGGGCTCTAATGTGGCGGATTGTGCAGATTTCATATGGAAATATGCTGGTATATGTTGGCCTGCCGTGTGGCTTGGGGACATTCCCTCACCCTGCCTGCTGGGAACAACCCCCCGCATGCTGGGGACAGTCCCTCCAAGGTGCTAATCGTGCGGAAATAATTCTCTCCCAAAACTGTGGTATTATGCTCACGTCCTGCGGGGACTGTCCCCGCCGGGCGAACGCAACCACAAGCGAAAGGAGAGGGCCATATGGCAAGGACAAGGAGGATCAAGTTCACGGACCGCGACGCGCTGCACCACGTCACCTCGCGGGTGTCCGGCAGGCAGATGCTGCTCGCGGGCGCGGGCGTCAAGGACGACATG